>NZ_CP095742.1:2762678-3069642 GCF_023078495.1 Luteibacter aegosomatissinici | reverse complement strand
CTTCCGGCAAGCCCGCGGCCATCGCGAAGGTGCAGCCGCTGCTGGAGCTGCTGGCGGCGAAGGTGTGGCCCATGGGCGATGACCCGATCCGCGCCGCCGTGGTGAAGATCGGCGGCAATTTCCTCATCGGCGCCGCTATCGAAAGCATGGCCGAGGCCAGCGCGCTGACCCGGTCCTATGGGGTGGAGGCGAAGGATTTCCTCGAGGTCATGCAGAACACCCTGTTTTCCGCGCCGGTGTACAAGATCTACGGCGGCATGATCGCCGCGAACACCTACGAGCCGGTCGGGTTCAAGCTCAGCCTGGGTTTCAAGGATGTGGGCCTGGCCCGCGCAGCGGCCGAGGCCCGGCGGGTACCGATGCCCGTGGCGAGCGTCCTGCACGACGCCTTGCTGGAATCGCTGGGCCGCGGGGATGGTGACATCGACTGGGCCGGCCTGGCCCGCGTGGCCGCCGCCCGGGCCAACCTGAAGGATTGAAGCGTTAGAGCGTTTTTACGCACGTCTTCACAATCGCTACGCCGCCGGGTTGGTGACAATCGGGCGGCACGATGTTGTGCGGCTTCCCAGGCGAGAAAACATGACCGCAAGCTGGAAAACGGTGTACGAGGGCCAGCACGAGGGCCGGGCGGTGACCGTGCGTGAGTCGAACGACGGCACGTTCAAGGTGCTGACCAAGCAGACCGTGCACGACGAAGGCATCGCGTACCAGGATGGCCACCGCTTCGTCCACGTCTCGCCCGCCAGTGTCGGTGAGCAGGTGGAGAGCGAGGTAAACTCCCGGGAGTCCCTGCGCGAGGCGCTGATGGAGCTGCATTTCTCCTCGCTTTCGGTGGATGCGATCTGCGACGGCCTGCATTGACGCGCCACCGCGCCTTTCTGCCATGATGGGGGCTCGTTCCCCCGTCAAGGCGCATAGCTTCCATGGCAGAAACGACCCCGACCTTCGAGCGCACGGTGCCTCGCATCCTGATGTGCGCCCCCACGTATTTCGAGGTCAGCTACGTCATCAATCCCTGGATGACCGGCCATGTACATGACACCACGAGCGAACGCTCCGAGCGTCAGTGGGATGCGCTTCGTGAGACGGTGCAGCGCCACGCCGACGTGGTGATCCAGCCCCCGGCACCGGGGCAGCCCGATATGGTGTTCGCCGCGAACGCGGGCCTGGTGTTCGGCAACAGCTTCGTGCCCAGCCGCTTTCGCTACGACGAGCGCAAGGGCGAAGAGCCGCATAACCATGCGTTCTTTGCCCGGCACGGCTTCGATATCGTGGAACTGCCGGACGGCATCTTCTTCGAGGGTGCCGGTGATGCGCTGTTCGATCGCGGGACGAACCGTCGCCTGTGGATGGGCCACGGCCACCGCTCCGACCTGGATGCCGCCCCGGCGCTGGCCCGGTTGCTGGATGTCGAGGTGCTGCCACTGAAGCTGGCCGATCCGCGCTTCTACCACCTGGACACGTGTTTCTGTCCGCTGGCGAATGGCTACACGCTGTATTTCCCGGCGGCCTTCGATGCGGCCTCGCTCGCGCTGATCGAGCGCCACGTGCCGCCTTCAGAGCGGATCATCGTGGATGAACACGATGCCGTGGCATTCGCCTGCAACGCGGTGAACGTGGGCCGCGTGGTTATCCTCAACCGTGCCAGCCCGGATTTGCGTTCGCGTCTGGAGGCTGCCGGGTTCATGGTCATCGAGGTCGCCCTCGATGAGTACATGAAGTCCGGTGGGGCGGCGAAGTGCCTGACCCTGCGCCTGGATGAAGCGATGGGCGCCTGAGTGATCAGGCGTCGCGCCAATCCACGCTGCCATCGATGATGGTGTTGGTGCGGCCGCCCACCCACACGTGTTCGCCCTCGATGCGAATGATGATCCGGGCATCGTGGCCCACTTCGCGGCCCTGGCTGACGACATAACCCCTGGCCAGTGCACCGCTGGTGTCATGCGTGGCGACGTAAGCGGCAATCAGGCCGTTGGCGGCGCCCGAGGCGGGATCCTCGACAATGCCGACGCCCGCGGGAAAGGCGCGGACGGCCAGGCCTTCGGGGGTGCGTGCGAAGATGCACAGGCCCAGCGTATCGGTGGCCAGCGCCAGGGCACGGATGGCCGCGTGATCGGGCCGCCAGCCGCGCAGGGCGGCTTCATCGGCAAATTCAGCAACCCACCAGCGGCGGCCACCTTCCACGCAGGCCGGCTTCAGCGCGCCGAGGGCGACGCCATAGAGCACGCTTGAAAGGCATTCGCCGCCGCGCGAGGCATCGCCGACGACGCGCGCCTTGGGCGATTGCACGAACAGCTCGCGCTCGGGACCCGTCCCTTCCACGAGGATCGGAAGCACGCCGGCGCCGCATTCCTGCCAGACGACGCCTGCCGCATCCGGCGTGATCAGGCCGGCGTCCAGCGCGGCATGCGCGCTGCCGATCGTGGGGTGGCCGGCGAAGGGAATTTCCTTGCTGGGCGTGAAGATACGCGCGCGGTAATCGGCGCCTTCGGCACGTGCCGGGAGCAGGAACGTGGTCTCGACCAGGTTGGTCCAGTGGGCAAAGCGCTGCATGCGTTCGTCCGACCAGCCCTGGGCATCGATCACTACGCCGAGGGGGTTGCCACCGCCATGGCGGGCGGCGAAGACATCGAGCTGCTTGTATCGAATGGGGGACATCGGCAGGGGTGGGGAAGGGGGGGGCGTGAATGATAGCCCCCATCGGGGGTGTGGCGGGGTTCACAAGCCCGCGCGATGCCGCCAAGATGCGCGCTGGTTTGCCGTTTCCAGGACGCAGTCGTCACGCATGATCACCACGATCCTCATTATCCTCGTGACCTGTGTGGTCTCGTTCATCGCGCTACAAAACCGCCGGCTCATGGATGACCTGGTGCTGTGGCCACCCGCGATCAACCGCAGCCGCGAGTACTACCGCCTGGTGAGCTATGGCCTGGTGCACGCGGATTTCGGCCACCTGTTCTTCAACATGCTCACGCTGTTCTTCTTCGGCCGGGTCATGGAGCAGCTCTACACCGCCTCGATGGGACCCTTGGGCTTCGTCACGTTCTATATCGGCGCGCTGCTCTTTTCGATTCTTCCGACGTATATGAAGAACCGCAAGAATGCCGGTTACACCAGCCTTGGCGCGTCGGGCGCGGTGTCCGCCGTGCTGTTCGCTTATGTGCTGATCGCTCCGTGGTCGAAGATCCTGGTGTTTATCATTCCGATGCCCGCGATCCTCTACGCCATCCTGTTCGTGGTGTATTCGATCTACATGGATCGCCGGGGCGGCGATAACGTCAACCATGGCGCCCACCTGTGGGGTGCGGCCTACGGCGTGTTGTTCACCATCATCCTGCGCCCGGATGTGCTCCCGCACTTTCTTAGTGTCATCTCGCAGCCAGGCGCTTTCTGATTCGGAACTGAACTTTTCCGACAAATTGATGTGACTTCCGCCGACATGTGTTAGATCATCCGACTACCGGATCGTTTTGATCGCTTTTGATCGTCCGGCATGCACGCGGGTTTCCCCGCTGGGGGGCGGTTCGCGTCGGCTACTACCGCAGGAGGAGTGAGCGCATGGCAACCACCCGTAAGTCTGCCGCGAAGAAGTCCACGGCGAAGAAATCGGCAACGAAGAAATCCGCAGTAAAGAAGGCATCGGTCAAGAAAGCCGCTGCCGCGAAGAAAGCCGTACGCAAGGCCGCACGTCCCGCCGCGAAGAAAGCGGTGAAGAAGGCGCCGGCCCGCAAGGCGGCGGCAAAGAAGGTCGCGAAGAAGGCCGCTACCAAGAAGGCCGCGACCAAGAAAGTCGCGACCAGGAAGGTAGCGACGAAGAAGGCGGCGAAGAAGGCATCGGTCAAGAAGGCCGTGGCCCGCAAGGCGCCCGCCAGGCGCACCGTTGCGAAGAAGGCCGCGCCCAGGCCGGCGGCTCGCAAGGCCGCAGCGAAGAAGGTCGCGGTTGGCGCATCGCCGAAGACGGCGGGGCGGAAAGCGGCAGCGAAGCGGGTAACCGTGGGTGCCGCGCCGAAGACGGCCAGCCGCAAGACGGCAGCAAAGAAGGTTTCCGTGGGCACGGCACCGAAGACCGCCAGCCGCAAGGCGGCCCCGAAGAAGGCACCGGCGACGAAGCCCGTCGCACCGGCCGCGACACCGCCGAAGGCGGCACGCACGGCGCCGCGTCCGCGTCCCGCGCCGAAGGCCAAGCCCGCCGCGCCCGCGAATGAGCCGGTCCAGCACATCAGCCAGGAAGAGGCCGTGGCGCATATCCAGGCTTTGCTCGAGGCGAAGAAGGAGCGCGATCGCCAGCCGCCGTCGTGGCCAGCCGGTGATCGCAATGGCAACCCGGGTACGCAACCGGGTAACGAGACGGATGCGCCCAAGGTGCCGTCGCCGGAAGCCAGCTATTCCAACAGCGCGCACGAGCGCGGCGATCAGCAGAAGAACAAGGGCTGATCCGTTCCGCCTGAACAGAGGGAAAGGGCCGCTTTCGCGGCCCTTTCTTTTTTAGCGCCCGTTCAACGAACGCGGCGCAGTGTGGGAATCACTCACACCGAGGCTCGTATGCGCCGATTGTCGCTGCCCCTGCTGGCTTTGCCTGCCTGTCTTGCGCTCACCGGGTGTTACTACGATCCGGGCTATGGCTACGTGCGTAATGGCACGGGTGCGGATACGTATTACGGCACGCAAACCACGACGACCGTGGTGGGCGGCGGTGTCGGCTATTACGACGGTCCGGACTACGGCTATTACGGGTACGGCGGGTGCTGTTATGGCGGCACCACGGTGATCTATCGCGATGCGTATGGCCGCCGTTATTACGGCGACCGTTATGGGCACGGCCGTCCACCGCCGCCAGGCGGTTGGAATAACCGACCGCCGCCGCGGCCCGGTGATGGTGGCTGGCACGGCCGCCCGCCACCGCCGGGTGGGTGGGGTAACCGCGGGGACGATCACCGGCCGCCGCCGGGTGGCTGGCACGATGGTGGCAGGCCGCCTCCGCCGGGTGGATGGCATGGTAACCGGCCATCGCCGCCGTCGAACGTGGGCGGTGGTCAGCGGCCGCCGCAAGGATCGCCCGGGCAGGGGCGCGATCGCGGTTCGCGCGGCAGGCGGGATTGAGCTGACATCGCTTAGCGTCATACGCCGACACAGCGTGTAGAGCCATTGCCTTTGTGTTGCCTCCTACGCTGGCGATCCTCATTCGCCATCGCAGGCCACCGCGTTGTTTCGTGCACCACCGTTCAACTTGTGCACCTTCGCGGTCGCCGCACTGGCGGGCTGTGCGGTGGTGCAGGTGCTTCCAGCGCTACCGTCGGTGCTGGCGCTTTGCATGGCCGCAGGGCTGGCCTTGTTGCTGCTTGTCGTCCGGCGACTGGCGCTCCTGCGCCTGCCAGCCGTCATCGTCGTGTTTGGATGTTGGGCCGCGCTGCACGCGGCGCATCGCATGGCCAATCGCCTGGAGCCGGGGCTGGAGGGCACGGATCTTGTCATCACGGGCCGTATCGCCGATTTACCGCGCCGCCGCGGCGCGGATATCGCTTTCCTGTTCCAGCCCGTGCCCCGTGCCGGCGAACCGCATCTTGGCGGTCCCTTGCGGCTTACCTGGTACCGCGCGAACCGGGCCCCTGCGCCGTGTGAATACTGGCGTCTCACGGTACGCCTGCGCAGGCCACGCGGCGTCGTCAATCCAGGCGGCAGTGATGCAGAACGCAGGGCGCTGCTGGCAGGCGTGGTGGCCACGGGCTATGTGCGCCCATCGCCGACGAATGCGCGACTGGCCCAGGGGCGTTGCATCAATGGCTGGCGCGATGCGATCGGGAAGCGCGTCGATGGCGTCATTGGTGGACGCGAAGCGCGGGTGCTCAAGGCGCTGGCTGTGGGCGACACGCGCGGGCTGGATGCGGCGGACTGGGATGTGGCGCGGGCGACGGGCACGTCCCATCTCATCGCGATCTCCGGCTTTCATATCGGCGTCGCCGCCGGCGGAGGCGTGTTACTGGTCCGGGGCGTGTACGTGTTGTTGCCGTGGCTTGCCACGCGCTTGCCACGGCGTATCGCGCAGGCGGTGTTCGGCATGGGGGTCGCGCTTGGCTATGGTTTGCTGGCGGGCATGGGGCTGCCCACGGTGCGCGCGCTGCTCATGGTCGCGGTGCTGGTTATCGCCGCCGTGGCCCGTCGCCGGGCAGGTGGTCTTTCCTTGCTGGCATTCGCGCTGCTCGCGGTACTCGTCGTCGATCCCCTGGCCGTGCTCGCGCCGGGGTTCTGGCTTTCGTTCGCGGGCGTTGCATTCCTCATGGCCTGTGTCGCTCCCGCGGCAAGCGGGTGGTACGGGCGGCTCATGGCCATGGTCCGTACGCAGGCCGTGATGAGCGTGGCGCTGCTACCGGTGTCGCTGTGGCTGTTCGGCAGCGCCTCGCTCGTGTCGTTCGCCGCCAATGTCATTGCGGCGCCGTTGGTGAGCTTTGCGGTGATCCCGCTCGTCCTCGTTGGATGTGCGAGCCTGCCGCTTGCTGCCGTGGCATCGCCGCTGCTCCAGGCCGCGTCGGCCCTCTTGCAGGGTCTCTGGCGCGTGCTCACACCCCTGGCGGCCGTGCCAGGTGGCCAGCTTACCGTGCCCGATTCCGGACCCTGGACGGTGCTGCTCGCGACCGCCGCGGCCACGTGGGTGTTTGCGCCGCGTGGCGTGCCCCTGCGGGGCTTCGCGCTGCTTGGTTTTCTTCCGTTGCTGGTGCCACTACGCGAGTCGACGACGCCGGGCGGGTTTCGTGCCTGGGTGCTGGATGTGGGCCAGGGGCTCGCCGTGCTGGTGCGCACGCGAACGCACACGCTGGTGTACGACGCCGGTCCCGAGCTCGCCGCAGGCCACGACGCGGGCGCAGGCATCGTCCTGCCGGCTGTCACAGCCCTGGGCATGGGGCCGGTGGACATGTTGGTGGTGAGCCATGGCGATAACGACCACGCCGGGGGTGCGCGGTCGGTGCAGCGGCGTTATCCCGGTGCGCGCGTGCTTTCCGGCGAGCCTGACCGGCTGCCTTTTCCCGCCGAAGACTGCGCGGCGATAGCGCCGTGGGAGTGGGATGGCGTGGGCTTTCGCTTTATGGCGGTCCCCGGGCCCACCACCGGCAAGGTGAAGGCCAATGAGCGCTCGTGCGTCATGGCCATCGAGGGGACGGGTGGCCGCCTTTTACTGACTGGCGATATCGGCGCCGTGTCGGAGGCGCGCATGCTCGCGGCGGACCTGGTGTCGGCCTTGCCCACGGTCACTACGATCGCGCACCACGGTAGCCGCCATTCATCGTCCGCGGCGTGGCTGCGCAAGGTGCGGCCTGGCGTAGCCGTCGCATCCTCGGGCTGGCGCAACCGGTTTGGCCATCCGCATCCCCTGGTCGTGGATCGGCATGCCGCGGTGGGTGCGCAGGTGTACGACACGGCACGCAGCGGTGCGGTTCGCATCGATGTGCCCGCGAGCGGGGCGCCCCGCGTTGCCCGCGAGTGGCGACGGCCAGCGAATCGCTACTGGAGGGAGTAGGGATAGCGGTCACAGGTGGGGCGCATGTGTTGCAGTGCGGTTTGACATTCGCGATTTAGAACGATTTAAATGCGCGATCCATAAAACTTAGGGGAACAGCGCGTGGGCGAAACGAAGCTGGGATGGAGCAGGGCGGCGCTTGCCCTCGCGATCGCATCGTTGGTGGTGCCGGCAGGTGTGCTGGCGGCCACGCCGGGATTCCACAGTTCGTTTGAAGCCGGTGACCCCGCGCTTTCCGCGGCACCGTTTGGGGGCCTGGACGTCCAGATTGCGGGCGGCCCCTCCAAGGACGTCGTGCTGACCGCAAAGCCCGATGTCGGCTTTACCGGTACCCATTCGCTGCACTACGCAGGGACCTCCACCGGGTCGCCGCTCACCGCGCGCCTCTTTGCCACGAGCGTCCCGGTAGCCGACAACACCGTGCTTTCGTGGCTGGTGTTCCCGCGCTCCAACAAGGATGACCTGACCAACCCGGCCAACTACGTCAGTGTGGACGTGGTGTTCGATGACGGTTCAAGGCTGTCGACCACGGCCGCCCGTGACCAGCACCGTGTACCGGCCACGGCGAAGGGCCAGGGCGAGGGCCGCGTGCTGTACCCGGACCAGTGGAATTACGTCAGCGTCGACCTGGGCGCGGTGGCAAAGGGCCGCAAGGTCAAGTCCATCGAACTGGCCGCCGATGCGCCGGCCGGCAAGGCCTTCGAGGGCTGGGTGGATGACATCCGCATCGGCGCGCAGCCGGCGTTCGAAAGCAGCCACCCCACCGATTACGTCGACACGCGCCGTGGTTCCAATGCCAATGCGAATTTCTCGCGTGGCAATAACTTCCCCGCCGTCGCCATGCCGCATGGCTTCAACTTCTGGACGCCCGTCACCAACTCGGGCTCGAACTGGCTCTACCAGTACCAGGATCGCAATGGCGACGATAACCGCCCGCGTATCGAGGCGTTCCAGCTCTCGCACGAGCCCAGCCCGTGGATGGGTGAGCGGCAGACCTTCCAGGTCATGCCGGCCCAGGCCGAAAGCGGCGCGCCGGCGCTGAAGCGGGAAACCCGCGCGCTATCGTTTACCCATGACGAAGAAACCGCACACCCGGATTACTACGGCGTGCACTTCGATAACGGCATCCGCACCGAAATCACCCCGACCGACCATGCCGCGCTGTTCCGCTTCACCTTCACCGGCAAGCGCGCGCAGCTGGTGTTCGACAACCTCAACGACAAGGCCTCGGTCACGCTGGACCCGGCGGGCCGCAGCATCCAGGGCTGGTCGGATGTGAAGAGCGGCCTCTCCACGGGCGCCACCCGGATGTTCTTCTACGCCGAGTTTGACAAGCCGGTGGCCGAGAGTGGCCGCCTGGCCGGCGAGAAGCGTGATGCCGCGTCGGCCTGGTTTGGTTTCGATACGGCGAAGAAGGGCGGCAAGCAGGTGACGATGCGCATCGCCACCTCGCTGATCAGCGTGGACCAGGCGAAGGCCAACCTCAGCCAGGAAGTGGCTGCGAACGATACCTTCGACAGCGTGCGCGAGCGCGCCCGCAAGGCCTGGGATGATCGCCTTGGCCGTTTCCAGGTGGAAGGCGCCAGCCGCGACGAGCGCACCATCCTGTATTCGAACCTGTACCGCCTGTTCCTGTACCCGAACCAGGCCTACGAGAACACTGGCACCAAGGACGCGCCGAAGTGGCAGTACGCCAGCCCGTTCTCCGCCGCCACGGGTGAAAACACCGATACGCACACCGGTGCACGCATCGTGGATGGCAAGCCGTACGTGAACAACGGCCTGTGGGACACCTACCGCACGGCGTGGCCGGCGTACGCGCTGTTCACCCCGACCGAAGCCGGCCAGATGATCGACGGCTTCGTGCAGCAATACCGCGATGGCGGTTGGATCGCGCGCTGGACCTCGCCGGGCTACGCCGACCTGATGGTGGGCACCAGCTCCGACGTGGCCTTCGCCGACGCCTGGTTGAAGGGTGTGCGCAACTTCGATGTTGCCAACTTCTACCTCTCGGCTATCCGTAACGCTTCCACGGTGAGCACCGATGTAAAGGGTGCGGGCCGCAAGGGCATCGAGCGCTCGCTGTTCAACGGGTATACCGATGACGATGTGAAGGAAGGCCTGTCCTGGTCGACGGCCGGCTACATCAACGATTTCGGTATCGCCAACCTGGCCGACGCGCTCTCGAAGGACGGTGCCAACGCTGGGTCCTACAAGAACTACGCTGACGATGCGCAGTGGTATCGCGCCCGCGCCGTGGGTTACGCGAACCTGTTCGAGCCGGAAGTCGGCTTCTTCGTGGCGCGTGATCCGGCCGGCAAGTGGCGTTGGAACGCGAAGAACTTCAGCCCGATTCGCTGGGGTGGCGATTACACCGAGACCAATGCCTGGAACATGGCATTCGATGCACCGCAGGACGGCGCCGGCCTGGCCGGCCTCTACGGCGGCCGCGAGGGCCTTGGCGCCAAGCTGGATGCCTTCTTCAGCGCACCGGGCAACTACGACGTGGGCGATTACGGCGGCGAAATCCACGAAATGCTGGAAGCCCGTGACGTGCGCATGGGCCAGTACGGCCACTCGAACCAGCCGTCGCACCACATCATCTGGATGTACGACGAAGCGGGCCAGCCGTGGAAGACCCAGGACAAGCTGCGCGATGCGATGTCGCGTCTTTATGTCGGCAGTGAGATCGGCCAGGGTTACCCAGGCGATGAAGATAACGGCGAGATGTCGGCGTGGTGGATCTTCGGCGCTGCCGGTTTCTACCCACTGCGCATGGGTACGCCGGAATACGTCATCGGCGCGCCGTACTTCCCGCACATGAGCATCAAGCTCGAGAACGGGGCCACGCTCGACATCCGTGCGCCGGGCGTTAGCGATACCAACCGGTTCGTCCAGTCGCTCAAGGTGAACGGCCAGCCCTGGAACAAGCTGACCCTGCCGCATGAACTGCTGGCGAAGGGCGCGACGCTGGAATTCACCATGGGTTCGGCGCCGTCGAACTGGGGCACTGGCGCGGATGCGCTGCCGGCATCGATCACGGCCGAAGGTGCCAAGCCCTCGCCGCTGCACGATGTGCTCCAGGCGGCCGATCTCACCCTGGATGGCAAGAAGGCGGCGTCGCTGGCGGCGGCGGTCGACAACGATTCGTCGACCGAGCTGGCCCTGCCCACGGGCAAGGCCGTGATCGTGGATCGCCTGGCCAAGCCGGCTAACGTGTCCATGTACACGATCAGTTCGGGTGCCGCGGCTGCCGCGCCGACCGGCTGGAAGCTGGAAGGCTCGACCGACGGCAAGCATTGGCAGGTGCTGGATGCGCGCCAGGGCGAGACCTTCCCCTGGCACCGCCAGACCCGTGCCTTCGCCATTGCCAAGCCGGGCGCGTACGCCCATTACCGTCTCACGCTCGATGGCACCGGCCCCGCGGCCGTGGCCGAACTGGAGCTGCTGGCCCGCTAGGGTCAGCAGCCAAAACCTCGCTTTCTGTAGGAGCGCGCTTGCGCGCGATGGGTGCTGCCACAGACCCATCGCGCGCAAGCGCGCTCCTACAGGCGATTGGGGCCGCCATGTCCGCAAACCCTTACGTTCAGCCAGTGTGAAGGCCTACGCAGTCCCGTTCCCGGGCCCTGCTATCATGCCCGCCTGACTGATAAGTACCCTTGGGGTTCACGTGCTCGAGATTCTTCTTGCCGGCGGCTGGGCGCTCCTGCCCATCCTCATCTGCTCCCTTGTCGCGCTCGCGATCGTGCTGGAACGCTTCTGGGCCTTGCGCCGCGCGGCGGTCCTGCCGCCGGGCCTGGGTGCGGAAGTCCGTGATTGGGCTCGCTCCTCGCAGCTCGACGCCGCCCACCTGGCCGCCCTGGAAAAGGGCTCGCCGCTGGGTGAGCTGTTCGCGGGTGCCTTGGCCGTGCGTGACCGCCCGCGCGACATCATCAAGGAGCGCATCGAGGATACCGGTCGCCATGTCGTGCACCGCATGGAGCGTTACCTCAACACGCTGGGTACCGTCGCGCTCATCGGCCCGCTGCTTGGCCTGCTTGGCACGGTCATTGGCCTCATCCGTATGTTCATGAACGTCATGGCCGGCGGCATCGGCGATCCGACGAAGATGGCCGGTGGCATTGGCGAAGCCCTTATCTGCACGGCCTTTGGTCTTATCGTTTCCATTCCTGCCTATGTGCTGCACCGTTATTTCCGTTCGAAGGTGAGCGGCTATGTAGTGCAGATGGAAAAGGAAGCCACCGCACTGCTCGACGATCTGTCGGCCCGCGCGCCCGCGCCGCGCCGTCGTGCCACCGATGCACAAGCCCCGGCGCAGGTCGGCTGATCCATGCGTATTGGTGCCCGTCGCGAGGACGATTTCGAGATCAACGTGATCTCGCTGATCGATGTCCTGCTTACCCTGCTCATGTTCTTTGTGCTCAGCACCACCTTCGTGGAGCACTCCCGGCTCAAGGTGAACCTGCCCAAGGCCGATGCCGAGGCGCGCGAATCCACGGACAACGCGCTCACCGTGGTGGTGGATCGCGATGGCCATTACTCCGTCGGCAGTGATGAGGTGATGGGTGAGGGCATCGAGCTGCTCAAGAGCGCGATCGAGCGCGTGGGTGGTGACAACCACGATCGCCTCGTGGTGATTCGCGCCGATGCGCTTACGCCGCACCAGAACGTCGTGCGCGCCATGGATGCGCTGGGCCAGGTGGGCTTCACCCGCTTGTCCATCGCCACGACGCCGACCGAGGCGGCGGGCGCGAAGTGAGCGCCCAGCCGAAGAAGGTATCGGTCTGGGATGCCCGGACCTGGGCCACCTATAAGCGCCTGCTGACCTACACGAAGCGTTTCCGCACCGCCGGCTACGTCGCGATCATCGGCATGATCATCGATCCGATCTGCCTGTCGGTTTTCACCGGCTCGTTGAAGCCGATGATCGATAACCTGTTCGTCGACAAGAATCCCGAAACGATCTTCTGGATGCCGATCTGGATCATCGGCATCTTCCTCGTCCGCGGTGTCGCTTCGTACATCACCGACTACGGCATCGCCTACGTGGGGCGCAATGTCGTGCAAGCCATGCGCATCGACGTGTTCGCGGCGTACCTGCGGCTGCCGTCGGCGTTCTTCGCCCGGGAACCCTCGGGCCAGCAGATATCGCGCGTGACCTATACGAGCGAGCAGGTGGCCGCCGCCTCGGCCGATTCGCTGAAAGTCGCGATCACCGAAGGCTTCACCGTCATCGGCATGCTCTGCGTCATGCTGTATTACAGCCCTTACCTCACCATGGCATTGCTGGTGCTGGTGCCGTGCGTGGTCGCCCTGGTGACGGTCATCAGCCGCCGCTATCGCAAGATCAGCAAGCGCATCCAGGGCAACATGGGCACGGTGACCAGCGCGGTGGAAGAAGCCGTGGCCGCGAACCGCGAAGTGCGCATCTATGGTGGGCAGCAGCGCGAAGCCGAGCGTTTTGGTGAGGTCGCCGAACGCCAGCGCCGTCTCAACCTCAAGGTCTCGGCCACCAGCGCCGCCTCCAGCGCAACGATCCAGACCGTGGGCGCCATGGCCCTGGCCATGCTGGTGTTCCTGGCGACGCGGCCGGACATCCTCAATACGATCTCCCCAGGTATCTTCACGGCCGTGCTCACCGCCATGGGCGCGATGATGCCGTCGCTGAAACGGCTGGCAGGTATCCAGGCCAGCTTGCAGAAGGGCGTGACGGCGGCCGAGGATCTGTTCGAGATCATGGATCAGCCGGCGGAAGTCGATACCGGTACCGAAGTGCTTGGACGAACCAGGGGCGACATCCGCTTCGAGGACATCCACCTTGTATACGAGCGCAACGAGCATGTCGCACTGCGCGGCGTGACACTGGCCTGCGCGCCGGGCACCGTCACGGCGCTGGTGGGGCGCTCCGGCAGTGGTAAATCCAGCCTGGTGAGCCTGCTGCCGCGCTTCTACGAGCCGACGAAGGGCCGCATCCTGATCGATGGCCGCGACTACACGCATTACACGCTGCCGTCGCTGCGCAAGCAGATAGCGTGGGTGGGGCAGCACGTGGTGCTGTTCGACGATACGGTGGCCGCCAACATCGCTTACGGCGAAATGGCCGATGCGACCGAAGCCGAGATCACCGCGGCGGCCAGGGCCGCCAATGCCATGGAGTTCATCGAGCGCCTGCCCGAGGGCTTGAACACCCGCATCGGCCAGGGCGGCAACTCGCTTTCCGGTGGCCAGCGCCAGCGCATCGCCATCGCCCGCGCCATTCTGAAGAACGCGCCCATCCTGGTGCTGGATGAGGCCACCAGTGCGCTGGATACCGAATCGGAGCGTCTGATCCAGGATGCGCTCACACGCCTCATGCGTGACCGCACCACGCTGGTCATCGCGCACCGCCTGTCCACGATCGAGCACGCCGACCAGATCGCCGTGATGGAACAGGGCAGGGTCGTGGAGCTGGGAACCCATCGTGAACTGCTCGACATGGGCGGCCAGTACGCCGCCCTGCATCGCATGCAGTTCCACGAGCAGGCCACGGCGGGCTGAGCGTGGCCCTGGGCGGGTCGTTACAACGGCGTTGGTATGGCGTGGGTCGCCCACCGTGGTGGGCGCGACCGCTCGAGGCGCTGTATGCCAGCACGGTGCGCCGCCGGGCCGAGGCGTTCCGTGCCGACCCGTCGAAGGTCGTGCGGTTGCCGGTGCCCGTGGTTGTGGTCGGCAACATCACGGTGGGTGGCACCGGCAAGACGCCACTCATTATCGCCCTGGCCAGCGCCATGGCTGATCGCGGGTTCCGGCCGGGGGTGGTCAGCCGTGGCTATGGCGGCACCGAGCGCGGCCCGTACCTGTTGAAGGAAACCGATCCGCCGGCGATGGTGGGTGACGAGCCGTCGCTGATCCGCCAGTACGAGATTCCCGTCGCTATCGGCCGCGAGCGGCCCGAAGCGGCGCAGCTGCTGATCGATGCGGGTTGCGACCTCGTACTGGCCGACGATGGACTGCAGCACCATCGGATGGGGCGCGACGTCGAAATTTGCGTCATTGACGGTGAACGCCGCCTCGGTAACGGGCACCTGCTTCCCGCCGGACCGCTGCGCGAGCCAGCGTCGCGCCTGGCAACTGTCGACTTCATCGTGGTGAACGGCGGCACGCCGCACGCGAACGAAGTACCCATGCGGCTGGAAGGCGGTGTGGCGGTCAATCTGGATGATCCGACACTATCGGCGCCCCTGTCTGATTTTGCAGGGCGCCCGGCACATGCGGTGGCAGGCATCGGCAACCCGTCGCGGTTCTTCGCGAGCCTTGCCGCGCATGGTATTGCGGTGGATGGCCACCCGTTCGCGGATCATCACGCATTCACCAGCGGCGACTTCACGTTCGCTGATGGGTGCCCGGTGTTGATGACGGACAAGGACGCGGTGAAATGCCTTCCGTTTGCGCGGTCGAACTGGTGGCGCGTACCGGTACGGGCGGTGATGCCCGAGTCGTTCTGGGATGCGGTGGCGGCGAAGGTCCGTAGCGCTCGTTAGCCGGTTCATTCGCGTTCGGATTCGCGAACGCAAATGGATCGCCAACCGTATGAAGCAAAAAGGCCGCGATCGCTCGCGGCCTTTTTTGTGGAGGGCCAACGTCGCGGCTTTACCGCTTCGTCGGCTTTTCGCGCGCAAGCGCGCCCCTGCATATAAGCCGCCGGGCGGCTTACTGCACGCGCTGTACGTTGCCCTGGTCGTCGACGACCACGGTATCGCCCTCGCGGAGGCCCGAGGCATCCTTGACGGTGACGTTGGCGTAGCGGCCATTGCCCATCTTGATGTTCAGCGTGTAGTTCTCGCCGCCACCGCCCTTGCCGATGGCATTGCCGGCGAAACCGCCGCCGACCGCGCCGCCGACCGTGGCGAGGGTCTTGCCCTTGCCCTTGCCGACCTGGTTGCCAAGCACGCCACCCGCGATCGCGCCGATCACGGCGCCCGCGGTGCCGTGGTCGCGGCCCTGGGTAATGTTGGTATCGATACGCTGGATGACGCCGCACTGGTCGCAGCGCACGTAGATGCCATCGGGGCGTGTCAGGGTCACCGCCGCTGCCGGCGTAGCGACCGCAGCGGCAAGCAGGGCGGCCATGGGGATGCCGAGGATGGTCTTGATGTTCATGAGGATCTCCTATTCGCGGGGCCGGGCAGGGAATGGGACCGCGCGTAGGCACAGTCTAAACATTCCATCTGAATGAATTGGGATCGGCATTCGCATTTCACTTGCAACGTGGATACTACGCCGATGACTACCGCTATCGTCTGGTTCCGCCGCGACCTGCGTCTTGCAGATAATCCCGCCCTGGTGGCCGCCGTTGAGGGCCATGACAGGGTTATTCCGCTCTACGTCCATGCCCCGGATGAGGAGGGCGAGTGGGCGCCGGGTGCCGCCAGCCGGTGGTGGTTGCACCATTCGCTGGAGGCGCTGGACAAGGGGCTGCGGCGGCATAGGGGGGCGCTGCAGGTCGTTATCGCGCGCAAGCGCGCTCCTGCGGGGGGCGGGGGCACGCTCGGCGCATTGCGTGAGGTCATCAAGGCGACGGGTGCGACGGCCGTCTACTTCAACCTTCTGTATGACCCGGCTATTCGCAAGCGCGATGCGCAGGTGCGCAAGGCGCTGGAGGCCGATGGGATCGACGTGGCCTCGTATAACGCGAACCTGTGGTGCGACCCATGGGAGATCGCTACGAAGGAGGATGAGCCGTACCGGGTGTTTACCCCGTTCTGGCGCAACCTGCGCACGCGGATCGATGAACATGGGGCGCTCGATGAACCCTCGCCGTTGCGTCTGGAGGCATTGAAGGCGTCGGCCGCGCTGAATGACCTGGCACTGTTGCCAACGCTCGACTGGGCTAAAGGCTTCGATGAGTGGACCCCGGGTGAGGAGGGTGCGCAGGAGATGCTAAGCCTGTTCGCCGATGACGCCGTGGGCCATTACACTACTGGCCGCGACCTGCCCGCCCGTCATGGCACTTCGCGCCTGTCGCCACACCTGCATTTCGGCGAGATTTCACCCAGGCAGGTCGCTGACCGCTTGCGGGCCCACTTTGCGCGCCGCAAGAATGCGCCAGACCTGGAGCCTTACCTGCGTCAGCTCGGCTGGCGCGAATTTGGCCACCACCTGCTGTGGCACTTTCCGGATACGCCCAAAAAGAACTTCAACAAGAAGTTCGATGCGTTCCGCTGGGAAAAACGCGACGCACACGCGCTGCGCCGCTGGAAGCAGGGCAAGACCGGCATTCCCATCGTGGATGCCGGTATGCGCGAACTGTGGGCCACGGGCTGGATGCACAACCGCGTACGTATGCTGGTGGCCAGCCTGCTCACGAAAAACCTGCGCCAGCACTGGCTGTTGGGCGAGAAGTGGTTCTGGGACACCCTGGTCGATGCCGACCTGGCCAACAACGCCATGGGCTGGCAGTGGGTGGCCGGTAGTGGCGCCGATGCCGCGCCGTATTTCCGCATCTTCAACCCGGTGACCCAGTCGGAGAAGTTCGATCCCGACGGCGCCTACATTCGCCGCTGGGTGCCGGAACTGCGCGATGCCCCGGGACGCCTCGTTCATGCCCCTTGGGAAGACGAGCGCTACCTCAAGGCATCGGGCTACCCGCCGCCGATCGTCGACCTCAAGGCCAGCCGCGAAGACGCCCTGCTGGCCTACCAAAAATCGAAATCCGCGTAGGAGCCCACCCTGTGGGCGACGCGGTTCGCGATATCGCTACAGGCCCTGTGGCGGTGTCGCGAAAGATATCGCCCACAGGGTGGGCTCCTACAGGCGTTATGCGGGTTTCTTGAGGAGCAGGGCGAGGATGGGGGGTGTGACCATCGCCGTCAGCAGGGACATCGCGACGATGACCGCGTAGATCGTTTCATCGAACACGCCAGCGGCCAGGCCGAGGCTGGCGATGACCACGCCCACCTCGCCGCGCGGCACCATGCCGAAGCCGACGATCGTGGCGCCGCGCTTGCCCAGCTTCAATGCGCCAAGGAAGCCGCCGGCCAGCTTGGACACGATGGCGATCAGCGTCACCACCAGCAGGGCAAGCAGCGCGCTGGCATTGCCCAGCGCCGCCAGGTTTACCTTGGCGCCGGTCACCACAAAGAAGAAGGGCGTCAGGAAGGCGAGCAGGGGCGCGGTCTGCTCTTCGAGCTGGTGCCGCTGGCGCGTCTCCGAGGCGATCATGCCGGCGAGGAAAGCGCCGATGATGGCGGCGAGGTGGAAGCGCATGGAGAGGTAGGCCAGGCCCAGGCACAGGGCCAGCACGATCGCCAGGGCGGACATGGGGTTCGAAGGCTTCTCCAGCCACCCCGAACCACGCCGCATCACCCGCGTGCCGCCCCAGCCGATGATGGCGACGAAGCCGACGGCGCCCAGCAGCGTGCCGACCAGGCTGCCGACATCTACGTTGCCACCCCCCTGTAGCGACGACACGACGCCGAGCAGCAGCATGGCGAGGATGTCATCGATGACGGCGGCGCCCAGGATGATCCGTGCCTCTTGTCGTTGCAGGACGCCGAGTTCCTGCAGTACGCGTGCGGTAATGCCTGCCGAGGTGGCGACGAACGCCGCGGCCACGAACATGGAGCGGATCCAGTCGAAGCCCGAGCCATGCGCCCACAGCGCGCCGAGCGCGAACGGGATGAACACGCCGAGCACGCCGACCAGGAACGCGCTGGCACCCACCTTCTTCAGGTCATCGAGCCGTGTTTCCAGGCCCACTGAGAAAAGGAGCAGGATTACGCCGATTTCGGCGAGGACATCCAACGGTGTGCCCACGGCGATATCGGGCAGGGCAACCCAGCCCAGGGCGCTTGGCCCGATGGCGCAACCAGCGGCGATTTCGCCCACGACAGCTGGTAATTTAAGGCGCTGCGCGATTTCGCCACCCACCTGGGCGGCGACGAAGATGATGAAGAGGGTAAGCAGGATGCCTGCCGAATCGTGCATGGTGATCGTTCCTGATCTGACACCGCCAGAACGCGCGGCCTCCCGAGGTTAGCGGTTATTCGTCCGCCGTGGCGAGCTTGGCGTCGGTCGCCGTACTCGGTGCCCGCGTATCGCGCAGGCGGCTGAATACCCAGCTGGCGGCGAGGGTGATCAAGCCCAGCACAATCACCGACCAGCGGAACGCCCACACGTACGGGTGCTTGTCCGATGAACCCAGGAAACCGGCCATCAGCAGCGTCGCCAGCGCGATGCCGAAGCTCATGGACAGGTATTGCGCGGTCGATGCCATGGACGAGGCCATCGAGGCCTGCTTCACGTCGACATCCACATAAGCCAGCGTGTTCATCGAGGTGTACTGCACCGACATGACCGCGCCGTACACGTACACGAACGAGGCAATGATCCACGTGGGTGTATCGGTATCGAGCAGCGCGAACGAACACAGCACGAGGCTGACCAGAATGGTGTTGCCCAGCAGCAGCCGGCGGTAGCCAAAATGAGTGATCAGCCGGTGGATGAAAGGCTTCACCGTGATCGAGCCGAGCGCCTGCGGCACCATCATCAGGCCGGCCACCAGCGGTGACCACCCGCAGCCGATCTGCAGGAACAGCACCAGCAGGAGGTACATGCCTGACACGCCCAGGCGGGTGAACAGGTTGCCCGCCAGCGACACCCACACGCTGCGTACCTTCAGCAACGACAGGTCGCTTACCGGGAACGCCACGCGGCGGCTATGCCGGATGTACAGCGCACCCAATACCGCGGCACCGGCGGCGCAGGCCACGATCCACACGGCGTCGCCATGGCCGCCCAGGGTCTCGGCCACCAGCAGGCACAGCGCTGAGGTGCCCGCGAACAACAGGAAGCCCAGGGTGTCGAAGGGGTTGGCGCGATCCAGGCGGAAATCCGGCATCTCGCGGCGGTTCAGCCACAGCCCGACCAGGCCCACCGGCACGTTGATCAGGAAAATGAGCCGCCAATGGGTGAACTCGACGATGGCCCCGCCAAGCAACGGCCCGAACACGGAGCCAAGCAGGCCAAACGTGGCGACGGTGCTCATGGAGCTCACGAATTCACGACGGTCGATGCTGCGCACCAGGACGTAGCGTCCCACCGGCATCAGGGCCGCACCGCCCAGGCCTTGCACGATGCGCGCGGCCACCAGTTGCGGTAACGACTGCGCGATACCGCACAACAGCGAGCCCAGCGCGAAGACCAGGATGGCGCCGCCATACACCTTGCGCGTCCCAAAGCGATCGCATAGCCACGGGCTCATCGGGATGAAGATGGCCAGCGTCAGCACATAGCTGGTCAGGGCCGTGCGCATGCTGAGCGGCGTGACATCCAGCGCGTTGGCGATGGAAGGCACCGCCGTGTTCACGATGGTGGAATCCAGGGCTTGCATGAAGAAGCCGGCCGCCACGAGCCAGATCAGGCCGCGGTAACGGGCTTTGCTGGAGGGCGCCGCCGGTGCCAGGGCGGGGGTGTCGGTAGGCAGGGCGTGGACGTCGGGGGTTTTGGGGGAATCGATGACGTCGTCGGCAGGCATGGCCAAGCCATTATAGCGGAACGGGGATATTGCTTTTGGCGCCTCTTCGGCCGACCCTTTAAGGTCGCGTTTGGCCACGCGCCTTCATCACGGATCCTGCACATGCCACAAGCCATCGCCCCCATCGACGCCGCCAAGCGCGCCGCCGACCTCCGCCGCCGCATCGAGGACGCGAACTACAAGTACCACGTGCTGGATGACCCGGATATCGCCGATGCCGAGTACGACAAGCTCATGCGTGAGCTGGAAGCACTGGAATCGCAATACGCCGACCTCGCTACCGATGACTCACCCACCCGCCGCGTGGGCGCGCGTGCCCACGGTGGCTTCGCCGAGGTAACGCATGCCGTGCCCATGCTCTCGCTGGGCAACGCGTTCGAAACCGAGGGCGATTCGGATCGCGAAAAGTACCGTGAGGTCGCCGATTTCGAACGCCGGATCGAGCAGACCCTCGGCCGCACCAAGCCCGTGTTCTCGGTGGAGCCCAAGCTGGATGGCCTGGCCATCAGCCTGCGCTACGAGAGCGGCGTGTTCGTGCAGGGTGCGACCCGTGGCGATGGCGCCGTGGGCGAGGATGTGACCGCCAACCTGCGCACGGTGAAAGCCATTCCATTGCGCCTGCGCGGCGAAGGCTGGCCGCGCGTCCTTGAGGTGCGCGGTGAGGTCATCATGCCCCGCGCCGGCTTCGAGGCCTTCAACGAGCGTGCGCGTGCGGCGGGCGAAAAGCCGCTGGCCAATCCTCGTAATGGTGCGGCGGGTTCCTTGCGCCAGCTCGATCCAGGCATCACGGCGAAGCGTCCCCTGGCCTTTTTCGCCTACGCGGTGGGCCGCGTGGAAGACGGGGAGCTGCCGGCGACGCACTCGGCCACGCTCCAGAAGCTGCGCGAATGGGGCTTTCCGGTATCGCCGGAAGTGTCGACGGCGGCAGGGTTCGAAGGCCTCATCGCGTACTTCCGCAAGATCGGCGCGAAGCGCGATGGCCTGCCGTACGACATCGATGGCGTGGTCTACAAGCTGGATGATTACGAAGGCCAGCAGGAGATGGGCTTCGTCTCCCGCGCGCCACGCTGGGCCATCGCGCACAAGTATCCGGCGCAGGAACAGATGACCACGGTGGAGGGGATCGAGATCCAGATCGGCCGCACGGGCGCCGCCACGCCCGTTGCCCGGCTCACCCCCGTGCAGGTCGGCGGTGTGACCGTCACCAATGCCACGCTACACAACGCGGATCAGATTGCGCGCCTCGATGTGCGTGTGGGCGATACCGTGATCGTGCGCCGCGCCGGCGATGTGATCCCCGAAGTAGCCCGCGTGGTGGACGATCGCCGCCCCGAAGGCACCGTGCCGTGGCATATGCCGGCCGTTTGCCCGGTGTGCAACTCGGAACTGATCCGCGAGGAAGGGGCGGCGGCCTATCGCTGCTCGGGCGGCCTTATCTGCGCCGCGCAACGGAAAGAGGCATTGATCCACTTCGCCTCGCGGCGCGCCATGGATATCGATGGGCTGGGCGATCGCTTCGTCGATGCGCTGGTCGAGTTCGACATGGTGAAGACACCTGCCGACCTCTACAGCCTCACCGTGGAAAGCTTTGTTGATATGAAGCGCCGCGCTGATGAGCGCGACGGCACCACGCCGGAGACCGTGAAGCAGGGCAAGGTCGCGACGAAGTGGGCCGAAAACCTGGTCGAGTCCATCGAGGCTAGCAAGCGCTCCACGCTACCGCGGTTCCTGTTCGGCCTGGGCATCATGCATATCGGCGAGAGCACGGCGAAAACGCTGGCCTTGTGGCTGGGTTCGCTCGCGGTCGTGCGGCGCACGCCTGCGCCGGTGCTGCGCGTGCTTCCGGATATTGGTGATGAGGTGGCGACATCCATCGCCACTTTCTTCGAGCAGGAGGGGAACGAGAAGGTCGTCGATGCGCTGCTGGCCGCGGGAATCACATTTGCCGACGAGGGCGCGCCATCACCGAAACTCCGCGATCGCCTTGGCCTGGACGTGCTGCTGGATTCGGCGAAGATCCCGAAGCTGGGGCCCAAGAGCACGGCCTTGCTCGGTAAGCAGTACGCTTCGCTGGAAGCGCTGGTGAAGGCCAGCGAGCACCAGTGGATCGTGGCCGGCGTGCCGCAGGCCGCCGCATCGAACCTTACCGCGTACCTCGCCGATCCGAAGCAGGCCGCTGAGCTGGCCCGTAACGACTGGGCCATGCGTGCGCTGCTTGATGCGCTGCCGGCGACATCGGTCGCGGCGCTGCCATTGGAAGGCCACACGTACGTGATCACCGGCACCATGGAAACACTCAAGCGCGATGACGCAACGGAGCGCCTGGAATCACTGGGAGCCAAGGTCGCCGGTTCCGTATCGAAGAAGACCACCGCTGTGTTCGCGGGCGAGGCTGCCGGCTCAAAGCTGGACAAGGCCAACGAGCTGGGTATCCCTGTCCATACCGAGGCCGATCTGATCGCACTGCTCAGTGAACACGGCGTGGCGCCATGAGCCGCGATATGAAGCATCTCCACCTGCGCGCGGCCACGTATGCGCGCATCCGCGCCTTCTTTGCCGAGCGTGGCGTGCTGGAGGTGGAAACACCCATGCTTTCCGCCGCCGGCAATACCGATCCGAACATCCAGAGCTTTCATACGCGTTTTAGCGGCCACGTGGATGCGGGTCCTGCACAGCGCTGGTTGCGAACGTCCCCGGAGTTCCCGCTGAAGCGCCTGCTCGCCGCGGGGCTGGGCGACTGCTACGAATTGGGGCGTGTGTTCCGCGATGGCGAGGCCGGCGGGCGTCACAATCCCGAGTTCACCATGCTTGAGTGGTATCGCGTGGGTTGGGACCACACCCGGCTTGCCCGCGAAGTGCTCGATCTGCTCGAGAAGCTCCTTCTCGAGGCGGGCCGGAACTTCGAGATCGTAGAAACCACGTATCGCGGTCTCTTCCACGATGCACTGGGCGTGGACGCGTTGACGGACCCGGTGGAGGTGCTGCGCACTGCGCTGGGCGATGTGCACATTAATGGCGACGGCCTCACTCGCGATGACTGGCTTGATCTGCTCATGACCCACCGCATCCAGCCGACCTTCCCGCGTGACCGGGTAACCGTGGTGTCGGACTTTCCTGCCTCGCAGTGCGCGCTGGCACGCATTCGCAAGGTCGAGCCACCCGTGGCCGAGCGCTTTGAGGTGTACGTGGGGCAGTACGAGGTGGCCAATGGTTACCACGAGCTCAACGATCCCAAGGAACAACGGGCTCGCTTCGAGCGCGATAACGCGGTACGCCGCGAGCGCGGGCAAAACGAGGTGCCGCTCGATGACAAGCTGCTGACCGTGCTCGGCAAGATGCCTGATTGCGCGGGCGTGGCGCTGGGCGTGGAGCGCCTGTTGATGGTGCTGGCGGATACCGACCGTATCGCCGATGTGCTGGCCTTTCCCTTCCACGAGGCGTGAGCACCATGCTGAAGGCAATCCATCATGTGGCGATCATCTGCTCGGATTACGCGCGTTCGAAGGCGTTCTATACCGAGGTGCTTGGGCTGAAGGTGGTCCATGAGGTGTACCGCGAGGCGCGCGATTCGTGGAAGCTGGACCTGGAGGTGAGTCCGGGCGTACAGATCGAGCTGTTCTCGTTTCCCTCACCACCGCCGCGTGTGTCGCGGCCCGAGGCACAGGGCCTCCGGCATATCGCGTTCGCGGTCGATGATATCGACACCGCGGTAGCGCGGATCGAAGGCCATGGCGTGGTGTGCGAGCCTATCCGCGTGGATGAGTACACGGGCAAGCGATTCACGTTCTTTGCCGACCCGGATGATTTGCCGGTGGAGCTTTACGAACGATAGATCCCGCGAAACGGCCGTAGGAGCCCACCCTGTGGGCGACAGCTTTCGGCGGAACGCGACGGGCCCAGGGCTCTATCGCGAAAAGATGTCGCCCACAGGGTGGGCTCCTACGGGGCGTTGGCGATGAAGGCTGCTATGGCTTCAGAATTCCAGCTCCTGCGCCGCGCACAGGTAATCCACCATCGGAGCTAGCCGTTTGAAGCTGTCGACGACAAACGGCAGCAGCTCGGTGGAGCAGGCCATCGCTTCGTCAAAATCCTGCCCGGCGGCGAAGTTCTTCCGTTTCAGGTCGTCGATCAGCTCGTGGTTTGCATCGAACCCGCGCGGTGGCCGGGTCAGGCTCTCGCCCCACCAGGTGTAGCGCTCCTGGAACGCCTTGCTGCGCGTTGCACGCTTCCACGCATCCGGGTTATCCGAAAGAAATTCGCGCAGCTTCTTCAGCACCGGCGGCTCGGGATGCCACATGCCGCCACCGACGAAGCACTCGCCCGGCTGGATATGCAGGTAAAACCCAGGTGCCTGGATCTCGTGGCGACGCTCATGGAAGAAGCGCGAGCCCTGCCAGTTCTTGTACGGCTGCTTGTCGTTGGCAAAGCGCGTATCGCGATGGATGCGGTAAAGCGAGCCGCCCACCTTGCGCGGATCGGCGCGGAAGTGAGGGCTGATCTTCGCCAGGGGCGCCTGCATGTCGGTGATCAGCGCGGTGAACGGCTCACGCACGTGGCGCTCGTAGTCGTCCTTGTGCGCCTGGAACCATTCGCGGCTGTTGTTGCGGGCCAGCGCCTTGAAGAATTTGAAGGTGGCGGGCGTGAAATAGGTGGTATGCGGCATGGGTGCGGAGGGCTCAGAGCAGGGATTCGCCCCATGCCTCCAGCTCATCGAGCAGGGGCAGGGGTGCGCCGGGCATCAGGCGCAGGGTGGCCAGTTCGGTGGCGTAGTCGGCAAGGGTGAGCGTGGTGAGTGGGCCATGCCGGGTTAGGCGATCCACCCGGAAGGCCTCCCAGCGGGCGTATTCGTCCACCGTGAGCGTATCGGGCCAGTTGCGGGCGCGGTAACGGAACAGCAGTTCGGCATAGCGTGGATCGCGGAAGGTGAAGCGGCCGCTGCCCAGTTGGGCGGGCGGTGTGGCGCGCACCTCGGCGAGCTGGCGGCGGTCGGCATCCGGCAGGAATCCGCCGTAAAGCGCGAGCTCGGGATCGCCGGCGGGTGGCATCTCGGCGGCCTGGCCGTAAACGCGGCGCAGCTTTTCGGCAAGGCCTGGCGCATCGCGCAGCATGGCCAGGTGCTTGTCGACGAGCGCCATGTCCAGGCCCAGGCGGCCGTGGTCCACGCCCTTGAGGACCGACAGGGGCGCCAGCGCCGGTGCGTGGTTTGCACGCACTGTGCGCAGCGCGATCCGCTCCACGCCCTCGGGCAGGTCCGCACGTGACGTGAAGACCCGGTCGGCGATATCGCCATCATCCAGGCTCAACAGATCCGTGGGGTCCGCGGTGAGGTCATACACGATGACCTCGCCCGCGCGCGAAGGGTGTGCGGCCAGCGGGGCGATCACGGTAAGGCACTGACGGCTGGCGGGGTAGCGCGAGGAAACGTGGACGACCGGCGTCATGGCCGCCACATCGAGCAGTTCAAAGACACGCTGCTTCCGGCGCAGGCCGAAGTACCAGTCCCACAGCTTCGGCTGGTGCGTGCGGATAAGCCGGGCCAGCCCGATCAGGGCTTCCACATCGGAGAGCGCATCGTGGGCCCGATCCTGCTTCAGGTGGTTGGCGGTGGCCAGGTGCTCCAGCTTGAAGCTGGGCGTGCCGTCGTCACGCGTGGGCCAGGTGATGCCCTCCGGGCGCAGGGCCTGGCACAGGCGTACCAGGTCGATCAGGTCCCAGCGGGAATTGCCGTTCTCCCACTCGCGGGCGTAGGGCTCGTAGAAATTGCGATACAGCAGGTGGCGGGTGAACTCATCATCGAAGCGCAGTGAGTTGTAGCCCACGCCGCAGGTGCCGGGCATGCCTAATTGCTCATGCACCACGGCGGCAAAATCCGCCTCGGAGAGGCCCTCGCGCTCGGTGAGCTGCGGCGCAATCCCGGTAATCAGGCAGGCGGCTGGCTGCGGCGGCATATCGCGCGGCGGCTTGCAGTACACCATCACCGGCTCGCCCACGATCTCGAGGTTTGCGTCGGTACGTATGCCGGCAAACTGGCTGGGGCGGTCCCGCCGGGGGTCGGCGCCGAAGGTCTCGTAGTCGTGCCAGAAGAAGGTCGGTTCGGCCATCACGCCATCATCGCATGCAGGGGGAGGCAAGGGCGAGGTAGACTGCCTGATACAAAGGAGCTCCCATGACGCTAGCGCACGACGACAACCTCATCTGGATCGACCTGGAAATGACCGGGCTGGACACGGATAACGACTCCATCCTGGAGATCGCCACCGTGGTGACGGACAAGGATCTGAACGTGCTGGCCGAAGGGCCCGTATACGCCATCAGCCACGCGGACGCCCGCCTGCAGCAGATGGATGCGTGGAACCGCAACCAGCACCAGCGCTCGGGCCTGTGGGGCCGGGCGGTGGAATCGGATGCGACGCCCGAAGAGGCGGAGGCCGCGACCATCGCGTTCCTGCAGAAGTGGGTGCCCGCGGGCAAATCGCCGATGTGCGGCAACTCCATCTGCCAGGATCGCCGCTTCCTGCACCGCGAGATGCCGAAGCTGGAGCGCTTCTTCCACTACCGTAACCTCGATGTCTCCACCCTCAAGGAGCTGTCGCGCCGCTGGTCGCCGGAGATCGCGAAGGGCTTCTCGAAGGATTCCGCGCATACCGCGCTGTCCGATATCCGCGATTCCATCGATGAGCTGCGTTATTACCGCCGCTTCATGGGCGCCATCGGCGGCACCCAGCCGGGCTGAGCACATGGAACTCTTCGCCACCTCGCTGGATTGCAACGGCCGCGCCCTGGTACTTGATCGCCCGCGCGTCGCCGGCATCGTCAACGTCACGCCGGATTCGTTCTCCGACGGCGGCCAGCACGACACGCTGGAGGCGGCCTACGCGCACGCCATGCGCCTGGCGGAAGAGGGGGCCGACCTGCTCGATGTGGGGGGCGAATCGACCCGCCCGGGTGCGGAGGATGTCTCCGCCGAGGAAGAAATCCGTCGCGTCGTGCCCCTTATCGAGCGCCTGGTGGCGGCAACCACGCTGCCGGTGTCGATCGACACCTCCAAGCCCGAGGTGATGCGGGCCGCGGTGGGGGCGGGTGCGGGCCTCATCAATGATGTGTTTGCGCTACGCCGCGAAGGCGCCCTGGATGCGGCCGCCGAGCTGCGCGTACCGGTGTGCCTCATGCATATGCAGGGCGAGCCGCGCAGCATGCAGGCCGATCCGCAGTACGACGATGTGGTCGGTGAAGTGCACCGCTTTCTCACCGATCGCCTGTTCGCCTGCGAACTGGCGGGTATCGATCGGCGCAAGGTGCTGGTCGACCCGGGCTTCGGCTTCGGCAAGAACCTGGAACACAACCTGGCCCTTCTGCGCGCCACGGCCCGCTTCGCCGAACTGGGCGCTGGCGTGTTCATCGGCCTGTCGCGCAAGAGCATGATCGGCCAGATCACCGGCCGCACTGAACCCGCCGCTCGCGCCGCGGGCTCGGTGGCTGCGGCCCTCATCGGCGTGCAGCGCGGCGCGGCCATCGTTCGCGTGCACGATGTGGCCCCCATGGTCGATGCGCTGGCGGTATGGCATGCCGTCAAAGCTGGCGACACCGCGCCCCGCGTCGACAAGCCCGCCATGCCCCGCTGGCCCGACGACGAGTAGGGGTACGCCATCTGGCCTGTCCGGTGGCCGGGCTTTCGCTTCACCGGCGGAGGGGTATCATCCCCGTCCCAGGAAGGAGTTAGAGCCATGAGCGAACGTAAATACTTCGGAACCGACGGTATCCGGGGCCAGGTGGGCAGCTACCCGATCAGTGCCGACTTCATCCTGCGCCTTGGCCGTGCCGCCGGGGCCGTGCTGGCGCGCCGTCGCGCCGCCGACAAGCGCCCCATCGGGGCCGGCCCGGATCGTCGCGACCATTCGCGCAAGGTCATGGTCGTCATAGGCAAGGACACACGCGTTTCCGGCTACATGTTCGAATCCGCCCTCGAGGCCGGCCTGGTGGCCTCCGGTGCCGATGTGCGCCTGCTGGGCCCCATGCCCACCCCGGGCGTGGCGTACCTGACTCGTTCGCTTCGCGCTGATGCCGGCATCGTGATCAGTGCCTCGCACAACCCACACCAGGACAATGGCATCAAGTTCTTCTCTGGCCAGGGCGAAAAGCTGGATGACGAACTGGAGGCCGAGATCGAGGCTGAGCTCGAGGCGGATTTCGCCACGGTGCCCTCCGAGGCGCTCGGCAAGGCCAAGCGCGTGGATGATGCCGTCACCCGCTACGCCGAATTCTGCAAGTCCACCGTGTCGGATGATTTCTCGCTGGCGGGCATGCACATCGTGCTGGATTGCGCCCATGGCGCCACCTACCAGGTCGCGCCCATGGTCTTCAGCGACCTGGGCGCAACGGTAACCACCATCGGCGCCGAGCCCGACGGCCTGAACATCAATCGCGGCGTCGGCTCGACCTCGCCCGAGGCCCTGGCCCGGGCGGTCGTGGAGAAGGGTGCCGATCTCGGTATCGCCTTTGATGGCGATGGCGACCGCGTCCGTATCGTCGACAAGGACGGCACCGTGACGGATGGCGACGACATGCTCTATGTCATCGCCCGCCACTGGAAGAAGAAGGCCTCGTTGCCTGGCCCGGTGGTCGGCACGCTCATGAGCAACTACGGCCTGCAGCGCGCACTCAAGCAGATGGATATCCCGTTTATCCGCGCCAACGTGGGCGATCGTTATGTGCTGCAGCAGTTAAAGGAGCACGGCGGTGTGCTGGGCGGCGAAACGTCCGGCCACGTCCTTTGCCTGGATCGCTTTACCACCGGCGATGGCATCGTTGCCGCGCTGGCCCTGCTCGAGACGCTGGCCGAGGCAGGTGAGTCGTTCGCGGACGCGCGCGCCGGTCTGGTCAAATTGCCGCAGACCATGGTTAACGTCCGGGTGGAAGGTGCGAAGGCTGCACTGGGTTCGGATACCGTCAAGCAGGCGCTCGCCGAGGTGGAAGCCGCCCTGGAAGGCCGTGGCCGCGTGGTGCTGCGCGCCTCGGGCACCGAGCCGCTGGTCCGCGTCACGATCGAGGCCGCCGACGCCGCCGAAGTGGAACGGCTGGCGGGGCAGCTGGCTAACGCCGTAAAATCAGCAGCCCAGGCCGTCGCCTGAGCCCAATTGACGCCTCCGGCCGGCGCGGTCACCCCGCGCCGGCTTTTTCATGCCCGAAAGCAGGTCACACCATGAAGAAGGTTCCCACCCTCGATATCCGCCGTTTTGAGACCGACCGCGAGGCGTTTGTCGCCGAGCTGGGCGCTGCGTATCGCGAATTCGGTTTCTGCTGCATCAGCGGCCACGGCATCCCCAAGGAAGCCATCGATGGCGCCTACGATGCGTTCAAGGCCTTCTTCGCCCTGCCGGATGACGTGAAGCGCAAGTACCACATCCCCGGCGGTGGTGGCGCCCGCGGCTATACCCCGTTCAAGGTGGAGACGGCCAAGGATTCCAAGTTCGCCGACCTGAAGGAGTTCTTCCACATCGGCCGCGAGATCCCGCGCGATTCGAAGTACGCCGACGTGATGCCCCCGAACGTATGGCCGGACGAAGTGCCCCACTTCAAGGCCGAGGGCTACGGCATCTACGAGGCGCTGGATCAGCTGGGCAGCCGCGTGCTGCGTGCGCTGGCCCTGCACATCAACCTGCCCGAGACCTTCTTCGACGACAAGGTGAATTCGGGCAATTCCATCCTGCGCCCGATCCACTACCCGCCGATCACGCAGACCGATGTGCCGAACGTGCGCGCCGGTGCGCATGAGGACATCAACTTCATCACCCTGCTGGTCGGCGCCAGCACCGCAGGTCTCGAAGTGCTTACGCGCGAAGGCGAGTGGCTGCCGATCACCAGTGAAGGCGATGCCATCGTGGTGAATATCGGTGACATGCTGCAGCGTCTCACCAACCACGTGTACCCGTCCACGACGCACCGCGTGACCAACCCGGCAGGCGATGCCGCCCGCAAGCCGCGCTATTCGGTGCCGTTCTTCCTGCACCCGAATCCGGATGTGGTGCTGGATGTGCTGCCGTCGTGCGTGACCCCCGATAACCCGAAGCGCTACCCCGAGCCGATCACGGCGCACGAGTACCTTCAGGAACGTCTGCGCGAAATCAAACTTATCTGACAACCCCTTAGCGGGTTTTTCACCGGGCGGGCCGCACAGTCGGCTCTCCCGGCCGCAGTTCCCCCGGAGATTCCCGCTATGACTTCCCGCCCGCGTTCGCAGGCCAAGCGTTCGTCACCCCGTAAAAAGGGCTCAGGCCGTTCGGCGGCCCAGCGCGCACGCCGTGCCCGCACCATGAAGGCCCGCGGCCGGGCGTAACCGCGGTTATCGCCGGTCGTTCATGGCGCAACGATGTCGGACGGCGCAGCCTTTTCGCCCCTATGCAGGAATGGATGCGCAAACACCGCAGCCAGGATGACCGCCACCCCAAGGTAAAACGCCCAGCCCAGCTCACGTTGCTCACCCAGCAGCGGAATGGCCAGCACGATGGCGTACACCGGCTCCAGGTTCGTCACCATCTGCGTGGCAAACGCGGAGAGGTGGCGCAGCGCGGATAACGCCAGTGCGAACGGCAGCAGGGTGCAGCCAAAGGCCAGCACCACCATCAGAACCGCATCGTGCGCATCGGGCAGTACGAAGGATGCGCCAGGCATGAACGGGGCGGCCGCCGTAAGAAACAGCGTCCCGGCACCCAGTTCCACGCAGGTCACGGTCAGCGAATCCGCATGCTCGATGTAGCGCTTGTTCAACGCCCCGAAGAAGGCGACGAACAGCGCGGAGAGCACGCCCACGGCCAGGCCCAGGCGCATATCGCCCGGCAGGCCGCCCGCGACCAGCGCGACGCCCGGGATCACGGCGGCCCCTAGCATCAGCTCCCTGGGTTCAAACGGACGCTTTGCGATCCACGGCTCGACAATGGCCAGGAATGCCGGGCACATGGCGATGCAGGTGGCCGCCACCGAGGCATTGGCCAGCTTGATCGCGCCGTAGAAGGTGAGCCAATGCAGCGCCACGACCACGCCGATGCCCGCGTAGATCAGCAACAGCCGCGGCGATGTCGCGCGCAGCCCCCGCCAGACGCGTGGCACGCAGAGGAGCGCGGCCGAGACGAGCAGCATGCGCCACCACACGAGCGGGAGAGCGGCGAGGGTAATGAGCTTGCCGAGGATGGCCGTGAAGCCCCATAGCAGGACGCAGAAGTGGATCTGGAAGAGGGCTTTTCGGGTCGGCGGCATGCGCGCACTTTACCCGTTCGAGCCGCCCGCGGCGGCTGTGGGTATTATTTCGCGTTGGTCTTGCCCGGCGGCGGGGCCTTGGGCGGGGCACTCTTCAGGTCATCCAGCAGCGGCTGGCAGGTCACGGCGTTGGCCTTGCCGCTCTCGGGCACCATCAGCGGCGCGAGCGCGGCCACCGGGGCCGCGAAGAACAGCGCCACGGCGCCACCACCACGCAGGATGAGCGGGCCGGCATGCACGCCCGGCGAGGGGTTGGCAAACGTGCCATGCACGTACAGCGGCGAGCGCAAGGAGAACACGCGGAAGCCCTTGGTATGCGGCACGATATCGAGGTTGAGCTTCTCGTCCTTGAAGTTGATATCGCCGTTGACGTTGATCAGCGCTTTCTCGGTATCCAGTGCAAACACCTTCGACTCCATGACGCCGTTGGTGGAGACGAGGTCGGCCGCCATGCAATTGATCTTCACCACGTCATCGCCGAAGAAACGGTTGACGACGTAGCTGCCCACGTTGAGGCCGGCTAGTTCAAGCAGTGATGAGCTCACCGCGCCGTCGTTGATCAGCAGCTTGAGTTCGCCATTGGACGAGCCCAGCAGTGCCGCCGGGGAGTTACCTACGGCCGTAAACGACGCATCGCCGTTCATCTCGCCGAAGCTGGTCTGCATGGGGGCAAAGGTGGGGAACAGCTCCTTGAGCTTCAGGTGGCGGGCGCCCAGGTTGAGGCGGCCCTTCAAGGGCTCGGCTGATCCATCCAGGCGGAGATTGCTGCCCACCGTGCCGCCGGCTACGCCGAACTTCAGGGGATCCAGGGTGAGCACGGCGTCCTTCATGATCAGGTGCGTTTCGACGTTGCTTATCGGCAGCCGCTCGCCATGCACGATCTTTGCACCGACAAAGCGCACATCCGCGTCCATGGCGTTCCAGCGGTCCGTCTTGAACGGCTCCACGGGCAGGACCTTGTCGGACGGTTGCTTCTTGACGTCCCCGCGCTCGGCTTTCTCGGCATCCGTACCGCCGCCGACCAGTGGCGCCAGGTCGCTAAACAGCAACTGGTTTGATTTCAGGTTGCCGACCAGGCTGGGGCGCGCACCGCCGGTGTTGAAGGTGAGCGTGCCGCCCAGGTCGCTGCCGCCGACCTTGCCGGTGAAGTTCTCGTACACGAACGTGCTGTTGTTCTTCTTCAGGTTCGCTTTCAGGTGGCCCTCGGTGGCGAACGGCGGTGTATCAGGCAGCGTCACGCCGGTCAGGTCGTAAAGGTGCGACATGCTGGTACCGGAGAACCACAGGCGGATATCCAGCGCGCCCATGTTGATCGGGTCGGTGAGGGTGCCGACGAACGCGATATGCGTATCGCCAAAACGCGCATCGGCCTGGACAGGGAAAGGGCGGTTGGCATCGCGCAACGCGAGCACGCCACCGGTGCGCGCCTTGGCGGCGATCGTGGATTTCTTGTAGGTGCCCTTCGCATCCCACGCGAACAGATAGACCTGCTTTTTCTTGGTCTCGTCCTGGCGGTCCTTTTCATCCGCGTCGCTCTTTGCCATTTGCTTCGCGCTGGCGCCGGTGGTCTTGCTGGCTTGCGCGCGCGAGTCCTTCTCCTGCTGGGCCATGATCTCGTCGAAGGGGATGCCCTGGCCCAATGGCGTCACATCGATACCCATCGTGATCTGGTTCTGCGCATCCGTCAGGTCGATGTGGCCCTTGTCGAAGGCGATGGCATTGAGTTCGAGCTGCCACTCCGAGGGGCCGCTGCTCTCGGGCAGCTTGAAGGTCCACGTGTTCGTACCGTCCTTCTGCCGTTCCAGCGCAATGGCCGGCTGGCCCAGGCGGATCTCCGGTACCACGATGCGGTGGGCGATCAGCGGGAAGGGCGCCAGGCGGAAGTCGATCGTATCCAGGTGGGCGAACCGGTTGTTCTTCGCCCAGCTGGGGTTGGTTACCACGATATCCCGCGCGGTGAAGTGCGGCCAGGGAATGAGGCTGACCAGGCCGCCCTGGCCCGGCTCCCGGGCCCAGTGCGCGGTGATGTCGCCCTGGATGGCGAAGGGGCGGCCAATGGCCTCGGAAACCTTTTCATTGATCGTGGGCTTCAGCCGGTTCCAGTCGAAGAAGGCCACGAACAGGATGATCGCGATAATCAGCAGCAGGAAGATGCCGATCACCCACGCCAGAATTTTCCTGCCTCGCCGCATGGCCCTCACTCCGCATTAGTGCATACGGGTCGTTGGTAACCCGGCAGGCGGCAAGGTTATGTGTTTTTGACGCGTGTCGATTAAGCAACGTGTGTGCCGTGTGACGAGCCATGACGGCCATCCTTGCCTTATTCGCTTAGTGCAATGCCCTATTCGTGCAGTCCGCCCGTGCTACGACTGCCTAAGCTGCCGGGGAAACCACCATGGACATGGTCGGGGGAGATTTCCGATGAGCAAGCGCGCAGCGACCGTACATACCTTTCCACGCCGCAAGGGCATCTATCTTTCGCTGGCCGCGCTGTTAGCCGCACCTTTCATACCGACCGTGGTTGCCGCGCAATGCGTGCAATCCAGCGCGACCTACAACTGCACTGGCACGATCTACGGACAGCCGACCATCGCCACAGGTGGCGTCACGGTAAACCTGGCATCGGGCGGTGTCTTCACTGCACCCCTGATCGCCGGTGGGCCGTCGCTGAACCTCACGGGCAACGGCATCACGTTGAACAACGCGGGCATTATCGACCCGGCCTACGGTGGCGGCATCGCTTTGGTGAGCGGTGCGGTATTCGCAGGCAATACCGGCTCGAACACAATCAATATCAACAATCAGGGCACCGGCATCATCCGCGGCCTGTTCAATGTCGGCTCGCTGCTTGGGGTCGGAGGCCAGGCCTTGCAACTGCAAAACGGGGCCACCGGTACGACCAACATCACCAACGACGGCACCATCGAGATGTCGATCCTTGGCAGCGGCACCATCAAGACGGCCGATGCCACCGGCATCGTGTCTTATGGCGGCGCCCAGACCAACATGGTCAACAACGGAACCATTACGGGACGCATCGGCTTCGCTCCCTCGGCGACGGCGAACCGGGGCAACACGTTCATCAACAATGGCACCGTCCACGGCAGCATCAATCTGGGCAACACGGTCACGGGCAACACGTTCACGGCCATGTCTGGCTCGAGTGTCTCCAGTGATGGTGTCCAGCTTGACCTGGGGCTGGTGGCGATCAACGTGAACCTTTCGGGCCCGGGTATCGTGTATGGCGGCTCGAGCACCAACGATACGCTTGTGCTGCAGGATGGCGGAAAGGGCGGCACGGGCCAGGTCAACGCCGCGCAATACGTGCAGTTCGAACACCTGCTCATCAATAGCGGCAGCTGGGCCCTCGCAGGCGCGGTAGCTGGCACAGATACGACGATCAACAGCGGCCTGGTCACCTTCGACAACGCGGGGGCGTTCGGTACCGGCGCAATCACGGCTAATGGGGGAACCATCGCTGCGTCGGGCGCCGGGCTGGCGCTCACCAACAACATGACGCTCAACGGCCGGCTGGGGTTAGGTGGGAGCATCCCCTTTGCGCTGAATGGCCTCCTGACGGGTACTGGCGGCCTCAATGTCACGAATACCGGCGTCGTCACCCTTGGCGGAGCCAACCTGTTCAGCGGCGGCGTGAACCTCAATGCGGGCGGCCTGCTGCTGACCAACGCCGGGGCGCTGGGTACGGGCACGCTCACGGTGGGCGGCAGCGCGTCGCTCGATACCAGCGCGACCTTCGGCATCGCGAACAACGTGGTGGTCAATGCCGGCACGCTCAACCTGCTCGGAAGCAACCCGTTGACCCTTGGCGGATCGCTTTCGGGCGCGGGCAGCGTGCTGAAGAGCGGGACCGGCGCACTCACACTCAATGGCGCCAGCTCGCTCACCGGCGGCTTCAGCATCACCGGCGGCACGTTCATCGTGGGGCCGGCAGGTTCACTCTCGCCGACGGGTGCCTTGTCGCTGGGTGCCGGTACCAGCATGGATCTGTCGGGGGCGGCCAACCAGACCATCGGCTCGTTGGCGGGTGCCGGTGGCATCAGCCTGGGCACGCATACGCTCACCTTGAACGGTATTGGCAGCACGAGCTACGCCGGCGCCATCACCGGCAGCGGTGGCCTGGTGAAGCAGGGCACGGGTGTGCAGACACTGTCGGGTAATAGCAACTTCACCGGTGGCGTCGCGCTGAATGGCGGCGGCCTGCAGGTGGGCAATGACAACGCGCTGGGTGCGGGCACGCTTTCGGTCGGCGGTGCAGGGGTCACACTGGACAGCACGGCAGCCGTCACCCTGGGTAATGCCGTGAACCTGGGTGCAGCGTCCTCACTAACGCTGGGAGGCGGGAACCCGCTGGTGCTCGGTGGCGTCATCGGCGGCACGGGCACGTTGGTCAAGAACGGTGCCTCGTTGCTTACGCTCTCGGGTGACAACACCTTCAGCGGTGGTCTCACCGTCAATGCGGGTGGCCTGTTGCTGGGCCATGACCATGCGCTGGGCACCAACACGCTGACGGTCAACGGTGCGGTGACGGTCGACGCCAACGGATCGCGATCTATCGCGAACAACATTGCGCTCAACGGTGGCGCATCGCTCAACGTATTGGGCGGCCAGCCGCTCACGTTTGGCGGCGTGATCTCCGGCGCGGGCGGCCTGGTAAAGAACGGTGCGTCGACGCTCACGCTGGGCGGCGTGAACACATTCACCGGTGGCCTCAACATCGCCGAGGGCACCGTAGCGCTCGGCGCCGGCGGGCGCCTGGCAGCGAGCAATGCGGTGACGTTGAGCGGCGTCGGCAGCGTGTTCGATATCTCCGCTGCGGGTAACCAGACGATCGGTGCGCTATCCGGCGTCGCTGGCACGACCGTGGCGCTGGGCGGCAATGTCCTGACCTTTGGCGATGCGACGAACCAGACCGTCGGCAGCACGATCACGGGCACGGCGACGGGCGGCCTGGTGAAGGCCGGCTCGGGCACGACCACGCTGAATGGCGCAAATACGTTCGGCGGTGGCGTGAACCTGAGTGCCGGTGGACTCGTCCTCGGTAACGCGGGTGCGCTCGGGACAGGCACGCTCACGGTCAGTGGCGCGGGTTCGCTCGATGCGAACACCGCCCTCTCGCTGGCGAATAACGTCAACCTGGGCGCAAACCTCACGGTAGCGGGAAGTAACACCCTCGCACTGGGTGGCACGATCACGGGTGCGGGGAGCCTGACCAAGAACGGTGCGAGCGCGCTTACCCTCTCGGGGAACAACAACTTCACCGGTGGCGTCAATCTCAACGGCGGCACGCTGCAGCTCAATAACAGCAACGCGATGGGTACCGGCGCACTCAACGTGGGCGCCTCGTCCACCCTGGGTGCCATCGGGCCGCTTGCGCTTTCCAATAACGTGAACCTCGGCGGGAGCAGCGTACTCACCCTGCCGGGTGCGCAGGGCCTCGCTCTCGACGGCGTGGTGGCTGGCACGGGTGGGCTGACCAAGAGCGGCGCGTCACTGCTGACGCTCAACGGTGCGAACACGTTCTCCGGTGGCGTAAACCTCACCGGCGGCAGCCTGCTGCTCGGGAACAGTAGCGCGCTCGGTACGGGCGCGCTTAACGTCGGTGGCACGGTAAACCTCGACACCACCGCCGCCCTGAACGTGGGCAATGGGGTGAACCTGCTCGGTGGCAGCACACTGGCCGTGCAGGGCAGCCAGGCGCTGACACTGGGCGGAACCATCGCAGGTACCGGAACGCTTACGAAAACCGGTGCGTCAGCGCTCACGCTCAACGGCGCCAACACCTTTACCGGTGGCGTGAACCTCAACGCGGGCGGGCTGGTGCTTGGGAACGCCAACGCGCTGGGTGTGGGCGGTGCCTTGAACGTGGGCGGCAACGCCACGATCGATACCAGCGCACCGGTCGCCGTGGGCAATGCGGTGAACCTGGCCAGTGGCGTCAGCCTGGATGTACTGGGTAGCAACGCGTTGACCCTGGCGGGCGCGGTGAATGGCGCGGGTAGCCTGGTGAAGGATGGCGCGTCGACGCTGACCCTGGCGGGCATCAACGGGTATACCGGCGGTACGACGATCAATGCCGGCACGCTCGCGCTCGGTGCGGGCGCGCAGCTCGCGGCCGGCGGTAGCGTGAACCTGGCCGGTGCGGGCGGTACCTTCGATATCAGCGGTGCAGGGGCCAATCAGACGGTCGGTGCGCTTTCCGGTGTTGCCGGTAGCACGCTGGCGTTGGGCGGAAACTCGCTGACCTTCGGCAACGGTACGAACACGACGATCAATAGCACGATCACCGGCACGGGTGGTTTGACGAAGGCTGGCGCGGGCGTGGTGACGCTTGGCGGCGCAAGCACGCTCGGCGGCGGTCTCGCGTTGAATGCCGGTGGCCTGGTGGTCGGCAACAACAATGCGCTTGGCACAGGCGCGCTGACCGTTGCTGGTGCGGCAACGCTGGACAGCAACGGGCCGATCGCGCTGGCGAACAACATCGCGCTGAACGCAGGCCTGACCGTCCTTGGCAATAACGCGCTGACCTTGAACGGCGTGCTCAGTGGCGCAGGTAGCCTGACGAAGAACGGTGCGGCCACGCTGACCCTGACCGGCCTCAACACGTACACCGGCGGTACCAACGTCACCGCCGGTACGCTGGCACTGGGCGCGGGCGCAGGGCTCGCTTCGACGGGTACCGTGACGCTCTCCGCGGGCGCCACGCTTGATCTTTCCGCCGGCAACGGCACGCAGCAGGTCGGCACGCTGGCGGGTAGCGGCACGGTCAACCTCGGTGCAAACACCATCACCGTGGGTAGCGCGACGAACGGCACGTTCGCCGGTTCCGTCGCGGGTACCGGTGGCCTGATCAAGATCGGCACGGGCACCGAGACGCTGACGGGCACGAATACGTACACGGGCGGCACGTTGATCAATGCAGGCACGCTGGCGATCGGCGCGGGCGGCAGCCTCGCATCGACCGGCGCGGTCGCGCTCACGGGGCCGGGCACGGGGTTCAACATCAGCGCTGGCGGCAACCAGACCATCGGCGTGCTCAATGGCGTCGCGGGCAGCACCGTGACCCTCGGCGGCAGCACGTTGACGCTCGGTGGCGTGGCCAACGGCGCCTACGACGGTCTGATCGCCGGCACCGGCGCGCTGGTGAAGAACGGGCCCAGCACCCAGGAGCTGGGTGGGGCCAACACCTTCAGTGGTGGCGTGACGCTCAACGCTGGCGGACTACTGGTCGGTAACAACGGCGCGTTGGGCACCGGAACACTTTCAGTCGCCGGCAACGGGTCGCTGGATGCGAACACGGCCGTCACGCTAAACAACAACGTCGCCCTGGGCGCGGGCAACGCGCTCGATCTGCAGGGCAGCAACGCGATGACGCTGGCCGGCACGATCAGCGGCGCGGGCGCGCTGGTGAAGGATGGTGCCGCCACGGTCACGCTGACCGGTGTGAACACGTATACGGGTGGGACCACGATCAACGCCGGCACGCTGGCGCTTGGCACGGGCGGCAGGCTGGCCGCGACCGGTGATGTAGATCTTGCGGTGGCGGGCGCGGCGTTCGATATCTCCGCCAGCGGCAGCAACCAGACAATCGGTGCCTTGAGCGGCGTGGCGGGCACGACGGTGGGCCTGGGCGCCCGGACGCTCACGTTCGGTAACGCCACCGATCGCACCTTTGCCGGCGCGATCACCGGCACCGGCGGCATCGTCAAGGTGGGCGCGGGTGTCGAGACGCTGAGCGGCGCCAGCACGTATAGCGGCGGCACCTTGCTCAACGCGGGCGGCCTCGTGGTGGGCAACAACAGTGCCCTGGGCACAGGGTCGCTTACGGTGGGCGGCGTGACCACGCTGGATAGCAACGGCCCCGTTGCACTCGCGAATAACGTGGTGCTCAACGCCGGCCTCACGGTGTTGGGCAACAACGCCCTTACACTTGGCGGCGTCATCAGTGGCGCCGGTGGCCTCACCAAGAACGGCGCGGCCACGCTCACCCTCACCGGTGCGAACACTTACACCGGTGGCACCAACGTCAACGCAGGCACGCTCGCCCTTGGGGCGGGTGGCAGTCTTTCCACGGCCGGCACCGTGAACCTCGCCTCGGGCGCGACGCTGGATATCTCCGGCGGCAGCGGCACGCAAAGCGTCGGTGCACTCACGGGTACGGGTACGGTAGCGCTGGGTGCGAATACGGTCGCGCTCGGTGGGGCAGGTAACGGCAGCTTCGGTGGTGTCATTGCCGGCACGGGGGGTGTGGTCAAGCAAGGTGCCGGCACGCAGACGCTCACCGGGGCCAGCACCTTCACGGGCGGTACAACGATCAACGCCGGCACGCTGGTGCTGGGTGCGGGCGGCAGCCTCGCCGCCACCGGTGCGGTGAACCTCGCGGCACCGGGCACGGTGTTCGATATCAGCGGCGGCGGTGCGCAGGCGATCGGCGCGTTGAATGGCGTCGCGGGTAGCGCCGTCAGCCTTGGCAGCAACACGCTCACGCTGGGTGGCGTGGGCAACGCCACGTACAACGGCACCATCGGCGGCACCGGTGGCCTGGTGAAGAACGGTGCCGGCGTGCAGGTGCTGGGTGGCACGAACACCTATACGGGTGGCACCACGATCAACGGTGGCACGCTGGCCCTCGGTGCCGGCGGCTCCCTGGCAGTGGGCGGCGATGTGAACCTCACCAACGCTGGCGCTGCCTTCGACATTTCGGCTAGCGGTGCCAACCAGACGATCGGCTCGCTCTCCGGCGTGGCTGGTACGAACGTGAACCTTGGCGGGCAGAGCCTGGCGTTCGGCAATGCAACGAATCATGCGTTTGATGGCGTCATCAGTGGCACCGGCGGGCTGGTGAAGATCGGCTCGGGCATCGAGGAACTCGGCGGCGCCAACACCTTCAGTGGCGGCATCACGCTGATCGCCGGTGGCCTGCAGGTCGGTAACGATGCGGCGCTGGGCACGGGCGTGCTTACCGTGGCGGGTGCCTCGTCGCTCGATAGCACGGCCCCGGTCACGCTCACCAACAACATGGTGCTGAATGCGAACCTCACCGTGCCGGGGTCGAGCAACCTGACGCTCAGCGGCAACCTGGCGGGCACCGGCGGGCTTATCAAGAACGGCAACGCGCTGCTCACCCTGAACGGCGCGAACACGTACACAGGCGACACCGAAATCAACGCAGGCACGCTGGCGCTCGGTGCGAATGCCAGCTTGTACGCGGGCGGCATCGTCTACCTTGCCGATGGTGCGTTGTTCGATCTCTCCGCAGGTAACGGCACGCAGACCTTCGGCACGTTGATCGGCAGCGGCATGGTCAACATTGGCGGCAACAACATCAACGTGGGTGGGCCTGCCGATGGCACCTTCAGCGGTTCGATCGGCGGCACGGGCAGCCTGACCAAGGTCGGCACGGGCACGGAAACGCTGACCGGCACCAACACGTATACCGGTGGCACCTTCATCGACGAAGGTACGCTGGCGATCGGCGCAGGCGGCAGCCTCGCCGCGGCAGGTGCCGTCACGCTGACAGCGCCGGGTACCACCTTCGACATCACCGCTGCGGATCCCCAGGTGATCGGTGTGCTCAATGGCGTTGCTGGCAGCACGGTCACGCTGGGTGGCAACTCGCTGACCCTCGCTGGCGCCGCCAACGGGGCCTACGACGGCCTGATCACAGGTACCGGCAGCCTGGTGAAGAGCGGCCCGTCCGTCCAGGAGCTGGGGGGCGCCAATACGTTTAGTGGCGGCGTCACGCTTAACGCGGGTGGCTTGCTGCTGGGTGATAACGGTGCCCTGGGCACAGGGACACTCAGCGTGGCCGGTAACGCCACGCTCGATACGAACAAAGCACTCAACATCAGCAACGATGTCGATATCGCGGCAGGCACGACGCTGGATCTGCTGGGCAGCAATGCGGTGACCTTTGGCGGGACGTTCTCCGGCGCGGGTGGGCTGGTGAAGGATGGCGCATCCACGGTCACGTTGACCGGTGCGAACACGTACAGCGGCGGCACCACGATCAACGCCGGCACGCTGGCCATCGGCGCGGGTGGCAGCCTTTCCGATACCGGTGCGCTGAACCTGGCCGGTACCGGCAACTTTGATATTTCCGGCGCCGGTGGCACGCAAACGGTTGGCTCGCTCGGCGGCTCCGCCGGCACGACCGTCACGCTGGGTGGCAACTCGCTGGCGCTGGGCGGCGCGACCGATAACGCCTACGACGGCGTGATCACCGGCAGTGGCGGCCTGATCAAGGATGGCGCGGGCACGCAGACCCTTAATGGAGCGAACACCTTTACCGGCGGCGTGACGTTGAACGCGGGTGGCCTGGTCGTGGGTAACAACGCGGCCCTCGGCACCGGTTCGCTCACCGTGGGCGGCGCGTCGACGCTGGATTCGAACACCGCGGTGACCCTGGCCAACGACATCGTCCTCAACGCCGGGCTCGATGTGCTCGGCACGCACGACATGACCCTCAACGGTGACATCAGCGGCACCGGCAGCCTGAGCAAGGATGGCGCGGCGACGCTGACGTTGAACGGTACCAATACCTATACCGGTGGCACGTACATCAACGCGGGCACGCTCGCCCTGGGTGCAGGCGCGAGCCTCGCCGCCACGGGTGTGGTCAATCTCGCATCCGGTGCCACGTTCGATCTCTCCGCCGGTAACGGTACCCAGCAGTTCGGCACGCTGGTGGGCGATGGCACCGTGAACCTCGGTGCGAACGCGCTGGTCGTCGGTGGACCGACCGATGGGACCTTCGGTGGGTCGATCGCCGGTACGGGCAGCGTCACCAAGGTGGGCACCGGCACCGAGACGCTCACCGGCGCCAACACGTACACCGGCGGCACGTTCATTGATGCGGGCATCCTGGCCATCGGTGCGGGCGGCAGCCTCGCACCCAACGGAGCGGTCACGCTGAACGCTGCTGGCACCGGTTTCGATATCAGTGGTGCGAACAGCAACCAGACGATCGGTTCGCTGGCAGGCGTCGCCGGCAGTGATGTCACGCTCGGTGCCAACACACTGGTGTTGGGCGGGGTAGGTAACGCCAGCTTCAATGGCACGATCAGCGGCACCGGCAGCCTGGTCAAGAACGGCGCGGGTGTGCAGTTGCTGGGTGGCCCGAATACGTTCAGTGGTGGCGTGACGCTCAACGCGGGCACGCTGGTCGTGGGTGATGGCGCGGCGCTGGGTACCGGCGCGTTGACCGTGGGTGGAAGCGCTACGCTCGATGCGGCGGCGCCGGTCACCCTTGCGAACGATGTGGCGCTCAACGCGGGGCTTACCGTCGCTGGCAGCAATGACACGACGCTGGCGGGCGTGGTGTCGGGTGCAGGCAGCCTCACGAAGAACGGCGCGGCCACGTTGACGCTCACCGGCGCCAACACCTACACCGGCGGCACGACGATCAACGCCGGCACGCTGGCGATCGGGGCGGGCGGCAGCCTCTCGCCGGCGGGCGCGGTGAACCTGGCCGGTACCGGCACGTTCGATATCAGCGCGGGCGGGGACCAGTCCATCGCCACGCTCAGCGGGGTCACCGGCAGCACGGTGGCGCTGGGCGGCAACACACTCACACTGGGTGGCGCGACGGATGCCACCGTGGATAGCACGATCACGGGCACGGGTGGCCTGGTGAAGAATGGCGCGGCGAACCTCACGCTGGGCGGGGCGAACCTGTTCAGTGGCGGCGTCACCCTCAACGCCGGTGGGTTGATCCTTGGCAACGACCAGGCGCTGGGCACGGGCACACTCACCGTGGGCGGCCCGGCGTCGCTCGGCGGCACCGGTGCGCTCACCCTTGCCAACAACATCGCGTTGAACGCTGACCTCAACACGACAGGCGATGACCCATTAACCCTCAACGGGGATATCAGCGGGGCGGGCCGTCTGTTCAAGGTCAACCTGAAGGTACTTACCCTCAACGGCAACAACACCTACACCGGTGGCACCACGGTCGACGGTGGCACCGTGGTGGTAGGCAGTGACAACGCGCTGGGCACGGGTGACCTTGCCATCAACGGTGCGACGCTGCAGGCAGGCACCACGGTCACGCTGCCGAACACGGTGAGCGTGGGCAGCAACGGGGCCACGGTGGACGGCCCGAACGACCTCACCTTGAATGGTGCGCTCTCCGGTAGCGGCGGTCTCGACAAGGAGGGTAGCGGCACCCTTACGCTGGGCGGCTCGTTGGCAGACTACACCGGCAATCTCACGGTTAACGCCGGCACGCTGCATGCCCTGGATAGCTACACCGGTACCGTTGCCGTCGGCGCGGGTGGCACGGCCACCTTCACCGGCCCGGCCAACAGCATCACCGCTGGCACCATCGCGGGCACGCTCAACCTCGGCGGTGGCGATCTCAACGTGAGCTACGGCAACCTGCCCGACGTGACAGGCACGGTGAACGGCGATGCCGGGTCCACGCTCAACATCACCGGCAGCGGCGAAGGCTCGCTCGCCAACGGCGTGTTTAACGGCATCGGTAACCTCAATACCGGTAGCGGCACGCTGGTGGTCGGGGCAGGCACGAACGTTACGTTTACGGGCGGCACCACGGTGGGCGGCAACCTGGTCGTGAACGGCACCCTGGGTGGCCCGGTGGCGGTGGGCAACGGCGGCCTTACGGGTGGCGGCACCATCACGGGGCCGGTCACGGTGGATAGCGGGACGATCGCGCCGGGCGGTATTCCGGGTGCCACCGGTGCGGCAGCGCCTTCCGGCACCGCAGGCACCGTGTTGACCACGGGCGGGCTTAACCTGGGCGCTGGTTCGACCACGGTGATCAACATCAACCCTGCGGGCACGAGCGACAGCATCGTGTCGACGGGGCCGACGACCGTGGGTGGAACGTTGGCTACGACGCCGACCGGGAATGGGACCTATGGTTCGTCCACCAAGTACGCGATCGTCAAATCGACCGCTGGCGGCATCAGGAGCAACTACATCCGCATCGTGAAGAACGGCCTGCCGTTCCTCGATGAGGGGGTGACCACCGAAGGCGATACGGTCTACGTGACGCTGACCCAGGCGGGTACGGGTGGCCCGGTGACGCCGGGTGGCGAAGGCATCCAGTTCGACCAGTTCCCCGGGCTCAGTTCCAACGAAACGGCGGTAGCCACGGCGTTGCAGAACACCGCGGCCGCCGGCACCAACCAGTTGCCCAGCTTGCTCAGTTACCTGCGCGGACTCAACGAAAGCCAGGTGCTGGGCGCATTCAATTCGCTCACGGGTGAAACCTACGCGTCAGCGGCGCAGGCCGAATTGGGCGGGCAAAGCCAGTACCAGGATTCGCTGTTCTATCGCCTGAAGCTGGATCGCGACACGGGCGAGCGCGGCACGGCGGTGTTCGCTGAGCCGTACACGTCGAGCAGCGACCTATCGAGCTCCGCCAACGTTGCGCGGGCGGATTACCGGATCCACGGCATCATCGTGGGCACCGATACCGATATCACGCCGGATTTCCGCGCGGGCGCGCACGTCAACCTGGCCAATGCACGCACCGAGGTGCATAGCCGCGGTGATTACACGGACGTGGACCAGGCGGCGATTGGCCTGCACGCGTTGTATTTCAATGACCAGCAGTTCTGGATCGAAGGCCTGGCCTCGTACGGTTGGCACGACGCGGATAGCCGTCGGCGCATTGCTGTTGGTTCGTACACGCCGCAGGCACGCGGCGATTACGACGGCAAGGCGACCAACGGTGCGATTGAAACTGGCTTCCGCTTCAACCTCAGCCAGGGTATGCACCTTGAGCCGTTCGTCGGCGCGTACTACAGCAAGGTGAAGTACGACAGCTTCACCGAGAAGGGCGCCGGTGATGCCGACCTGAAGGTGGGCAAGGCCTCGGCGACAAGCATGCAGTACGGTGCAGGCCTGCGTCTGTCGGGTGATGTGGACCTGGGCGTGCAGGGTACGAAGCTGCACCCGATCGCGATGGTGCGGTACTTGCACAACACCAGGGACGACAACGTATCGGTGAACAACAGCTTCGCTGGTGCGCCGACGGAGAGCTTCACGGTGGAAGGTTCACGGCCCATGAAGAACCACTGGCAGGGCGCACTGGGCGCGAGCTTCGACTTCACCCCGGCCGCCAGCGCCTTCGTGTACTACAGCACCGACCGTGCATCGCACACGCGCAGCGATGCGGTGAACCTGGGGGTGCGCTGGAACTTCTAGTTCCTGCTGCGTTATCGCGAAAGATGTCGCCCACAGGATGGGCCCCTACGTAGGAGCCCACCCTGTGGGCGACATCTTTCGCGTCGAACTCCCAGGCACTGACGCTCTAAAGCGGCGTAGCGGCGACCCAGTATCCCGTCGCCTTCACCCAGTCCTTATCAATGCCACGGTGTTCCACCAGCAACGAACGCAGGCTGCGCGCACGCTTCGATTCGGTGGCAACCCACCAGAACGTATCGCCGGCGGGTAAGGGCATCGAGGCGAGCACGTCGTCGATCGACGGCGATTCGCCGCGAATGTACCAACGCACGTCGCGGGTGAGGTCCTGTTTTTCTTCTGCGGACGCGATCTCGGCCAGCACGGTCACCGCCGTGTCCTTCGGCATCTCTTCCAGCCAACGGCCGATCGCGGGCAGGGCGGTTTCATCGCCGACCAGCACGTAGTGGTCGTAGTCGCCCGGCACAATCATCGAGCCGCGCGGGCCGCCGACGCCGAGCTTGTCGCCGACCTTCGCCTTCTCAGCCCACGTGGACGCGGGGCCATCGCCGTGGATGACGAAGTCGAGATCGAGCTCCAGCGTGTCCTTGCGGAACTGTCGCGGGGTGTAGTCGCGGGCCGGTGAGGGCTCCTTGCCCTCGGGGTACATCGGGCCGTCCGGTGTCATGGTCGGCAGGTTGAATTCGCCCGCGCTGGTCGGGAAAAACAGCTTCGCGTGGTCATCAGGCGACGCGGAAGGAAACCCCGCAAGCTCTGGGCCCTGCACCGTGATCCGAACCATGTGCGGGGTGAGCTCCTTCACCTTCACGACGGTAAGCAGGCGCATGCGCACATCATGGCGCATGCGCTGGATGACGTGTTTCTCGCTCATCCCTGGCGCTCCGCGATCTGTTTGGCCGCGGCTTCGACGATGGCAGCCACGCGCCTGGTCTCGGCGTCATCCCACGCCTTGTGGTGGTTCATCAGCTGGTGCTTCAGCACGTGCATGGCATCGCGCACGCCACCGGGTACGGTCATGCGGCGCATGTGCCGGGACATCACCTGCAGGCGCTCGGTGAGTGCATCCAGGGTGTCGCGGTTTTCGGTGAGGAAGGCACGGCCTTCGTCGGTGATGGCGTAGAGCTTCTTGCCGCCGGTTTCGGCTTCGACGCGGGCGTAGCCCAGTTCCTCGAGCATGGTGAGGGTGGGGTAGATGGCGCCGGGGCTGGGACTGTACTGGCCGTCGAACATTTCTTCGATGGTGCGGATGAGTTCGTAGCCGTGGCGGGGCTGTTCTTCGATGAGGGCGAGGAGCAGGAGGCGCAGGTCGCCGGTGCCGAACATGCGGCCACCGCCGAACCGGCCACCACCGCGGCCGCCGCGCATGCCTTCGCGGTCGTCGAAGCCGAAGGGGCCACCGCCGCCGAAGCGGCCGCCGCGGCCGCCCATGGCGGCGAAGTGGTCGTGGAAGCGCTGGTGCATCTCATCGCGGAAGTGGCGCTTGGCGTGGTGCCAGAAGTGCATGGGGGTTCTCCGATATATCGTACGTAGTGGTCGTACGATATATCGTGAGTAACAGTCTTGGCAAGAGGCAGGGCTTGCCTTCGGCTTCGCGCTGGTTAAGCGGTTCATTCGCTGGCGCGAATGCGTGTGACCAGCGGCTTGCGCCGCCTCGCTCTGGTGGTTTTGAGGCGAAGAGCCGCCGGTGCCCACCCTCGCTGCTCAGACAGGTCCTCCGCGTTCGTACCGGAGTGCGCCTCCGGCGCAGATGTACTTAATTGGCCTACGGCCGCTCTCTTGTGCGGAACTCGCCTCGAGCGTGGGCACCGACGGCTCTTTTGACCCATGAGGTTTCGTGGGGGCGAGCTCGCTGCTGGTGCACCATGCCGCTGTAGGAGGTCACCCTGTGGCCGACAGCTTCCGCGATACCGCCGCAGGGCCTGCGCGCCTGGCGACAAGATGTCGCCCACAGGGTGGGCTCCTACAAGGGGTGCCGCGATCTGGTGAATGGATGGGCCAGGCTCGTGTAGGAGCGTGCTTGCACGCGATCAGCCGACGCAGCGATGACGTCGTAATGCATCAGCACGCGACGAGCAGCAAACGCCGCCACGACGCCACGTGCACCGATCGACGCTACACGATCACCCCTGTGCGTGGACGAAGCGGCTGTCCGTCCACCGATGCCGAACGCACCGATCTCCCCGCAGACAATGCCGCGGCTCTCCCAACCCCCAACCTCATGGGTCAAAAGAGCCGACGGTGCCCACGCTCGAGGCGAGTTCCGCACAAGAGAGCGGCCGTAGGCCAAATAAGTACACATGCCGCGCAGCGGCATTCCGCACCGAACGCGGAGGACCTGTCTGAGCAGCGAGGGTGGGCACCGGCGGCTCTCGGCCTCAAGCCCTCAAGCACGAGGCGGCGAAGCCGCTGGCCACACGCATTCGCGCTAGCGAATGAACCGCCTCACTAGCGCGAAGCCGAAGGCAAGCCGTTTACCCAAACGTAAACGTAAACGCGTGGAAATTGGCCTTGGGCACCTTGATCGTCAGCACGTGATCCTTGTAGCCGTCGCCATCGAACAGGGTGTAGAGCTGGGATGCCTGCACCGTCACCGGGGCCTGTGGCTTGCCGTCCACGGCGATCTCAAGGGGCACCGGATCGTTGGCGCTGGCCACCATGTGCACCTTCTTCGCCTTGAAATGCAGGCGGATCTCGCCGCTCGGGCCCACCAGGCTGGCATTCTGCCGGCCAATCTCCCAGCGGCCCACCAGGGCGAACTGGTTCAGCTCAAGGCGCGACGGCGCCGTAAAGTCACGAACGCCCGTACGGGCCCCCTCGGGGCTGGCGTTGTTCTGGCTCCGGTCGCTGCCGAAGTACATCTCCGGCGAGCCCAACTGATTGAAATCCGGGGCGTCCTTGTCAGTTTCCGCCTTGTCATCGGCCAGGCGGGGCAGGCCCAGCAGCGTGCGGATCGCGTTCTCCATCTCGGCGTAATTGCCCTCGCCGAAGTGGTGGGCGACCACGTTGCCCCGCTGGTCCACCAGGTATTCGGCCGGCCAGTACTGGTTATCCCAGGCATCCCACGTGGCCAGGTCGTTGTCCTGGGCTACCGGGTAGTGGATGTTGAACTTCTTGATGGCGTCGCGGACGTTGCCTTCCTGCTTCTCGAACGGGAATTCCGGCGAGTGCACGCCCACGACCACCAGGCCCTTGTCCTTGTACTGGTCGTACCAGCGGGTGACGTGGGGCAGGGTGCGCAGGCAGTTGATGCAGGAATACGCCCAGAAATCGATGAGCACGACCTTGCCGCGCAGGCCTTTCATGGTCAGTGGCTTGGAGTTCTGCCAGGCGGCGATGCCTTCGAACTCGGGGGCGGTCTGGGCCGCCAGGGCCGGCTGGGCGATACCAAAGGCGGCGGCGAGGAAGGCCAGGGCGAACAGGGCGGTGCGGAAGCGGGAACGCATGGGAACTCCGTTTGCGGGGGTGCCAGGAGATAGACCGGGGCAGGCCCCGTCACCTTACACCGGCCAAGGTGCGCTAAAATTGGCGTTTTGCCAGCCTAGCGAGCCAGCGGTAGCGCCATGACCTCGATCAAGCAGGACGACCTCATCCAGAGCGTCGCAGACGCCCTCCAGTACATCTCGTACTACCACCCGGTGGATTACATCCGGAACCTTTCCGCCGCCTACGAGCGCGAAGAGAGCCCGGCCGCGAAAGATGCGATCGCGCAGATCCTCATCAACTCGCGCATGTGCGCCGAGGGCCACCGCCCGATCTGCCAGGACACCGGCATCGTCACCGTGTTCCTCAAGGTGGGCATGAACGTCCGTTGGGACGATGCCACCATGAGCGTCGAGGACATGGTGAACGAGGGCGTGCGCCGCGCCTACAACCACCCGGACAACAAGCTGCGTGCTTCGGTGCTGGCCGATCCGGCCGGCAAGCGCATGAATACGCGCGACAACACGCCGGCCGTGGTCAACGTCTCGATCGTGCCGGGCGACAAGCTCGATGTGACCGTGGCGGCCAAGGGCGGCGGTTCGGAAGCGAAATCCAAGTTCGCCATGCTGAACCCCTCCGATTCGATCGTGGATTGGGTGCTGAAGACTGTACCGACCATGGGCGCCGGCTGGTGCCCGCCGGGCATGCTCGGCATCGGCATTGGTGGCACGGCCGAGAAGGCCATGCTGCTGGCGAAGGAATCGTTGATGGAGCCGATCGATATCACCGAGCTGCAGGCTCGCGGTGCGTCGAATCGCGCCGAAGAACTGCGCCTTGAGCTGTACGAGAAGGTCAACGCGCTGGGTATCGGCGCGCAGGGCCTCGGCGGCCTCACCACCGTGCTCGACGTGAAGGTGAGCGATTACCCGACCCATGCGGCGAACCTGCCGGTGGCGATCATCCCGAACTGCGCGGCCACCCGCCATGCGCATTTCGTGATGGATGGCTCGGGCCCGGTGATGCTCGAGCCGCCGTCGCTGGAAGATTGGCCGAAGCTCACCTACGACTCGTCGAAGGGTCGCCGCGTGAACCTCGACACGATCACGCGCGAGGAAGTGAACAGCTGGAAGCCGGGTGAAGTGATCCTGCTCAACGGCAAGCTGCTCACCGGCCGCGACGCCGCGCACAAGCGCATGATCGATATGCTCAACCGCGGCGAAACGCTGCCGGTCGACTTCACCAACCGCTTCATCTACTACGTGGGCCCGGTCGACCCGGTGCGCGATGAAGTGGTCGGCCCGGCGGGCCCGACCACGGCCACGCGCATGGACAAGTTCACCCGGCAGATGCTGGAAACCACCGGCCTGCTCGGCATGGTCGGCAAGAGCGAGCGCGGCCCCACGGCCATTGATGCCATCCGTGACAACAAGGCCGTGTACCTGATGGCCGTTGGTGGCGCGGCTTACCTGGTGTCGAAGGCGATCAAGGCGTCGCGCGTGCTCGCCTTCGAAGACCTGGGTATGGAAGCCATCTACGAGTTCGAAGTGCAGGACATGCCGGTAACGGTCGCCGTCGACAGCGCCGGCACCTCGGTGCACACCACGGGTCCGAAGGAATGGCGTTCGAAGATCGGCAAGATCCCGGTCGTGGTCGAGTAATCCATCGGGTGCCCCGGCACCCGCCGTAACCGTAGGAGCCCACCCTGTGGGCGACATGTTTTCGCGAACAGCTGCAGAACCTGCTGCCCTGATGCGAAAGCTGTCGCCCACAGGGTGGGCTCCTACGTTTGTGTTGCCAGGTTTGCGGTGTGCCTTGCGATCTGGGCGTCTTCTTCGGTGGGGATGACGCGGCTGTTGAAGTCGCCCATCCATTGCAGGCCGGCCAGGATGGCGTCGCGCGTCTTCGCATCGTTCTCGCCGATGCCGCCAGTGAACACCAGCAGGTCCATGCCGCCCAGCGACGCCACCATCGCGGCGATGTGCTTGCGCGCCACATGCACGAATACATCGAGTGCCAGTCGGGAGGCGTCGTCGTTTGCGGCGTGCAACTGGCGCATGTCGCTCGTGCCGCCCGACAGGCCCCTCAGGCCCGATTCGCGGTCGACCAGCTTTTCGAGCCGCTCGGCGTCGTAGCCCTTCTCACGCATCAGGTACAGCAGCACACCAGGATCGAGGTCGCCCGGGCGCGTGCCCATCACGATGCCGCCCGTGGGTGTGAGGCCCATGGTCGTGTCGATCGATTTGCCATCGCGCACGGCGCAAAGGCTCGCGCCGTTACCCAGGTGTGCAATGACCACGCGTTGGGGGATGCCTTCGCCTAGCTGGCGAACGATGGATTCGTACGACAGGCCGTGGAATCCGTAGCGTTCGATGCCACCTGCACGAAGGTCCGCGGGGAGGGGCAGGGTGCGCGCCACGGCAGGCATGGTCTTGTGGAAGGCGGTGTCGAAGCAGGCGACCTGCGGCGCATCGGGGAAGGCCTCGCGCGCACGCCTGACCATGTCCACGGCCGCCGGCACGTGCAGTGGTGCGTAGGCCTTCGCTTCTTCCAGGTGCAGCATCAGGGCATCGTCGATCAACGCGTGGTCACGGATGTTCGGGCCGCCATGGACGATGCGGTGGCCGATGGCGTCGGGACGTGGCAGGCCTTTTTCCTTCAACGTGGCGGTGATGGCGTGCACGGGGTCGGCGTTACCACCGGGCGCATCGGTCTGGTCGGAGAACAGCGCCTCCACCGTGTCGCCCTCGACATCGTAGAGGCCGTACTTCAGCGACGAAGAGCCTGTATTCAGCGCAAGGATATGCATCAAGGTTCCCTTCTGGCCGCTGTAGGAGCCCACCCTGTGGGCGACGTCTTTCGCGATATCGCCCGCGGGCCTGTTCCGTTCCCGCGAAAGATGTCGCCCACAGGGTGGGCTCCTACAGAGGGGGCAGTGGTTATTCGGGTTTCCACTGCCAATCACGCACATCGGGCAGGTCCTGGCCATGCTCGCTTACATAGAGCTTGTGGCGCTGGATATCGGCCCAGTAGCGTTGTTCGGCCTTCGCTCGTTCACCGGCGAAGCGGGGTATGCGGTTGATCACGTCCAGGGCGAGCTGGAAGCGATCCATGTTGTTCAGCACCATCATGTCCAGCGCCGTGGTCGTCGTGCCTTCCTCCTTGTAGCCACGCACATGGAAGTTATCGTGGTTGTGCCGGCGGTAGGTCAGCTTGTGCACGATGCCCGGGTAGCCGTGGAAGGCGAAGATCACAGGCCGGTCCTTGGTGAACAGGTCGTCGAAGCGGTCATCGTCCATGCCGTGCGGGTGCTCGTCGGGCGTTTCCAACGACATGAGGTCCACGACGTTCACCACGCGGATGCGGATATCGGGTACGTACTCGCGCAGCAGCATGACCGCGGCAAGCACTTCCACGGTGGGCGCATCGCCTGCGCACGCCATGACCACATCCGGATCGTCGCCGCCACGGCCCGCCCATTCCCAAATACCGGCACCTGCCGTGCAATGCCGCACGGCACTTTCGATATCCAGCCACTGCCAGTCGGGCTGCTTGCCGGCGATGATCACGTTCACGTAATGGCGGCTACGCAGGCAATGGTCCGCTACGGAAAGCAGGCAGTTGGTATCCGGTGGAAGGTAGATGCGAACGATTTCGGACTTCTTGTTCGCGACATGATCGATGAAGCCCGGATCCTGGTGGGAGAACCCGTTGTGGTCCTGGTGCCACACGTGTGAGCTCAGCAGGTAATTCAACGAGGCGATCGGCGGCCGCCATTCCATCTTGCGGGTGGTCTTCAACCACTTCGCGTGCTGGTTGAACATGGAATCCACGATGTGGATGAACGCCTCATAGCACGAGAAAAAGCCGTGCCGGCCGGTGAGCAGGTAGCCTTCGAGCCAGCCCTGGCACTGGTGCTCGCTGAGCATCTCCATGACGCGGCCATCCGGGGCCAGATCTTCGTCGACGCCTTCGTACTCGGCGAGCCACGTTTTCGGGCTCACGTCGTAAATCGCTTCCAGGCGGTTCGAAGCGGTCTCGTCCGGGCCGAACACGCGGAAGTTGCGCATGTTCTGCCGCATCACTTCGCGCAGGAATCGGCCAAGCACGCGGGTCATCTCGGCCTTGTGATCGCCCGGGCTCTTTACCTCTTCGGCGAACTGGGCGAAGTGGGGCATGTGCAGCGGCTTCAGCAGCAGGCCACCGTTGGCGTGCGGGTTCATGCCCATGCGCCGCTGACCCTTGGGTGCCAGCGAGGCGAACTCTTCGCGGAAGCGGCCTTCCTCATCGAACAGCTCGTGCGCGTCGTAGCTTTTCATCCAGTCTTCGAGCAGCTTGACGTGCTCATCGTTCTCGAACTTCGAAAGCGGCACCTGATGTGCGCGCCACGTGCCTTCGACGGGTTTGCCGTCGACTTCTTTCGGCCCTGTCCAGCCCTTGGGGCTACGGAACACGATCATGGGCCAGCGCGGGCGCTTCGCGTTGTCGGCGCTTTCCTCGCGGGCTTCTTTCTGGATCCGGCGGATCTCGTCCAGGCAGGTATCCAGTGCGGCGGCGAAGGCCTGGTGCATGGCTTCCGGCTCGTGGCCTTCCACGAAGTGCGGCTCGTAGCCGTAGCCGCGCATCAGGTCGCGCAGTTCATCGTGTTCGATGCGCGCCAGCACCGTCGGGTTGGCGATCTTGAAACCGTTCAGATGCAGGATGGGCAGCACGGCGCCATCGCACACCGGATTCAGGAACTTGTTCGAATGCCAGCTCGTGGCAAGCGCGCCGGTTTCGGCTTCGCCATCGCCCACCACGCAGGTGACGATCAGGTCGGGATTGTCATAGGCGGCGCCAAACGCGTGCGAAAGCGAGTAGCCCAGCTCGCCGCCTTCGTGGATCGAGCCCGGGGTTTCCGGCGCCACGTGGCTCGGGATGCCATAAGGCCAGGAGAACTGGCGGAACAGCTCACGCATGCCGGCCTTGCTGCGATCGATGCGCGGGTAGATTTCGGTGTAGGAGCCTTCGAGGTACGTGTGCGCTACGGGCCCAGGGCCACCGTGGCCGGGGCCCATCACGTAGATCATGTTGAGGTCGCGTTCCACGATCACGCGATTGAGATGCGTGTAGATGAAATTGAGGCCGGTGGTCGTGCCCCAATGGCCCAGCAGGCGATGCTTGATGTGCTCGCGTTTCAGCGGCTCCTCGAGCATGGGGTTATCGCGCAGGTAGATCTGGCCAACGGTGAGGTAGTTCGCGGCACGCCAGTACGCGTGCATGCGGCGCAGCAGGTCAGGTTCGAGCGTATCGGTCATGGGCAGGTCCGGGGAGCGACGGAAGTCGCAGCCAGCCTAGGCCCGGGGGTATGGCAAACGCGTGAACGTTCGTGCGCTATTAGTAGGAGCCAACCTCGCGGGTATTGCGCTCCATCACTTTTAAAGCGTCTTCCGATTTCTTGCGGCCTGCGGCGGCCTCTTCTTCACGGCGCGCGCGCTCGCGTTCGGCAAGTTCACGCGCCAGGCCGTCGGAGGCCTCGGGTTGGCGCGGTGCTGCCTGTGCGGCGGTGACCGGCACCCTGGGTACCGTGGTGGGTGGCAATGCGGCGGGCGGTGCCACCGCGACGGGGGCGCTCGCCGCAGGTGTTGCGGCCACGGGCGGCGGCGTGTCGTCGTGCCGGCTCATGGCGCGCCAGACGAAGAAGCCCAGCAAGCCCACGATCACCACGCCGATGACGGCGGGGAGGGTGTACGAACGATCGCTGCCTGAGCGGCGGCGGGCGGCGGCAGCCGTGCGTGCGACTTTCTCCGCAGGCCGGGTGCCGGCCGGTGCGGTATCCAGGTGGTCCGGCAGCTTCAGCATGGCGCGCAGCAGGTCACCATCGACCAGGTGTACCCGCGGCTGGCGACGCACGGCGGCCTTGGCGGCGGCGGTGAACGTGCCACGTGTCACGAGGACGCCACGGCTGGCGGCCTCGTTGAGCATCGCGCTCATCAGCTGGTTAGCCTCGGCCACGTCCACGAAGATCGCGTCCCAGTGCCCGCACTGGACGATCACCGTTTCCGAGCCGCGGTGCAGGCGCATGTCCAGGCCGGCGTTGCCCAGGGCCTTGAGGTCGTGGGCGGCGACCAGCTCCACGCGGTAGCCCTGCTCGCGGTAATGCTCCGCCAGCAGATGCTCGAAATCCTGCCAGCTCAGCCGTGCCAGGGCGTCGCCGGATTCAGGGGCGCGTGCGGAGAAGGCCAAAACCGAAAACCTGCCGAAGGATTAAAAGGCGCATCATACACTTATCGGCTATTTGCCGGAAATCGGCTCACCTTCACATGCCGCCACCATGGCATCGATCGCCTGCTCGATTTCGTGGTCCCGGGCCTGCGGGTGGACGACCACACAGACGCCTTCGGTGCGCGTGGTACCCACGGCCACCGGGCAGCACACCTGGCCGTCGCTGGCGCGCATGGCCGGCGGCGTGGGGTGGGGCGTGTAGAACTCGCGCTTGAAGCGCTGGCCATCCTGCGGGCCGCCTGCCATCAGAGAGATCCATGTGTGCATCTATGGACTATCGGCGGGCGGCGCGCGCCGCGTAGAGACAATTTCGGCATATCGTCTTGTGACATGGCGCATTGCCGCACAGGCCCCTGTGCAGGTACATTCACGGGCTTGTGTCCGGGGGAAATCAGGGGTTTGGAAGTGACTAAGTGTTTGTTGGCCGCCGCCGCGGCCATGCTGCTCACCGCCTGTGGCGGCAAGACGATGATCGAAGCCGATGCCAGCCGCATGGTGGCCGCGAGCCCGTCCTCGCCGTGGCTTACCGTTGAGAACAAGGGTGGCACCGTCGTCACCGTGAAAGGCCTGGATGCCAAGGCCCACGTGGAAGTGACGCCGGATATCGTGTCGGTGATCCAGGCCCAGCTGCGCACCTCGCTGCAGCCGAAGTACTTTACCGACCTGATCATCGGCTGCCGTAACGTGGATCTTTCCGTGACCGCGACGCCACAAGCGGATTCGCCGGCCACCACGATCGACCTGCAGACCGATTGCCGCATCGTGGCGCGCGGCAAGGTCGTGGCCAAGGGCTACCGCGTGCGCCAGTCGGCACCGCTCAATGCCGCCGAGCCGCGCCTGGATGTCCAGGTCCCGTCGTTGCTGCAGTCCGCCTCGCGCGAGCTCGCCGATCAGCTGTGGGCCGATGTGATCGCCACGGGTGTGCAGCGCTAACCACGCGACACCCTTGCCAACCGCGCCCAGGTAGGAGCCCACCCTATGGGCGACGCTCTTCGCGAGAGCGTTGCAGGCCCTGTTGCTTTGTCGCGAAAGATGTCGCCCACAGGGTGGGCTCCTACGTGGGGGCTTGCGTCGCCCGCTGGGTGCCGGTGTCAGGCTTCAGCGGGCGCTGCCGTGCGCAGGTCGTCGCGGGCGGCCTGCAGGCGGTCCTGGCTGAAGCCTTGGGCGGGCGTGGCCAGCAGCACGCTTTCCGGGTCGGCCAGGCCTTGCTCCACCAGCACATCCAGCATCGCCACGCGGCTGGATGCCAGCAACGCGCGCCCCAGGGGCGTGCGGGCGCCGGCGTCGGCCGGGTCGGCGCGTTCGGCCAGGGCTTGCACCACGCGTGACGGAAACTGCCAGTGGCGGGCGGCGTGCAGCGACAGCCGCTCGATCTGCTGGCCGATCGCCGCGATGAACGGGCGGCTCAGGCTTTCATGGGCCAGGCCGGCTGCGTCCAGTTCCATGAGGATGGTCTGTGCACCGGTCTGGCTCACCAGGCCGGCCAGGAACGCTTCGAACGGATCAGCGGCCGGGCGGCTGAGGAACACGCACGTGCGCGCGCAGCGTTCCGCGTGCTCCCATAGGCGGTCGCCGGCGGCGCGGCTGGTGGCATCGGTATCGGTGCGCAGGATCGGCCGCATCACCAGTTGCATGACTACGCGGCGCAGGCCGTTCTGGCCGAGCAAGGTGATGGCTTGCGGCAGGCCGGTCACCGGGCGGGTCGTGCGGAAATAGGCGCTGTTCGCCACCCGGATGATTTCGCCCACCAGCACGGTATCGCGACTGATCTGCTCGGCCAGCGTGCGGCTATTGGTGTCGTCGCTGCGCAGCGAGCGCATCAGCTGGGGCACCACGGAGGGCAGGCGGGGCAGGGTACTGACATCAAAGCGCTCGGCACCGAAGGCGTCGCGTACGCGACGCGCCGCGACCTGTTCCGTGGCGCTCATGGCGGGGTCGTTCGAGGCGGGCACGCCAAGCAGCATGCGGTAGAACCGATCCTCCACTTCCTCGGCCGCCACCGCGTTGGCAAGCGCAGGCGTCTCCACGGCCATCGCGACGTACGTGTGCCGTTCGTGCTCGGCGTTAGGCGCGGGCGCGCCGCCGCCGAATAGCTTCCTGAAGAACCGGCCGATCACGGGTGCAACGACCTCGTTCACCAAGGTGGGGTGGGTGGCATGAGTATATGCGCATGGCAGGGGTGCTGGCGTCTTGTCGGCGTGTGCCGCTGCAGGAGCGCGCTTGCGCGCGATGGGTACTCGCCTCAGGGCACAATCCCACGCATGTCCGAACTCCCCAAAAGCCGCATCACCCTCCCGGCCGGCCCATGGCCCACCGTGCTGGCCTACCTGTCGGAACGCTTCCCGACGGTCAGTACCGCGGAATGGACCAGCCGCATGGCCAGGGGCCTGGTCGACGATGGCGAGACGCCATTGGCTCCGCAGGCGCCGTTCCGCCCTGGCATGGCTGTTTTCTACCGTCGGGAAGTCGAGGCCGAGCCGCGCATTCCGTTCGAGGAAACCCTCGTCCACGTCGACGACGATCTGGTCGTCGCCGACAAGCCCCACTTCCTCCCGGTCATGCCCGCGGGCGCGTACGTGGAAGAAACCCTATCGGTCCGCCTGGCCCGCCGTCTCGGCAACCCCGATCTCGTGGCATTGCACCGGCTGGACCGCGCGACGGCGGGGCTGGTGGTGTTCTCCGCCCGGCCCTCCAGTCGCGATGCATACACCCGGCTGTTCCGCGAGCGCCGTATTGAGAAGACCTACGAGGCGCTCGCCGCGCCGCTGCCGGGACTCACGTTCCCCTATGTGCATGAGAGCCGGCTGGAGCGAGGCGATCCCTTCTTCCGCATGCAGGAGGTGGCGGGCGAGCCGAACGCACGCACGCTCATCGATGTGATCGCGCGAGGCGAGGCGCAGTGGCTCTACCGGCTCACGCCGGTCACCGGCCGCAAGCACCAGCTGCGCGTCCACATGGCCGCGCTGGGTGCGCCGATCGAAGGCGACGTGTTCTACCCGGCGCTACGTGATGAGGCGCCGGGGTTCATCGAGCCGCTTTGCCTGCTGGCCCGTGAACTGCGCTTCATCGATCCGCTCTCTGGGCATGAACAAGTGTTTAGAAGCCAGCGGGCGTGGGGCGGCTCTGCTAAAATGCCGCTTCCCCCGCCGCGCGTCCCCGGATGAGCACCGCACCTGGCTTTCGCACCGTTGCCCTGATCATCGCCAGCGCGATGTTCATGGAGCAGTTGGACGGCACCATCCTGGCCACCGCGCTGCCGGCCATGGCCACCTCGTTTGATGTATCGCCGCTGCATATGAGCGTGGCGCTCACCTCGTACATGCTCAGCCTGGCCGTGTTCATTCCCGCCAGCGGTGCCATTGCCGATCGCTACGGCTCGCGCAACGTGTTCCGCGCGGCCATCGCGCTGTTTACCGTTGGCTCGATCCTGTGCGGCGTTGCATCGAACCTCCCGTTGCTGGTTTTGTCCCGCCTGCTGCAGGGTATCGGCGGCGCCATGATGGTGCCGGTGGGCCGCCTGGTGCTGCTGCGCTCGGTACCCAAATCCGAACTGGTCAGCGCCATGTCGTGGCTGCTGGTGCCGGCGCTGATCGGCCCGGTTGTCGGGCCGCCGCTGGGCGGCTTCATTGTCACGTGGGTGTCGTGGCGCTGGATCTTCTATATCAACGTGCCCATCGGCGTCATCGGCATCTGGCTTGCTACGAAGTACATCCCCGATGTGCGCCTTACCGAGCGCGTGCCGTTCGATCGGATTGGCTTCGTGCTGTCGGGTATTTCGCTCTCCTGCCTGGTGTTCGGGCTGGAGCTGGCGAGCCGCGGTTCGTCCTCGCTCTACGGTTCAACCGGGTTGATCATGGCGGGCATGGTCGCGGGCGCGGGGTACCTGCTGTATTCGCGGCGCATCGCGAACCCCATCCTCGACATGTCGCTTATGCGCTTCACGACGTTCCGGCTGTCGGTGATTGCCGGGTCGCTCACGCGCATCACCGCCGGCGCCGTGCCCTTCCTGCTGCCACTGATGATGCAGCTGGGCTTTGGCCTTTCTGCCGCACACAGCGGCGTCATCACGTTCGTATCGGCACTGGGTGCCATGTTGATGAAGGCCACCGCCGCACCCGTGCTGCGCCGCTGGGGCTTCCGCGCGACGCTGGTGTGGAACGGCGTGTTCTCGATGTTGTGCGTGGCGCTGTGCGCAGCGTTCCGGCCCGATTGGCCGTTGTGGATCATCTACGTGGTGCTGCTGTTCTCGGGCTTCTTCCAGTCCTTGCAGTTCAGCGCGTACAACACCGTGGCGTATGCGGATGTGCCGAGTGAGCGCTTCTCCAGTGCAACGAGTTTCTACACCACGTTCCAGCAGCTGATGCTGTCGCTGGGCATTTGCGTAGCCGCTGCCGCGCTGCACGTTTCGGTGGTGTGGGGCGGCCGCGAGCACGCGGCACTGCCCGATTTCTCGGTGGCGTTCCTGGTGGTGACCTTCATCTCACTGCTGGCGGCACCGGTGAGTGCGCTGTTACCGAAGAACGCTGGCGCGGAAATGAGCGGTCACCGCGCGCGGTAGGAGCCCACCCTGTGGGCGACATCTTTCGCGATAGAGCAGCACGCCCTGTGACGTTGGCGCGAACGGCGTCGCCCACAGGGTGGGCTCCTACAGGTCGTCGATCGGGCGAGATGTTGTTGGCATGGGTACCTGGGCTTTGATCCAGCTGCCGGGCATGCCTGGCATCGCTGCGAGGCGGCGGGCCTGGGCGACGAACTGTTTGCGGGGAACTTCGATGGCGCCCATGCTGACCAGGTGCGGGTTCGTTACCTGTGCATCGAGTAGCGGAAAGCCCCAGCCATGCAACATCTGGCACAGGCCGGCGAGTGCCACTTTCGAGCCGCCGGTGCGCGCGCTGAACATCGATTCGCCGCAGAACAGCCGGCCGATCGCCACGCCGTAAATGCCGCCGACCAGTGAGCCGCGGTCCCACACTTCGACGCTGTGTGCGTGGCCCAGCCGGTGCAACTCCTGGTACGCCACGATCATCTCGTCGCTGATCCACGTACCTGGCTGGCCATCACGCGGTTCGGCGCAGGCGCGCATCACGCGCGCGAATGACGTATCGGCTGTGAGCCGCCAGTTTGTTCTCGCCAGCTGCTTCTTCAGGCTGCGGCTGATGTGCACGCCATCGGTACGAAACACGCAGCGCGGGTTGGGCGACCACCACAGGATCGGCTCGTCTTCGTTGAACCAGGGGAACACGCCCTGGGCGTACGCCGAAAGCAATCGCTCGGCCGAAAGATCGCCGCCCCACGCAAGCAGGCCATTGGGATCCTCCAGCGCCTGTTCCGGGTCGGGGAACTGGCCCGGGCGGGCAGGGTGGAGCTGGGGCAGGCGAATCATCGGTCCGCGTACGGCGAATGGGTGAGCAGTTCGGCGCGGTAAGCCTCGCGGTGTTCGGCCTCGTGTTCAAGGGCCTCGGCCACGGCGCGGCGGAAGCCGTCGTGGGCGATGAAGTGGCGCGAATGGGTGAGCGTGGGCAGGAAGCCGCGAGCCAGCTTGTGCTCGCCCTGGGCGCCGGGCTCGAAGCGTGTCAGGCCTTCGCGGATCGCGTAGTCGATGCCCCGGTAGTAGCACAGTTCGAAGTGCAGCCCTGAGACCTCGACGCTGGCGCCCCAGTAACGGCCGTAGAGTGCACCGCCGCCGCGCAGGAACAGCGCCATGGCGACGATCTCGTGCTCATCGCGGGCCATCGCCACCTGCACATTCGCACCCAGCTCGCGGCCCAGGTACTGGAAGAAGCGGGCGGTGAGCGCGGCGTGGTTGCCTTTCAGGTCGAAGGTGAGCTCGTACAGCCCATGGATCTGCCGCCATTCCATGTCGGTGAGTTCATCACCGCCGCGCATCTCCAGGGTGAGGCCCGAGGCGTGCGCCTTCGCGCGTTCCTGACGGATGTTCTTCCGCTTCTTGGCGGTCAGCGCGGCCAGGAAATCGTCGAACGACCCATAACCACGGTTGTGCCAGTGGAACTGGTAGTCGGATCGTTCCAGCCAGCGGTCGTCAAACGCGTGCAGATCGGCCGGCGCAAGGAAATTGGCGTGGATGGACGACAGGCCCAGCCGTTCGGCTTCGTCGACCAGCACAGCCGTCAGCTGGTTGCGGTACACATCGGCCAGCGGACCTTCGCGCACCAGCAGGCGCGGCCCGGGTACGGGCGAGTAGGGCGAGGCCACCAGCATCTTCGGGTAGTACTGCCCGCCGGCACGTTCCCACGCGGCGGCCCAGCTCCAGTCGAAGACGAACTCGCCATGCGAGTTGCCCTTCAGGTAGGTGGGTGCGGCGGCGACGAGCCGGCCGTTATCGAAGATGGCGAGGTGGTAGGGCGCCCAGCCGTAGTCCTCGCGCAGGCAGCCTTTCGCCTCCATCCCGTGCAGGAATGCATGGGATACGAAGGGGTTGCCATCGGGAATGAGCGCGTCCCAGTCGGCGGCGGGGACATCGCGCAGGCCCTGCAGGAAGCGGATGTCGTTCATGGGTGGGGCAGCCCCGCGCGGCGGCGCGCGCGGGGCCGGGGGTTCCCTTAGTCGAGCTTGTGGTTCATATCGAGCCAGCGCTCGGCATCCAGCGCGGCCATGCAGCCAAAGCCGGCCGAGGTGATCGCCTGGCGGTACACGTGGTCGGCCACGTCGCCTGCGGCGAACACGCCCGGTACGGAGGTGGCGGTGGCCATGCCTTCCAGGCCCGACTGGATCTGGATATAGCCATCCTTCATGTCGAGCTGGCCATCGAAGATGCCGGTGTTCGGGGTGTGGCCGATCGCCACGAAGAAGCCCTGCACCTCGAGGTCGCGCTTGGCGCCGGTGTTCACGTCCTTCACGCGCACACCGTTCACGCCCGAGTCGTCGCCCAGCACTTCATCGACCTGGCTGTTCCAGATCAGCTCGATCTTGCCGGCGGCGGCCTTCTCGAACACCTTGTCCTGCTGGATCTTCTCGGCGCGCAGCTTGTCGCGGCGGTGCACCAGGTACACCTTGCGGGCGATGTTGGAGAGGTACAGGGCTTCTTCCACGGCGGTGTTGCCGCCGCCGACGACGACCACATCCTGCTCACGGAAGAAGAAGCCATCGCAGGTGGCGCAGGCGGAGACGCCGCGGCCCTTGAACTTCTCTTCCGAGGCAATGCCCAGGTACTTGGCCGTGGCGCCGGTGGTGATGATCAGCGCATCGCAGGTGTACTCGCCGCCATCGCCCTTCAGGCGAAACGGGCGGTTGGCCAGGTCCACGTTGTGGATGTGGTCGAACACCATCTCGGTTTCAAAGCGCTCGGCGTGCTCGGCCATGCGGCGCATGAGCTCCGGGCCCTGGACGCCCTTTTCGTCACCCGGCCAGTTATCCACCTCGGTGGTGGTCATCAGCTGGCCACCCTGCTGCAGGCCGGTGACCATCATCGGCTTCAGGTTGGCGCGCGCCGCGTAGACGGCGGCCGTGTAGCCGGCGGGACCGGAGCCGAGGATAAGCAGTCGGCTGTGCTTGGGGGTGCTCATGTATAATCCTTCAGGTTTGCTGCGGCTGTTTCAGTCGTACCGCTCGCCTCTTGCGGCAGGAAGCTGAAGCCGTGTCGAGGTTCCGCGAGATTGCGTCGACCCGGAAGAATGGGGAAGACGGGGGTGCGATTCAAGACATTCCGCTTTGCCGGTGGCTGCCCATGTCCCCACATGGGGGCTTAATTCTGTACTTTCAGGATCTTCCTTAAGATGCGCATTGGTATCCCCTCCGAAACCAAGACCCTTGAAGGCCGCGTGGCCCTCATCCCCGCCGCCGCCGCCGACCTGGTCCGCCGCGGCCACGAGGTGTTCATCCAGTCCGGCGCCGGCACCAAGAGTGGCTACGCCGATAGCGATTATTCGGCCCTGGGCGTCACCGTGGTGCCCGATGCCGCCGCCGTTTATGAAAAGGGCGAGCTGATCGTCAAGGTCAAGGAGCCGATCGAGGGCGATCTCAAGCTGCTCAAGAAGCACCACCTGCTGTTCTGCTACCTGCACCTGGCCGCCGAGCCGGCGCTCACCAGGAGCCTGCTGGATATCGGCCTGACCGGCGTCGCCTTCGAGTCGGTGGACGAGGACGGCGCGCTGCCGCTCCTGCTGCCCATGTCGGTCATCGCCGGCCGCATCGCCACCCAGATCGGCACCACGCTCCTGCACCAGCCGAACGGTGGCAAGGGCAAGCTGTTGGGCGGCATGGCTTCCACGCCGCGCGGCAAGGTCGTGGTGCTGGGCGCCGGCGCCGCCGGTGGTAACGCCGCTGCCCTGGCCGCCCAGGCCGGTGCCAACGTGGTGGTGTTCGACAAGCGCCCGGACCGCATGGCCGAAATGATGGCCCTGGGCCCCAACGTCACCGCCCTGTACGCCTACGAGTCGTCGGTGGCCGAAGAAGTGCGCAATGCCGATATCGTCGTCGGCGCCGTGCTGATCCCGTCCGCCAAGGCCCCGCGCGTCGTGACCGAAGCCATGGTCAAGACCATGGAGAAGGGCTCGGTCCTCGTCGATATCTCGATCGACCAGGGCGGCTGCTTCGAAACCTCGCGCCCGACCACCTGGAAGGAGCCGACCTACGACGTGCACGGCATCACGCACTTCTGCGTGACCAACATGCCGGGCGCCGTGCCGCAGACCTCGTCCACCGCCATCTCGGCCGCCATCCTGCCGTACGTGCAGCGCCTGGCCGCCGGTAACGAGTGGCGCGACTACGCCCCGCTGGCCGCCGGTATCAATATCGAAGGCGGCAAGCTGGTGCACCCGGCGCTTCAGGGCATGGCATGATGCCCCGGACCGAAGCCGGAGTGGTTTGCTAAGTGGCGCGCAGCGCGAAGGTAGTTAAGAAACAGGCCCGGGCCCAGCCCAAGGTCGAAAGGCCGGGCTTGAGCGATGAGCTCAAGCGCCGGCTCCGTGAGGCGGGAGCACTGCTGTTGCTCCCGCTCGCCCTGTACCTGCTGGTATGCCTGCTCAGCTACAACGACCAGGATCCCAGCTGGGGCCACATGGGCGTGGCCGAGCACGCCACCAATTTCGGTGGCGCGGTGGGCGCGAACATCGCCAACCTGCTCCGGTACATTTTCGGCCTCGTTTCCTACTTCTTCCCGCTGCTCCTGCTTGCCCTGGGCATCCAGGTCATTCGCCACCGTGGCGAGCGCAACGTCCAGCCCTGGGAGCCTTCCCTGCGGCTGATCGGCTTCGTGTTCTTTTTCATCACGGCCCCGGCCCTCATCTACCTGAACGTCGATTCGCCCGTGTTGCCGGAAGGCCCGGGTGGCATCGTGGGCAAGTGGGTGGGCCACGGGCTGCACAATGCGTTTGGCGACAAGGGCGCGCCGCTGCTCCTGCTGGCGGTGTGCCTTATCGCGATCACGCTGGCCACCGGCCTGTCGTGGTTCAAGCTGATGGATGCCACCGGCGAGCTGGTCATGAAGATGGGCGGCTGGTTCGGCGGCAAGGTGCGCCAGGCCCCCGAGGTGATGGCCGCCCGCTCCGCCCGCGCCGAGCGCGAGGTGGTAAAGAAAGCCGAGGCGGTGAAGCAGGCGAAGCGCGAGCCCGTGCGCATCGAGACGCCCACCCCCATGGTGGTGAAGAGCGATCGCGCCGTCCGCGAAAACCAGATTCCGCTGTTCACCGGCGCCTCGATGGATGGCGAAGTACCGCCGCTGTCGCTGCTCGATGAAGCCCCGCCGCAAGGTCCGGGCTATTCGGAAGAAACGCTCGAGGTGCTCTCGCGCCAGGTGGAGCTGAAGCTGCGCGATTTCCGCGTGGAAGCCCGCGTGGCCGGCGTGTACCCAGGCCCCGTCATTACCCGTTTCGAACTGGAACCGGCCGCCGGCGTGCGTGGTAGCCAGGTGTCCAGCCTCGACAAGGACATCGCGCGCGGCCTTTCCGTGGTCAGCGTGCGCGTGGTGGATGTGATTCCCGGCAAGAACGTGATCGGCCTGGAAATCCCCAACACCAAGAAGCAGATCGTGTACCTCTCGGAGATCCTCAAATCCGAGCGCTACGACCAGGTGAAGTCGCCGCTGGCGCTGGCCCTGGGCAAGGATATTGGTGGCAAGGCCGTCGTGGCCGATCTGGCCAAGATGCCCCACCTGCTCGTGGCCGGCACCACCGGTTCGGGTAAGTCGGTGGCGGTGAATGCCATGGTCCTCAGCCTGCTCTACAAGAGCAGCGCGAAGGACGTGCGCATGATCATGATCGATCCGAAGATGCTGGAACTCTCGGTGTACGAGGGCATCCCGCACCTGCTGGCGCCGGTCGTCACCGATATGAAGGAAGCCGCCAACGCGCTGCGCTGGTGCGTGGCCGAGATGGAGCGCCGCTACAAGCTCATGGCCGCGGTGGGCGTGCGTAACCTCGGCGGCTTCAACAAGAAGGTGAAGGACGCGGAATCGTCGGGCCAGCCGCTGCTGGATCCGCTGTTCCGCGCCAACCCCGACATGCCTTCCGTGGGGCCACAGCCGCTCGAGCCGCTGCCGCATATCGTCATCATCATCGACGAATTCGCCGACATGATGATGATCGTCGGCAAGAAGGTCGAAGAACTCATCGCCCGCCTGGCGCAGAAAGCGCGCGCGGCTGGCGTGCACCTTATCCTTGCCACGCAGCGTCCGTCGGTGGATGTCATCACCGGCTTGATCAAGGCGAACATCCCCACGCGTATCGCCTTCCAGGTGTCGTCCAAGATCGACTCGCGCACCATCCTTGACCAGAGTGGCGCCGAGGCGCTGCTGGGCCACGGTGACATGCTGTACCTGCCGCCTGGTACGGCCCAGCCCGAGCGTGTGCACGGCGCCTTCGTGGATGACCACGAGGTGCATAACGTGGTCGAGTGGCTGCGTGCGCAGGGCGCGCCCAATTACATCGAAGGCGTGCTCGAGGAAGTGCAGAGCACGGCCGACGGCAAGATCATCAACGATGCCGGCCTGCCGCAGGAAGCCGACGGCGATGGCGACAGCGATAACGCGCTGTACGACCGCGCCGTGCGCGTGGTGACCGAGACGCGCCGCGCTTCCATCTCCGGCGTCCAGCGCCACCTGCGCATCGGCTACAACCGTGCCGCGCGCCTGGTGGAGCAGATGGAACAGGATGGCATCGTCAGCGCCCCGCAGCACAACGGCAACCGCGAAGTGCTGGCACCGCCGCCCCCGAAGGATTAACCCTGATGAACGCCCTGAAGCCGGGTGCGCTGCGCCAGCGCCCCTGGAGCCTGCTTGTCACTGGCGACCTGGCACCCACCCGCGAGGTGCTGGATGAGGTCGAGACGGTGTTCGAATTGAACCCGTCGATTCCCGGCCTGGAACTGCGCGCGGCCGATGGCGCCGTGTGCACCATCGTGCGCGAATACCCCGCCGGGCATACGGCCGAGGTGGACGACGCCCTGGAAGTCATTTTCGCCGAGCAGGGCGAGCTGGCCGAAATCGTGGTGCTGGGCCAGGAAGCCCGTCCGGCCCACGTCGCCACCCGCAACGCGCCGTACTGGCACCGCGATGGCGCGGCCATCGCCGAAATCAGCGAAAAGATGGAGGCCGGCGAGATCTCGCCGACCGAGGCCATCGATATGCTCAAGTCGCTGTTCGAGACAGATCGGTAAAACGCCAAGCGTTAAGCGTCAGCGATGTAGCCTCACCCGCAGTCACGCGCCACCCCTCGTCACACGCCTGCACCCTCAGGATCCCACCCCATGAAACGTCTCCTGCTTGCCGCCACGCTTTCGCTGCTCAGCCTGCCTGCCTTCGCCGCCGGTCCCGCGCGCGAGCGCCTGGATGCCTTCGCGAAGGGCTTGCACTCGCTGACTGGCCGTTTCAGCCAGACGCTGTTTGACGTGAATGGCGGTCCGGGCAAGACCACTACGGGAACCGTGGCCCTTGAAGCGCCGCGCCAGTTCCGTTGGGAGGTGCTGGCGCCGTCGAAGCAGACCATCGTGGCCGATGGCAGCCGCGTCTGGCTTTACGATCCGGACCTGGAGCAGGTGACGGTGCGCAAGCAAAGCACCGAAGAAGCGCAGAGCCCGCTCACGGTGCTTACAGATCTGTCGCAGCTCGACAAGGGCTTCTTCAAGGTCACCGAGCAGGGCGAGCACGATGGCATGCAGTGGCTGCGCCTTGCTTCCACGGCGAAGGACCCGGCATTCGATTACGCTGACCTGGGGTTCGACGCCACGGGCCTGGCCCGCATGGAGTTCAAGGACCAGCTGGGCAACACCACCCGCATCCTGTTCACCGGTTGGCAGAAGAACACGGCTATCCCCGCCGAAACCTTCAACTTCGTGCCGCCCAAGGGCGCGGATGTGATCGGCGACGCCCCCGTCCTGCAGACCCAGCCCGTCCATTAACCGTCGCGCACCGGCGGCTTAACAGCGGCGTTATCGAAACCGTCATGATTTCTGCCATGCTTTACCCACGACAGAGGACTGTTGGGGGTAGGCGAGGGCATGTACGTCGTTTGGGCGATCGTGGGCGCGGTGTTGGGTGGGGTCATCGGCCAGGGATTTGCCGGTGCCGCTGCCGGTTTTGCCATTGGCCTTTTATGGGCGCGTTTATCGCAGACCCGGCGTGAGCTCGATGAGCTGCGCGCGCAGGTAGGCGGTGCGTCGGCTCGGCCGACCGTTCCCGTGTCGTCGGCTACCCCTGTCCCTGCGCCTGCACTTTGGCCTGAAGATCTGCCCGAAGGCGTGTCGCCAGCCGAGATGGGGCGGCCTTTTGCAAGGCCTGGCCAAGCGTCAGCGGCATCCCCGGCTCAGTCTGCGGATACCGTTCCGTCGGGTTCGCCGGCTACCCTGTCGCCCGCCATTCCGCCGCCCATGCCAGCCGCTGCCCGCGCTGCTGCGTCGTCCGCATCGGCGTCCGCATCCGCGACGTCGACCGCCGATGCGTTCTCCCGGCCGCCGGGCGCGGCACCCGCCGCACCGGCTGGTCCCTCGGCGATCGAACGCTTGATCGATACGGCCAAGCGCTGGTTCACCGAAGGCAACGTGCCGGTGAAGGTGGGCATGCTGGTGCTGTTCGCCGGTGTGGCGGCGTTCCTGAAGTACGCCGCCGACCAGGGCCTGCTGCATGTCCCGATCTCGGTTCGCCTGAGCATCGTGGCGCTGGCCGCCATCGCGGGCGTGGTCTTCGGCTGGATGCAGCGCGATGCGCGTCGCTCGTTCGCTCTTTCGCTGCAGGGCGGTGCGCTGGGCGTGCTGGTGATGACGGTGTTCGCCGCGTATCGCCTGTACGGCTTGCTCGATCCGCTGCCGACGTTCGTGTTGCTGGTGGTGTTCGTGGGCTGCATGGGCATCCTGGCGGTGCTGCAGGATTCGCTGGCGCTGGCCGTACTCGGGCTGATCGCCGGTTTTGCCGCGCCGATCATTGCGTCGAGCGGGCAGGGCAACCACGTGGCGTTGTTCTCGTACTACGCCGTGCTGAACCTGGGCATCTTCGGCATCGCCTGGAAGAAGGCCTGGCGCATCCTCAATGTGCTTGGCTTTGTCGGGACGTTTGGTGTCGGCACCGCCTGGGGTGTGCTGGGCTACCGGCCCGAGCTGTTCAACAGCACCGAACCGTTCCTCATCCTGTTCTTCCTCCTGTACGTGGCGGTGCCATGGCTGCACGTGCTGCGTTCGCCGCGCCATGATCGCGCCATCCTCGATGGCAGCCTGATGTTCGGCACGCCCATCATCAGCTTGTTGTTGCAAGGCGCGCTGCTGGATTGGCACCCGATGCCGCTGGCGATGTCGGCGCTCGTGGCCGCCGCGTTGTACGTGGCCATCGCCTTTGCCATTCGTCAGCGCGAGGACATGCGTGTGCTGCGCGAGACTTGGGCAGTGCTCGCCGTGGCGTTTGCGACGATTGCGGTGCCACTTGCGCTCAGTGCCAGTGTGACGGCGTGCATTTTCGCGCTCGAAGGCGCGGGGCTCGTGTGGCTCGGCTTCCGCCAGCAACGCCGCCTGCCGCGCTGGATGGGTCTTTCCCTGCAGGTGTTTGCCGCGTTTTCCTGGGGCTTTGCCGATCTGTTCAATACGCACTACCTGAAGACGCCGTTCCTCAACGCCTATTTCCTGAGCGCCATGCTCATGACCGCGGGTGGCGTGGCCTGCCTGTGGCAGTACGACCGGCACAGTACTTCCAAAGGTATCGGTAGCCTGGTGCGCGTGTGGCTGCTGCTGTGGAGTGTGGCTTGGTGGCTGCTCGGCTTCAGCGCTGAGATCGATATCTTCGTGCAGCTGGATGCCGCACGCTGGGCTGCATGGATGGCGTTGCTCGCCGTGACGGGGCTTGGCCTGGCGATCGGCATCGCACGCGTACGCAAGCTGGATCTGGGGCTGATGCTGGCGTGGTCCGTGCCGCTCAGCCTGGCTGTCACTGCGGCCATGGGCCCTTACGCCAACACGTACGGCATCCAGGTGTTCGGCGGCTGGCCGCTGGCGGCGGTGGTGGTTGCGGCGGTCACTGGCTGGTTCTCGCTGCGGGCTGTCGCCACGCATGCGCTCGCGGCGATCACGGCGCAATCGCTGTGGTGGGCTCGCTGGCTGGCATGGGTGTTCGCCGCGACGCAGGTGGCGCTGGGTTTCCGACCGGCCATCGGCGATGGCTGGCAGTTACTTGCCTACGCCGCGCCCACGTTGTTGGTCACCAAGCTGGCCTTGTGGTGGCCGCGCGCCATCACCCCGCCGCTTTCGATGCATGCGCAGGGCATACGGCGCGTGGTGGGTATCGGTGGGCTGGCCCTGAGCCTGCTGATCGGCGCCTTCGCGCTCACCGTCGCCGGTAACCCGGCGCCGCTGCCGTTCATTCCGCTACTCAATCCTGTGGAGCTCGTGCTCATCGCCGTGTTCGGTCTGTTGGCCCGGGCGCTGTGGGATGCCGAAACGCCACCGGGTCTGCGCAGCATTCGCCCGGCCGTTCTCGCCGTAGCCTTCTTCATCATCGCCACCAGCATGACCCTGCGCGCCGTGCATCACCTGGGCGGCGTGCCCTGGGATGAGCACATGCCTGCCTCCAGTTTGGCCGAATTGTGGCTTACGGTGGTGTGGAGCGTCACAGGCGTGGTCGCGTGGGTGCTGGGGTCGAAGCGGGGGCAGCGGTTGCTATGGATGGCGGGTGCCGCGTGCATGGCCATCGTGCTGGCCAAACTGCTGCTGATCGATCGCGGGCACCTCGGCAACCTCTTCGGTATCGCTTCGTTTATTGCCTATGGCCTGCTTTGCACGGTCATCGGTTACCTCGCACCCGCACCGCCAAGGCAGGCAACAGAACATGCACCGGAATCCAGTCATGCGCCGTGATGGACGTATTGGCTTGTTCGTGATTTACGTGGCGGCGCTCGGCGCCGTCTTATCGCCCGCCCGCGCCGGCGATGAGCCCCAGTTCGCGTATGGCTGGCCTATCCAGGTCCCGGCGGGGGCGAGCGCCTACCTCGTGGAACTGCCGAAGGACGCCTACCGCTGGGCCCAGCCCGATGCGGGCCTGGCCGATGTGGTGGTTGTCGATGCCAAGGGCCGGGAAGTGGCGATGGACCGCTACGAGCCGGCTGCACCTACCTCGCACCCGATGACCCTGGATGCACCGCTCTTGCCGGTACCCAATGGCAGCGATGGCGTCGCCGGGCCGAGCATCCGCCGCAGCACGAATGGCGACATCCTGATCGAGCCGGGTGCCGCTCCCGCCTCGGGGCACGTGCACGAGTGGTTGTTCGATGCGCGCACGGCGATCGCCGCCGAGCGCCTGGAATTTCCGCTAACGCAGGGCGATGTGAAGCTCAGCGTGGATATCGATGCCAGCAGCAACCTGCAGGATTGGCAGCCGCGCGCCGCCGATGCATCCATCGTGACCCTGGGCCATGGCGACGGTGCCGTGGATGCCCGCGTGGTGAAGCTGGATGGCCGGGCTGCGCGCTACTACCGTGTTCGTACCAGCAGCGATGATGCCCCGTGGGCAGCCGGTGCCAAGGTCACGCTGTCCGGCAGTGTGATCGATGCGGCCGCGCGCGACGAAGCGAAGCGGCAGTGGCTGGAGGTTGCAAATACCGGCACGGATACGAGTGGTGGTGGCGTGAGCTACGACTACACGCTGCCCGCAGCGTTGCCGGTGAGTGGCATTCGCGTGGCGCTGGGGCAGGGCGACAGCGTAGCGCGGCTGGAAGTGATTTCCGTTACTGGCACGGTAAGTGGCGATAACCTCGGCACCATCGTGGTGACGCCGGGGCAGGACGACCAGCGGCCGCTCAACGTGCAGCCCCTGCGGCGCGACCACATTCGCCTGCATTCGGCGACATCGCTGCGTAGCGCGCCCAGCCTGAGTGTCGGCTGGCGCCCCGATCGCTTCGTGTTCCTGCCCGAGGGGACGCCGCCGTACCGATTGCAGGTGGGTAGCGCGTCGGCGCGCCGCGCCGCGTGGCCGGTGGTGGATGCGATGGCGGCCTTGCGTACGCGTAACGGCCCCGCATGGCGCCCCGATCCCGTCACGCTGGGCGACGCCCAGCCGCTGGCCGGTGAAAAGGCGCTGGCCACCGCTACACGGTTCGACTGGACCCGGCCGCTGCTGTGGATCGTGTTGCTGCTGGGTGCGGCCCTCGTCGCCGGTATGGCTGCCACGCTGCTACGCAAACAGCCCCCGCCCTAGACAACGCCCCTGGCCAAATCGCGCGATAATGGCGGCATGCCGTCTTATTCCTCCCCCGGCCTGTTCGCCGAACCCGAAGCCCTGAAGCCCCTGGCCGAGCGCATGCGCCCGCGCAGCCTGGATGAAATCGTGGGCCAGGTGCGCGTAGCAGGCGAAGGCAAGCCGTTGCGCAGGGCGCTGGAGGCGGGCCGCGTGCACTCCATGATCCTGTGGGGGCCGCCTGGTTGCGGCAAGACCACCATCGCCTTGCTCGTGGCGCGTTACGCCGATGCCGATTTCCGGGCGATTTCCGCCGTGATGAGCGGCCTGCCGGATGTGCGCAAGGCGCTGGCGGAGGCCGAGGGTAACTTTGCCCAGGGCCGCCGCACCGTGCTGTTCGTGGATGAGGTGCACCGTTTCAACAAGGCGCAGCAGGATGCCTTCCTTCCGTATATCGAGCGCGGCGTCATCATTTTCGTCGGCGCGACCACCGAGAACCCGTCGTTCGAACTGAATTCGGCGCTGCTGTCACGCTGCCGCGTGCACGTGCTGGATGCCGTCAGCCCGGACGACATCGTGGCTGCGCTGCGCCGCGCGCTCGACGATAACGAGCGGGGCCTCGGCGAGCTGCAGCTGGCGGTGGATGATGCCACACTGAAGTTGATCGCCTCCGCTGCCGACGGCGATGTGCGCCGCGCACTCACCCTGCTGGAAATCGCCAGTGAGCTGGCCGAGGGTGGCCGCATCGACGATGCCACGTTGGAGCAGGTGCTCGCAGACCGCACGCGGCGCTTCGACAAGAGTGGGGAGCAGTTCTACGACCAGATCTCCGCCCTGCATAAATCCGTGCGCTCCTCGGACCCGGATGCGGCCGTTTACTGGCTCACCCGCATGCTCGATGGCGGTTGCGATCCGCTGTACCTTGCGCGACGGATGACGCGCATGGCCGTGGAAGATGTGGGCCTGGCCGAGCCGCGCGCGTGGCGCATGGCACTGGATGCCTGGGACACGTACGAGCGCCTTGGCAGCCCCGAGGGTGAGCTCGGCCTGGCCCAGCTGGCGATCTGGCTGGCGATCGCGCCGAAGAGCAATGCGGCGTACATGGCTTACAACAAGGCCAGGGCCGTGGTGAAGGAGATGGGCACGCTGGAGGTGCCCATGCACCTGCGCAACGCGCCGACCAAGCTGATGAAGGGCCTGGGCTACGGCACGGGTTACCAGTACGACCACGATGCCGAGGGTGGTGTCGCCCTGGATCAGGTGTGCCTGCCTGATGCGCTCGCAGGAACCACCTTCTACGAGCCGGTCGATCGGGGGTTGGAACTGAAGCTGCGCGAGAAGCTGACGGCCTTGCGGGCGGCCAGGGCTGCCGCGCGGGGGGAGTAAGCGCTCCCCGCAGAGTGCCGGCGTCGGGGCTGGCCACCCCCGCCAAATGGCCGATGTCCATGCCGCGCTGGCCGACGTACCCTCGGGCCACCAGCCACAGGAGAGTCGTCATGCGCCTAGCTGTCGCGACCATTATCGGTGGTCTGATCATGTTTCTCTGGGGCGCCTTCGCGCACATGGTGCTGCCGTTGGGCGAGATGTCCATGCGTGCACCGGCGGATGAAAACCGCCTGCTCGATACGATGCGCACGGCCCTGCCACAACAGGCCGGGATATACGTGATCCCGCACTTCGACATGGCGATGCGTAACGACGATAAAGCCATCCAGGCGTACGTCGCCAAGACGGAAGCCAATCCCTACGCCTTCATCGTGTACCAGCCGCAGGGTCGGAACCCCATGGCTATGGGCCACAACCTGTTCCACCAGTGGCTGAGCGATACGCTGGCCGCGCTCATCATCGTGCTCGTGCTGGTCCGTGCGGGCCCCAATTTCAGTCGCGGCCTGATGTTCGGCCTGGGCTTTGGTATTTTTACGTGGTTGACGCTCAGCGTGCCGTTCTGGAACTGGTACCGCTTTCCGGCGGCTTTCACGTTTGGCTACCTGATCGAACAAGCCTTCGGCTGGCTGCTTGCGGGGGCGGCGATGGGTTGGTGGCTCGCGCGGCGCAAGCGCGTGTGACCGCCCTCCCCCTGACCGCTACGACTTCTTCTTCCCCCGCGCCACCGATGGCGGCTCACCCGTCTCCGCCGTCTCTGGCGCAACAATCTGCCGCTCGCGGTAGGCCTTGATCTCCCGCAGCGCCTTGATCCCGTGCAGTTCACCTTCCAGCACGTTGGCGGGGTTGAAGCTGGGTGCGAAGGCGCGAGGCGGAAAGGTCTTAAACGTCGCCGTGAAGGCGAACACCTTCTGCATCATCCCGTAGGCGCTGCCCACGTGGTTGATATTCCAGTCCCAGAACGTGTTGGAGGTGATGTCCGCGCGTTCGAACGGATCCTGCATGAGGTTGAAGATCTTCTGCAGCCGCAACGTGGTGAACGGCTCGGCCCACACCTGCATGGTGCCCGGGCAGCGCTGTTCGGCGAACACGTATTTGTATTCGCCCTGGCGCATGGCGACGAGGGTGCCATCGTCGTCGGTGTACATGAACTCCGTGCGTGCGCTATGCACGCCATTGTTCTTCGTGGCGGTTCCCTTTACCGAGGTGAGGAATGCCGACTGGTCGAAGCCATCGAGGTGCACCTTGTAGCCTTTGCCATTGGCGGTGTAGCCGTCCTTGAGCTTGCTCACGATCTGCGGTTCGCCCGCGATGCTGCACAAGGTGGGTACCCAGTCGTTATGTGACATGAGTTCGTTGGTGCTGGAGCCGGCGGCGATGTGGCCTGGCCAGCGGACAAGGCACGGGACCCGGAAAGCACCTTCCCAGTTGGTGTTCTTTTCCGAACGGAACCAGGTCATGGCGCCATCGGGCCAGGTATTCATGTGCGGGCCGTTGTCGGTGCTGTAGCAGACCAGTGTGTTGTCGGCGATGCCCAGCTTATCCAGCGCATCCAGCAATGAGCCCACGGTCTCGTCGTGCTCGATCATGCCATCGATGTACTCGCTATCCCCGTAGGTGTAGCGGCCGCGGTGCGCCTTGCGTACGTGCGTGCGCAGGTGCATGCGCGTGGCATTGAACCAGCAGAAGAACGGTTCGCCCGCCTTATGGCAGCGGGTGATGAAATCGATGGCGGCCTTCGAGGTCTCATCATCGATCGTTTCCATCCGCTTCTTCGTCAGCGGGCCCGTATCCTTGATGGTCTGCTTGCCGACGACACCGAAACGCGGATCCTCGGTCTTGTCATCCTTGCTGGTCGCCTTGCAGTGGAGCACGCCGCGCGGACCGTACGCCTTGATGTACGCGGGATCCTTCGGGTAATCCGGTAGCTCCGGCTCTTCTTCCGCATTCAGGTGGTACAGGTTGCCCAGGAACTCGTCGAAGCCGTTCACCGTGGGCAGGGTTTCATTGCGGTCGCCGACGTGGTTCTTGCCGAACTGGCCCGTGGCATAGCCCAGGTTCTTCAATAGGCCGCCGATCGAGGGATCTTCCTGGCTCATGCCCATCGGTGCGCCGGGGAAGCCGACCTTGGTGAGGCCGGTGCGGATGCCGTGCTGGCCGGTAAGGAACGCCGCGCGGCCCGCCGTACACGATTGCTCGCCGTAGTAGTGCAGGAAGCGCAGGCCCTCGGTCGCCAGCCGGTCGATGTTCGGTGTCTCGTAGCCCATCAGGCCGCCGGAGTAGCAGCTCAGGTTGGCGATGCCTATGTCATCGCCCCAGATGATGAGGATATTGGGTTTGGAGGCCTTGGCAGTCTTGGAGGCGGACATGGTCGCGAGTCCATCCGTTTCGGAGTGGCTGCCAGCATCAGAAGAGCGGCGGGGTGCGACAAGCGAAAATCAGGTGAGACGCGCTTCGTAGAACTACTTATGGGGTCGCACTTGCCGCCAGCAGCCGTTGGCGGCCCCTGCCAGCACAATTGCAGGCCATGGCGATTGTTTCGTAAGCAAAAATCGGCGACGGTACGAGCGCCGTTCCGTGCCCAGGATCCCGCCATGGCCCGCGTCACCGTCACGCACTACTTTCCGTACCCGGCGGAGCGCGTATTCGACGCGTGGCTTGACCAGGATACGGTCGGCCAGTGGCTCTTTGCGACGCCCGATGGCGAGATGGTCGAGGTGGCACTTCATCCGCAGGTTGGTGGCAGCTACCGCATCGTTGAACGCCGCGAAAATGTGAACGTGCTGCACACCGGCATCTACGAGCGCATCGATCCGCCCCACGACCTTGCCTTCAGCTTCGCTGTGCCGATGTATGACCCCGGTTCGGTACACGTCCAGATCCACATCGCGGCCGTACCTGGTGGCTGCAACCTGACCCTCACCCATGAAGTGCAGGAACAGTGGCTCAAACCCAGCACCCAAGGCTGGCAAACCATCCTTAGCAATCTCGAATCCACCCTGTAGGAGCGCGCTTGCGCGCGAGCCCGGGGCGCTCGACACGCCCCGTGTTTCGGCGCACATTCGGCGAAATCCCAACGTCGCCGACCGAGGTGCCCCAGCATGAACGACGTACTGATCGTAGGTGCCGGCCCCACTGGACTGGTCCTCGCCCTCTGGCTTACCGCCCAGGGCATCAAGGTCCGCATCATCGACAAGAAGGCGGGGCCGGGCGATACCTCGCGGGCCATGGTGGTCCAGGCCCGTACGCTCGAGCTGTACCGGCAGCTCGACCTGGCCGACACGTTGATCGCCCAGGGGCACCACATGGCCGCGATCAACATGTGGACGCGCGGCAAGCCGGCCGCGCGGCTGATCTTCGGCGATGCCGGTAAAGACATTTCCCCGTATCCGTACCCGCTGGTCTACCCGCAGGACCACCATGAGCGCACGCTCGGTGACCGGCTGGCGGCCATGGGGGCGACGATCGAGCGAGGCACCGAGTTGCTCTCGTTCGATCAGAATGATGATGCGGTGACATCACGCATCCGGCGCGCGGATGGCGGCGAGGAGACCTTCACCAGTCGCTACCTCGCCGCGTGTGATGGAGCACGTTCCACCGTGCGCGAGCAGCTGAAACTCGGCTTCGAGGGTGGCACGTATCGCTCGGTGTTCTACGTGGCGGACGTGAAGCTCAGTGGGCTGCAACGCCCCGAGGAGGGCCACGTATCGATTGAGCATGGCGATTTCGTGCTGGTACTTCCGTACGGCACGGAAGGCCGCTCGCGCCTGATCGGTTCGATCGATGATGCGCGTGCGGAACGTGCCGAAGAACTCACCTTCGCGGATATCCACCAGGACGCGATCAAGCGGCTCGATGTCACCGTCGATGAAGTGACCTGGTTTTCCAGTTACCGTGTGCACCACCGCGTGGCCGATACCTTCCGTCGCGATCGCGTGCTGATCCTGGGCGATGCCGGCCACGTGCACAGCCCGGCGGGCGGGCAGGGCATGAACACTGGCATCCTCGATGCGATCAACCTGGCCTGGAAGCTGGCGGCCGTGTTGCGCGATGAGGCGCCGGATGCCTTGCTCGACACCTTCGACAAGGAGCGCCGCGGCTTCGCGCATACGCTGGTGAAAAGCACCGACCGTGCGTTCTCCATGATGACCTCGGGCGGCACCGTTGCCGATTTCCTCCGGGTGAACATCTTCCCGCACATCGCCAGCGTGGCCTTCAAGGTGGAGGCCGCCCGCGAGGCGATGTTCCGGCTGATCTCGCAAACTTCGCTGGTCTACTACGACAGCGCCCTGAGCGAAGGCGAAGCCGGCGAGGTGAAAGGCGGCGATCGCCTGCCATGGGTGCGTACCGCCGGCGGCGATAACTTCGAACCGCTGCCGAGCATCGGTTGGCAGGTGCACGTGTACGGCACGCCCCGGCCCGAGCTGCGCGCCTGGTGCCTGCACCGGGGCGTGGCCTTGCGGGATTTTGCGTGGGAGCCTTCGTACGCCAAGGCGGGGCTGGCCGAGGGTGCGGCCTACCTGCTGCGACCGGATACGTGGGTGGCGGTCGCGGATGCCGAGGGCAAGGTGGAGTCGCTGGAGGCGTATTTCGCGCAGCGTCAGCTCAAGCCGCGGCGGGCGGCGCCAGTGACGTAGGGCAGGGCCGCGCAGCGGACGTGCGAATGTTACAGTCCGGGTTGGGCGACCGGCACGAAGGGGCCGGCGCTGCTTTACCACCACCGCGGGCGAGACATCCACCATGCTTTTTACGCTGCTCGGGCAGGCGCGGCGCGCACTCTGCGTGAGTGCATATAGACATCTGTTTGGCGCCGCGCTGGCGGCCCTGGCGGCGGCCGGCCCGAGCGTGAGCGTGGCCCAGGCGCCCAGTGCCACCCAGGCAGCGCCCTCGCAAATGCCCGCGTTCCTTGCGGTGGAGCAACTGCAACGCACCCTGTTCACCATGCGCGATGGGGCCCCACAAGGCATCTACGCGATCACCCAGGATCGCGATGGCTACCTGTGGGTCGGTGGCGCCAATGGCCTCTACCGGTTCGATGGCGTGCGCTTCGAGCGCATGTTCGAAAAGGCGCTGGGCGCCGACCTGATCACCACCGTCTTTGGCGACCGCGAGGGCGCGCTTTGGGTCGGCACGCTGCGTGGCCGCGTCGTCAGGATCAATCACGGCGTCGTGGCTGATGTGGAGACGGGGCACGCCCTGGTCACCAGCATGTCGCTCAGCAACGGCCCCCATGGTGGCGTATGGCTGGGCACGGCGGGTGGTCTCGTCGAGCTCACCGGCAAACAGTTCAAGCCGGTGAACGTCACCTCGGCCAAGGGTGACCGGGGCGTCTATTTCAACCTGTATGGCACCGGCTGGGATGGCTCGTACTGGGCGTTCAGCGGCAACGACGCCTACCGGCGGCGTCCTGGCGCCGATGTGTTCGAGCGCGTGGACGCCGATGCGGGCATCGCCGCGATGGCCGACTTGCCCGAGCATGCCGTGCACATCAGTGCCACGCCCACCGCCGACATGATCGTCGACCGGTACCGCGCCCTGTGGATCCCGACCAGTGATGGCCTGCTGCGCTATCACGCCGAGACGCGTGATGGCACGCGCCAACTGATCACGGAGCGGGTGCGCTTCGGCGATGGCGAGGATGTGGATGTCACCGCCGACTACGTCGACCGCGACGGCAATGTATGGGTGGCGAGTTCGCGCGGCCTGGAACAGTTCAGGGCCACGCGGTTCACGCCCGTGCCGCTACCGCAGGGGGTGTACCACCCCACTATCGTGGCCGGCGATAACGGCACGCTGTGGATCGCGAGCCGCTCGACGATGCCGCCCTTGCTCGCCGGCGCAGCCGTCGAGCCGCATCCCGAACTGGGCACGCACGTGAACTGCTTCGCCCGCGCCGCCGATGGCAGCGTGTGGATGAGTGCGGACCAGACACTGCACCGCCTGCGCGGTGGCGTGACCGAAGCCATTCCCCTGCCGCCCATGCGCACGAACGGGCGCACGGCGGAAGCGCCGGGCAGGGCCTGCCATGGCATGGCGACGGGACCCGCTGGCGACCTTTGGATGGACCTGGGCAACACCATCTGGCGCTGGGATGGCCACGACTGGGCCAACATGTTTCCCAAGACGGCGCTTTCGCTCGTAGTCGAGGCCGACCGTGCATGGATCGGCCGGCCGGGCAGCGTGCTGGTGATGTTGGCCGGCGGGAAGGAGAAGCGTTACGGCGGCGCCGATGGCGTGGAAGTGGGTGCCGTGGATGGTCTCTACGTGGGCAAGCGCGGTTTGTGGGTGAGTGGCGGCGATGGCCTCATGCTGAAGCGGGGTGAACACTTCCAGCGCATCACCGGCACGCATGGCGAACGCTACGCGGGTGCGGGTGACATGGTGGAGCGCGCGAATGGCGACCTGTGGCTGCTGACCACGCGAGGTTTGTTCCTGTTGCCCTCTGCGGAGATTGACGCCGCCATCGCGTCGCCCGGTCACGTGGTGAGCGACACGGTGTTCGATCAGGACGATGGCTTGCGTGGCACCTCCGGCACTATCCAGCTCGATCCGCTGGAGGAGGGCACGGACGGGCGCATGTGGCTCGCGAGCGAGCGCAGCGTGGCGTGGATCGACCCTGCACACATTGCCGCCGCAGCGCCCGCGCCGACTGTCGCTGTTGAAACCCTCAACGGCCAGGACCTTCGCTTCACCGGCGGCAACGCTGCGGCACTCGAGGAAGGCACGCGAAGCGTCGAGATCGGCTTCACCGCGCCCACCTTGGTCGCGCCCGCGAAAACCCGCTTTCGTTACGAGCTCAGCGGCATTGATGAGGGCTGGCAGGATGCCGGCGTGCAGCGGCGCGTGCATTACTCCAACCTGGGCCCCGGTCACTACCAGTTCCGGATCCAGGCTTCCGCTGCCGATGGCACGTGGCCGGTGGCGGCGACGACGCTGGCCTTCCGGATCCTGCCGGCGTTCTACCAGACCTGGTGGTTCCGCGTGCTGTGCGTACTGGCCCTGCTCGCCGCGCTGTGGGTGGTGTATCGCCGGCACATGGCGCGCGTTTTTGCTGCTCACCAGACCCGCCTCGAAGAGCGTGAGCGCATCGCTCGCGATCTCCACGATTCGCTGCTGCAACACTTCCAGGCCCTGCTGTTCCACGCGCATGCGGCCGGCCAACGCACCGAAGGCGCAACCCGCGAACGATTCGCCAAGGTGGTGGACATCGCCGAGGACGCCCTGGCGCAGGGTCGCGAGAAGATCATGGGGCTACGTTCGGTCAATGATTCGCTGGAGTCGTTGCCCGCCGACGTGCAGAAGTTGGCGGCGTTGATCGGTGGACCGCACGGCATGACGGTTTCCGTGGAGGTGACGGGCCAGCCGCGCGCCCTTCGCCCGGCGGTGGCGGATGAGGTGCACGCGATCGTGCAGGAGCTCGTCGCCAATGCGTTCCGGCATTCGCAGGGAAAGCGGGTGTGCGTGGCGCTGCGCTATGAACGCCAGGCCCTTCTGGCCGTGGTGGCCGATGATGGTGTTGGCATGAGCGATACCGAGGCGGCGGTGCCCGAAGGGCGCTGGGGCATGGCCGGCATGCGCGAGCGGGCCCGGGAGATCGGCGGCACCCTCGTGTTCGCACGCATCGACGAGGGTGGCACCCGTGCCACGCTGCGGGTGCCGGCCCGGCTGGCCTACCGCCGAGGCTTGGTGCTGGGGTAACCGTTAGAGTGACGAGAATCCCCGGCGGCGCGCCCCCGGGGCATTTTTTGCGATAATCACGGGTCGCAACCCACGGAACGCTCCCCATGCTGGATCCCGCACTCCTGCGCGGCCGCCTTGCCGAAACGGCAGAACGCCTCCGCGCCGCCCGTCATTTCGACCTCGATGTCGCCACGATCGAGCGCCTGGAATCCGAGCGCAAGGCTCTCTCCACGGAGACCCAGGAGCTGCAGAACCTGCGTAACACCCGTTCCAAGGCCATTGGCCAGGCGAAAGCCAAGGGTGAGGATGTGGCCCCGCTCATGGCCGAGGTGGCCGGTATCGGCGACACCCTGAAGGCCAACGAGCAGGCCCTGGCCGAGGTTCAGGCCAAGCTGGCCGATATCAGCGCGGGCATCCCTAACCTGCCGGATGCCGAGGTGGCGATCGGCAAGGACGAGACCGACAACGTGGAAATCCTGCGCTGGGGCCACGCCCGGGCGTTCGATTTCCCGGTGCAGGATCACGTGGACCTGGGCGCCCGCCATGGCTGGCTCGATGCCGATGCCGGCGCCAAGCTCAGCGGCGCCCGCTTCACCGTGCTGCGCGGCCAGCTGGCCCACCTACACCGTGCGCTCGCCCAGTTCATGCTGGACCTGCACACCACCCAGCACGGCTACCTGGAACACAACATCCCGCTGATCGTGAACGCGGATGCGATGTACGGCACCAGCCAGCTGCCGAAGTTCGAGGAAGACCTGTTCGGCGTGAATGTCGACGACAAGAAGCGCTACCTCATTCCGACCTCGGAAGTGGCGCTGACCAACCTGGTTCGCGACAGCATCGTCGAAGCCGACCAGCTGCCGATGCGCATGACCGCGCACTCCATGTGCTTCCGTGCCGAGGCTGGCAGCTATGGCCGTGATACCCGCGGCATGATCCGCCAGCATCAGTTCGAGAAGGTGGAGATGGTGCAGGTGACGGCGCCCGAGCACTCGATGGCCGCGCTGGAGGAAATGGTGGGTCACGCCGAGACCGTGCTGCAGAAGCTTGGCCTGCCGTATCGGAAGGTGATGCTTTGCACGGGCGACATGGGCTTCGCGGCGGCCAAGACGTACGACCTGGAAGTCTGGCTGCCTAGCCAGCAGACCTATCGCGAGATCTCGAGCTGCTCCAACTGCACGGATTTCCAGGCGCGGCGCATGCAGGCGCGTTGGCGGAATCCGGCTACTGGCAAGCCGGAGTTGGTGCACACCCTCAACGGCTCGGGGCTGGCTGTTGGCCGCACCCTTGTGGCTGTGATGGAGAATTATCAGCAGAAGGATGGGAGCATTGAGGTTCCCGAGGTGCTGCGGCCGTATATGGCTGGGATTGAAGCTATTAGCTAAGCAGTATCTTGCGGTAACATCGAAGCGTCCTGCCGGCGCTGTCCGGCTCTCAAGACCACCAAAGCACCGGTGGCAGGACCGGCGGGCGCTCAGGCGTGTGTCGGTTCTTCGTCCAAAGCCCCGCTTCGGCGGGGCTTTGTCTTTTCTGGGGCGTTCGTGAATGGGCTTCCGGAGCCATTCGCTAGACGGTTCGGGTACAATTGCCCGGCCGGGGCAATCCCGGCATGCCTTGCTTTACCTCCGGCTGCAACAGCGGGAGCGCTGAAAATACGGAGAGATGGCCGAGTGGTTTAAGGCAGCAGTCTTGAAAACTGCCGTAGGTGTAAGCCTACCGTGGGTTCGAATCCCACTCTCTCCGCCAAGCTGATTTTTTGGTAATAAAATCAGTCACTTGCACTTGACCTGCCAAACCGCCATCGGGACACATTTCGGGACACATTGGAGTCCCGATGCGCATCCCGCACTACCTGGTCCGGTCACCCAGTGGCATCTTCCATTTCCGGCGGAGAGTGCCGGTTGTTCTTCGTGTGTTGTTCCCACACGCCGTCATCAAGAAAAGTCTTTCCACGCGAGACCTCGGTCCTGCGCGTGACCTCGCCCTCGAACTTTGGCGTGCGTATGATGAGCTCCAATCGGTCGTCAGGACGCGTGGCATGGCAGGGAAGAAGTGGAACGTCGATGAGCTCGCCGCATTCCTCAACCGGAATGGCAAGACGTACAAACTGAAAGTCGGCGCCGACGGGTCCGTCGAACTCGAAACCAGGGACGCCGCCGACCACATGGAGGCGATGGAGGCCATCGCCCGCATTGGCGACATGCACAAGGAAGCCATGGTCCAGACGTTGATGCGCGACAGCGCACCCACGGATGCACGTTCTCCCGCAGCACCCACATCAGTCGCGCACACGACCATTGCTGCACAGCGCTCGGTGCTTGCCCCTGCAGCCCCCAGTGCCGTCATGCTCCTCGAAAAAGCAGTCACGCAGTGGGTCAAGGACATCCAGCAGTCGACCCGTGGCAAGACCCTCGTGTCAAAGCGCCAGGCGCTTGAAGATTTCGTTCGGACCGCAGGTGCAGACACCCCCGTCCACGACTGCACGCGGGTGGTCATTGGGGGATGGGTGTCGGAACTGCGTGCGAGAAACCTCGCCACACCGACCATCGTCAACCGGCTGTCGTATCTGCGGGGCTTTCTCGAATGGGCAAAAGGAAAAGGCTTTGTCGACTTTCCCAGGAACGACAACCCGGCCTCGGGTCACGCGACCTATGGTGCGCGTGAAAAGCGCCTGCGGAAAAAGCATGGCTTCAAACCATTTACCGACGCACAGCTCAAGGTCCTCTTTGCGCCGGACAATCTCAAAAAGATTGAACCCGAAGCCCGCCTTGGTGTGTGGATGGGACTTTTCACCGGCGCGCGGGTTTCCGAAATTGGCCAGCTCATGCTCGACGACTTTTTTGACGTCGACGGCATTCCCTGTCTGCGGATTACGGATGAGGGCGACGGGCAGAGCACGAAGAACGATTTTTCCAATCGCGTCATTCCCGTCCACCCCGAGTTCATCAAGATGGGACTCTTGAAGCGCGTTGAACGCTTGCGGGCTGAAGGCGAAAAGCGCCTGTTTCCCCGCGTGGGTCGTCGTGCCACAAAAGCCGGGGCGGCCACAAACGGCAAGGGTGACTGGTTGTCCAAGGCCTTCGGCCGCCATCTTGGCGAACTGCTGGTCAAGCCCGAAACGGGCAAACTCGGTTTCCACAGTTTCCGCAAGACCCTGATTCAAACCCTTCAGGCCAAGGGCGTCCAGGCGGAAGTGCGCGCGGCGTATGTTGGCCACGACCTCGACGACGAGCACCATGCAAGTTACGGCATGGATGCACCCAAGAAGCAGGTGCTCGATGCCATCCGACTGCTGGACTTCCCGGTCACGCCGGCTCGGGACGTCTTCGCTTGACGGCATGGCCCGGGACAACAGGTTCGCGGGCACATCACACCGCGCAAAAGACGCGGCCCATTCAAGGGTGATGCTTCGTCGGGCGGTACGACGACTGCCGCGTCGGCGACTAGGGCAGTGCGGTGGGCGTTGAGTCGGGCGTCGACAGGAGGGTGGCTGGTGCCGGCCCTGTGTTTCGGGCGGATTGGAATCCGTGCCCTGCGTTGTCGGTGGCATCGACAAGCCTGGATGTGGACGGGGGAGTGTCAATGCACCGACCGGATGCTGTTGCGTCCTGGGCTACTTCGCCTGGCTTCCGAAGTAAAAGCCGGTCGCGGCGCCAACGAGTGAGCCAACGGGCCCGATGACGAGCTCGAGGATGCCCTTCAGGTGGTCGAAGTCTGCGCCGACCGCAACACAAAACAACGTAAAGCAGCAGATGACCGCCAACAGCCATGCAAGGAGGTAGGCGAGCTTGCGGCGCGCCTCGTCCATGGCTTTCCCGGCATTGTATGGCTCGGTCTTTGGTGGCGGCGACTGGGTGATTGTCAGATGTGTCGCGGCGACGGGCACATACGGGGTGGTGCTGACCTCGTCAAACAATTCGATGTCGCCCAAGTCTTCCATGCTGACCATCCTTCTGTCTTGTTTGGCTTACCGGAAGATGACCTGACGCATGCTGCCGTCCTTGTCCTCAATGAGGATCTTCTTTCCCTCATTGACTTCCTGACTGAGGAACCGCTCCATGCTGATGGCCTGCCGGAGGACTTCCGTGAGACTGATGCCTTTCTCTGCCGCGAGTGCGCGGAGTGCCTGGGTGACGTCGTCAGACAGGTTCACGGTCAGCTTGGTCTTGTCCATGGCGTGTACCTTGTACGGATATGTTGCGTATATCGTACGGCTTTCTGACGTCTTGTCAATAGATCTTTTTTTGTGGTAGATGCGTCCCTTTGGGTTGATGCCAGCGACGGCCCGGTCCCTCCGGTGACCCGGCTCAGGGCAGGATTGGACGGGGCTGTTCGCCCCATCCAGCATCGCTCCCGGCTGCCAAGCCCAGGCTCAATTGACAGTCGGCCATGACAGGCTTCATATTATGAATTGACTATCCGCTTGGCTGGCGTTTTGAGTACCCGCGTCAGCGACTTCGGCGTCGGTCGCGCGGTTCAGTGGAGTGATCAAGGCCATCCCGCGAGTGCTCGCGCCGCTCGGGCATGCGGTGCCCCGTGCGCGCAGTGCGCGGAAGTATCGTTGCCACCGTGGAACACAGGAGTTGTCGTTTGGCGGTGTTGCGGGCCCTTGCATGGCGTTGGCAGGTGTGGATGCTGCTGTCACTGTGGTGTCTGTCCGCAGGCACACCAGCCGCCCCGTCTTTGCCGTTGTCCCAGTACGACCATTTCGCGCAACGCTTCCTGCATGAGGCGCCGAACGAAATCATCCTGATGACCGAGTCATCCGATGGACTGCTGTGGCTTGTCAGCGGCAGCAAGCTCCTCACCTTTGATGGTCTGCGCATGGCGCCCTACCGGTCTCCGGCAGGTCAACCGGAGTTGCCGCTCGATATCCCGACCGCCCTGATGACGGCAAGGGATGGAACGGTCTGGGTGGGATACACCACGGGCGACATTGCGAGTGTTGGTACAGGCGGGACCCGGGTCTTTGGTCATGACACGGGTCTGCCCAACACCGACATCGAATCCATCTTCGAGGATTCATCAGGAAGTGTGTATGCGGAAACCGAGGCCGGCGGCATTTTTGTGCTGCAGGGCTCAACGTGGGTGGTGCGCTACGGCATCCGGCGCGACACCCGCTTCTCCATGGACTCGGCCGATACCCTTTGGGGCGCGTCGCCAGGAAAGATTTCCTGGCTGGCAAGAGGTGAGCGCTCACCGCACGAGATTCCAACACGCGGTTGGTCGGCCGATGTGCTCCACGAAGCACCGGACCATTCGATGTGGGCCCTTGCCCGTCGTGAGGCACCTTCTGCCGCGCATGCAGTGGGTCGTGGGTGCACGCTCCGTCGCCTTAACCTGCCGGGCCACCGCGCGGAAGAGTTGGCCGTTCCCGTCCCCTGCGGGCCCGTGGGGCGGGGCAACCTCTGGCTCGATGCCGACGGATCGGTTTGGGTCGCATCCTTCTCGGGTGCGTTGCATGTGCGACCGTCCGCCGACCCCTCGTCGGATGGGTCGCACGCCTGGACCGTCGAAGGGTTCACCGCAGCCAACGGTCTGACCAGCGACTCGGCCTATCTTGTCCGCCGCGACAGTTTTGGCAATGTCTGGTTTGCCGGCAAGGATGGCCTTGACCGCTTCACTCCGCCGACGCTCCACAAGTTCGACAGCATTCCGGAGCATCAACTCAAGCTCGCTGCGGGCCCTGCCGGGCATGTGTGGATTGCCGGCTGGCACACGCCGCTGCGCCTCGTCGGCACTGGCGAAGACACGGTCCATGCAACGGAGCGGCAGTGGTCGACGCTCTACGGGGCCCCCGACGGGGCCCTGTGGGCTGCCACCAGCAATCCGTCGGGATTCGGCGTTGCAAGGCCTGGCGGGAAACACTTCGAGGAGATTTCCCTTCCGAAAAAAGGCTCGTTTACCGCGCAGGCCATCACCGGGGATGCAGACGGCATCCTGGTGTCCTATGAGGGGCTGTGGCGCTATGCAAACGGCACATGGTCATCCATTGACCAGGGCGACCTCAACGACGTCGACGAGCCGGTTGCAATGCTGACCGACCGCAGGGGGCGTGTCTGGCTCGGTTATGCGGACGGACCCCTTGCCTCGTTGCAGGGCAACACCATTCGGCGCTGGGATGGGGACGTTGGCATGGTTGAGGTGTTCCTCGACAGTTCGAGGGGAGTGTTTGCTGGCGGGGCGAAGGGCATAGCCTTTTTTGACGGGCAGCGCTTTCGGACCTTGCGGACCGACGACCCGCTCACCGTCCATAATGTCTCCGGACTCGTGGAGGCGCCCAATGGGGATGTCTGGGTCAACGGCGAGGAAGGCGTTGCACTGCTTTCGGCCGGCGAGGTTGGCCAGGCCCTGGCGGACCCAGCGCACGTCATCGAGGTCCAGTCGTTTTCGGGCGGCGACCTCTCGGGTGGCCGTTCACCGTATGTGCGTCCCAGTGCGGTCCTCGACGGGGCAGGGCGCGCCTGGTTTTCCATCTCCCGCTACATCGCATACATCGACCTCGGACAGAAAACGCCCTTGCGCCCGCCGAGCAAGGTCAGCATCCGTTCCATTGAGGCCGACAGTGTGCCCCTTCATGCTGGCGAGGCAATTCCCGCAGGGACCCATACGTTGTCCATCGGGTACGTGGGCGTCAACCTCGCCGCACCCGAGCAGGTCCGTTACCGCTATCGCCTCGATGGTGAGGACAAGGCCTGGCGTGATGCGGGGCGTGGCACGGAAGCCATATACACAGGCCTGAAGAATGGCAAGTACCGCTTTGAGGTGATGGCGTCCAACGGTGCGGGGACGTGGACGACGCTGGCGACACCGCTGGAGCTCGACGTCCTGCCGCTGGTATACCAGACGCTCTGGTTTCGTCTGCTTTGCCTCCTCGCAGTGGTCACGTGCCTTCTCGTGCTGGTGCAGCTGAGGGTGCGCGCCGCCGAGACCGAGGTCCGCGCCCGTCTCTCCGGGCGCTATGGCGAGCGGCTGCGCATCTCGCGCGAGTTGCACGACACCCTCTTGCAGGGGGTGCAGGGCCTCGCCATGAAGTTTTCGGCATTGGCAAGGCAGGTTGTCGACCAGCCTGACCTGAGCGAACGCATGGAGCTTGCCCTCCGGCAGGCAGACCAGTTGATGGTAGAGGGGCGAAACCGCGTCCAGGACCTGAGGTCGGATGCACCCGACGACGCAGACCTCATGACGCGTCTGCAGCACATCGCACACATGAGCCTTGTCGACACTGCGGTTGCCGTCGCGTTTGTCGAAACCGGCAAGGCAAGGCCGCTTTCGCCTTCGGTCCATCTCGAATTCGATGCTATCGCGCGCGAAGCACTGACCAACGTGGCAAGGCACGCGCGCGCATCGGAAGTCTGCATCTCGGTCCTGTTCAGGCCAAGGGCCGTGCATCTCATCATTGCAGACGATGGAGGCGGCATACCTGCGGACGTCCTGGCGGCGGGTGGCCGTCCCGGACATTGGGGCCTGCGCGGCATGCATGAACGGGCGGCAGGCATCGGCGGTCGGCTCAAGGTCCTCTCAGCGGACCCGTCAGGCACCCGGCTCGAGCTCATCCTCCCCGCGTCGATTGCCTTTGCCGAGCGCAGGAAGAGACGCGCGGGCTGACGAGTGCAACGGCGTTGGAGCGAAGTGCCACCGACGGGTGCGGACTCCACAATTTTTTAAGGAAGGCGGTGATGGACAAGAAGAAAGCTGGCGGGTCCCGCAGTTCGCGTCGTGCGAAGGGTGGAGAGGGCGGTGCGTTTGCCTTCTCCAGCGAGATGATTGGCCGGCTCATGCCGTACGGCACAATCGAGGCGGTCGGGCAGGACGCGGTCCTGTTTGAGCGTGGCAGTCGGGAGGCGGACTTCGTCATCGTCCTCAGTGGTGCCGTCCAGTTGTCCGGGGAGAAAAAGAGCCGGCTCGGAAGGGCAGGCATCACGCTGATCAAAGGCCAGTTCTCCGGCGAACTCGACCTCTACAGCGGGCGGGAGACACTGCTCAACTGCAGGGCTTCTGCCCGAAGCACCGTCCTCAGGATTGCGCCAGAGGCGCTCCGGCGCCTGATTCACACCGAACTCGACATTGCCGACGTCATCACCCAATGCTGGATGCACAGACGCACGCTGTTGCTTGAGAGCTGCGCGGGCGGCGCCATCGTGTTCGGCGCGGCAATGGCGCCCGATACCACCCGACTGCAGCAGTTCCTTTTCCGCAACAACTATCCTCACCGCGTCCTCGACCCTGTCTCGAACGGCACGGCGGAACTGCTGCTTGCCGGGATGGACCTGCCGCCGAACGGGCTCCCGGTCGTCTTTCTGTCCGACAACCGCATCCTGCACAATCCATCGAACGAGGCAGTCGCCCGGGCGCTTGGCATCAGCAACGTCTTTGACGCCGACGCGCTCTTTGACGTGGCAATCGTCGGTGCCGGTCCCTCCGGCCTGGCCTCGGCCGTTTATGCCGCATCCGAAGGCCTGCGCACGATTGTCATTGATGGCAACGCGCCCGGCGGACAGGCCGGGACGAGCTCCCGCATCGAGAACTACCTCGGGTTTTCCAATGGCGTATCTGGCCAGGAGCTTGCGTCCGCAGCCGAGGTGCAGGCCCAGCGGCTCGGTGCGCACCTTGAAATCTCCCGTGAGATTGTGCGCATGGAGCCCGACGCTCGCATCCATTCGCTTGTCTTTGCCGATGGCCAGCGGGTGAGGGCGCGGACTGTCATCATCGCCACTGGCGCGCGCTATCGTCGGCTCGCCATTGACGGCAGCGAGCGGTTCGAGCGCCGGTCCATCCATTACGCGGCCACGACAGTCGAGACAGCGCGGTGCAGGGGGAAGGGAGCGCTGGTCATCGGGGCGGGCAACTCTGCCGGGCAGGCGGCGCTCCATCTTGCCGCGACGGCAAGGGAGGTGCACCTTGCGGTGCGCGGCGCGTCCCTGGATGCGACGATGTCGCACTACCTCGTCCAGCGCATCCGTTCAAATCCGCGAATCAGTGTGCACCTGCAGACCGAGCTTCGCAGGATTGTCGGGGAGGAGACGCTCGAGACAGTGGTTCTCGAGCGGAAGGGCCTGGGCGATGTCATCGAATGCGACGTCGGCGATATCTTCGTGATGATTGGCGCCAGTCCCAACACTGGGTGGCTCGGTGGCACGGTCGTTCTCGACCGAAATGGCTTTGTGTGCACCGGTGACGACGCCGGCGTAATCGGAGCCCGATACATGACCAGTACGCCTGGTGTGTTTGCCATCGGCGACGTGCGCCACGGCTCGGTCAAGCGCGTGGCCGCTGCCGTCGGCGAGGGCTCGGCGGTCATTGCCGACTTGCATGTATACCTCGGGGCGCTCGAGCCGGCCCTGGCGGTCTGAGGCCAATGACCGCCTTGACTACACGAAAGGACGACGCGGCGATGGTCGTGCCACGTCATCATGGCGATGGTTCGATTCTTTTGGCCGGAGCAACACAAAAGGTGCCCACATGAATGCCCCGGAGCGTCCGCGCATACGCATCCTCATTGTCGATGACCACCCGCTCATCCGTGAGGGACTCGGTGCAATGATTGCCAGTGAGCCGGACATGGCGCTCGTTGGTGAATCGGGAACCGGCGGGGGTGGCATCGACCGCTTCCACGCCGAGCGGCCTGATGTGACCATCATGGACCTTCGCCTTCCGGACATGAATGGCATCGATGTCATCACGGCAATCCGGGCCGCACATCCGGATGCACGGTTTGTCATGCTCACCACCTATCTCGGTGACGTCCAGGCGGCCCGTGCACTCAAGGCCGGTGCACAGGCCTATCTGCTCAAGGCGAGCCTTCGCACCGACCTCCTCGACACCATCCGTGCTGTCTACAACGGACAAAGGCGGGTGCCGGCAGAGGTTGCGTCGGAAATCGCGGAGTATGCTGCGGACGATTCGCTGACGGCACGGGAAGTCGAGGTTCTCGAGCAGGTGGCCAGCGGCAACTCCAATCGGGCGGTCGCAGACAGGCTCGAGGTGACGGAAGACACCGTAAAGGCCCACATGCGAAACATCATGGCCAAGCTCGGTGCCAATGACCGCACCCACGCAGTCACCATCGCGCTTCGCCGGGGCTTTCTCGACATCTGACCCGACGCGTCCCGTTGCAAACGCTTCCCGGGTGACGGCCTCCCGCCGACGCCTTGCCCGGGAATCCTTTCTTTCCGGACGCTGTGATGACGCGCCTGGTCCTGTCTGGCGATGCCGGTATGCCCCTCCTGCTGTCATGCCAGCACGGGGCGACTCGGCGATGATGTCCCTCGGCCGGTCGAGCCTCGCCCTGTCGGGGCAGTTGCTTGCTGGCGTGCGTCATCGCGCGACATCCTGTCACTTTGCCGGGACGACCAGCTGCTTGACCGGAGGCGCGTCCTTGCCAGGATGGGGGTCCCGCCAGGATTCCCATGGGCAACCTGATTGAGTATGCCGAGGACTTCACCGAGCTGTTGAACGATGTTCCGGATGTCGTCCGCGCCCGTGCATTTCATCCCGATGAATTCAATGTGCCATACGGCCGTCGTCAGCGACCCGAGGAGATGGCCGACTGGTTGTCGGCGGCCGGGTACATGCTGGCACCCGCTACACCCGAGGTCATGGCCGCCTATCCGTCTGCGGCGTGGATGAGCTGGCCGGCGAACTGGCCTTATGCGTTGACAGGCTCCCTCGGGCTTCTGCTCGTGGTCGATGACCTTGCGGGCATCATGCAAGAGCACCATCCGACTGTCGTGGACAGCTTGGCACGTGAGGCGTTCGAGACGGCCCTGCGCGAGGCGCTCCAGGACGGCGGCGCGGATGTGTTCGATGCCACACGTGCCTGGCTTTCAGGACCTGAAAAAAAGGCAGCACTCGTTCCGGATGTCTTGCTCATGCAGGGGCCGGGCGCGTGCAGGAACACTTTTAGCGGCAGGGTGATGTCACCGGAGGAGTGGTCGCCTGCACGATGGCGGCATGGCGCTTGCTTGTCCCATATCCACGCTCGTGAAACGCGGGAAAGTCCTTATCCGGTCCGGGAGGCTGCGCTGCGGGTTCTCCTTGAAGAAGAACATCGTCTCCTTGACCGTTTGGAGGGAGCAGACGGGAGCAGTCGGCGCCAGCGCCTCTAGGGAGGCTTTGGCCGTGACGGGTCGTGGCGGAATGTTTGGGCGTCGAGCATCGTCTTGATGAGGCGCTCTTCGACCGGGGTGGCCTCCCGGACGTCGAGATACGCGAACACCTCAATCAGCGAGGGTTTGCGAAGGAAGAATGCGCCACGCCGGGCATCGATGGATCGTCGCATTCTGCGGATGCGGCTTCGCGCTGCGGCGAGGCTCTTGCTTGGCATCGACAGGCACTGCTTGCTGCCACCTTTCGCTCGAATGACATATTCGCGAGCGCGGCTTTCGCGCCAACGGAGCGCCTTGCCCGGTGTTCCGGCGACGACAAGGAAGGCGACTTCGGCAATCTCATAATCCGGGTCCGTCGGGACACCGTCATGAACGCGGGTAAGCAACATCACGGATGGGCCCATGTCACCTCGTCTCCGGTTGGCTGCATGCGCAAACCGGCCAGCAGCCGCTCTGTAACCTTGCTTCGCGGCGTGTTTGTCTGGAATCAGGCAATCAGGTGCAGAATCAAACCTGCATTGCCCGAATACGATGTCCCGTCCTCGTAGGTATCGAGCGACGCGTTCGGGTCAACCTTCTTCAACGCCTCCTCAATGGCGTCCCGGGTCGACTGGGGAACCCGGGCCAACGCCTGGCTCGGGGTCTCCTTGCCGTCCTGGTCGACAACCTCGTCGCTTTGCCGTGGGAGCACACCTGGGAGTACCCCGGCCTGGGCCGAGCGCTGGAGGTAAGCCGTGCCGGAAACGCTCACGGAAAGGGAGGTGCCAGCAGTGATGTTTGACGTGTTGATGGTCATGTCCGGAATCCTGGATGGGCTGCCCAGATAGGCTTTCGGCAGCAGGCCCGGCGACTTTAGCAAGACTTCAGAAAAAAAAGCATGTGACATTTTTCTCTTGTGCGGCAAATTGCCGGCCTCGCCGTTGCCGCCAATGCCTTGACGAGAAATCTGCATCGGATAGAACGGGTCTTTCACAGGAGACGACCGTGGCACCGACCGAAAAGACGCTCTCGCAAAATCTTGGGCACTGCGGATGGGTATTGCAGCGAACCCGTGTCAATCCGGACAGCGAATGGCACCGGTGGCTTGTCCGTCACGAGGGAACCGGTGAGGCATTCCGCTTTGACCTGTTGGACGAAGTCGACCGCTTCTGGCGCAGTTGCTTCCATGCGCACATCGCGATGGTTGTGCGAGGCGAGGTCGTGGCCGGCTGGCTTGACGACGGTGTGCTCGGAGATGCCGTCAAGGGATGGCTCGAGGGGGCAGGGACACGACTGCCGCAGGCCCTTCGCGAACCCGTACGGACCATTCCCGTCCCGCCCGTCCCCGTCCGGTGGCGGACGAGGGCCGTGCGCCTCGGACATCTCCTCCCGCCAGGTGGCCACGAGTTGCGCCGTCATGTGCGGGATGCCGTCGCCCGCCGGGAGCGGGCGCATCTTGACAGTCTCGTCGACCACGCAGCTTGTCGACGCACGGTGCGCCGCCTCTGAACGGTGCGCTCTGCTCTTGACAGGAATCAATCCCAGGGTAGATGTGTATTTTTGAGGGGATTGGCCCATGGGGTACGGAACCATCGAAGAGGCCACGGAAGAGCTCCTGCTCGGGCGCTGGTGCGTGACACCGACGCCGCAAGTCGAGCAGGAGGCATGGGGCCTTTGGACGATTGAGCCGGCGGAGGGCGGTTACCGCATCTCGGCGTCGACGGTCGACGAGGTCTGGGAGTTCTGGATGATGTGCTATCGCGCGCACCTCGTCGCCGAACAGTCCACGGCCGTTGTCCTCGCACTCCACGCAAGGGACGAAGCCGGCATGGCGGCGCGCATTGAGGAGTGGGCATCCGGCGTGGTTGCAACGCCCCCGGCGCAGGTCGAAAGCGCCCTGCGGGCAGCGTTGCCAGGCTTTCGCGCCCCCGGCCCCTGGTGGCGGCAAGAAGTGAAGTCGCTCGGTGCCGTGCGCCGACCGGACGAGCATGACCTCCGCACTTCGGTACAGCTTGCCCTCATCAGGCAGCTGCACGACAGGCTCACCGCCGCTTCGGATTCACGGGGCCCGGCGTCGCCGGGCCGGCGCCTTTAGAACGGTCCTCGCTGCTGCCGCTGCGGGTGCGTACCGCCCGGAACGTCAGGCTGATGCGCGGACCGGTTACCCCCGCTTCCTTGTTGATGGCATGCTGCCAGTTCGCCTGCGTTTGACCGGCCATCAGGAGCATGGTTCCGTGGGCGAGCATGACCTTGACCGGGGTGCCGTTCTGTTCACTTCGCCGGCGGAACAGAAATGCCCGTGACGCGCCGAGCGTCAGTGACGCAATGACCGGCTCCGGGCCGAGTTCGGGCTCGTTGTCGCTGTGCCAGCCCATTGAGTCATTTCCATCGCGGTAGAGGTTCAACAGCACGCTGTTGAACCTCGCGCCCGAGAGGACTTCCATCCGTCTGCGCAACCGTTGAAGGAGGCCGGTCCAGGGCAGGGGGGCGAACGTTGCGCCCGAATAGCGGTACGCAGCGCCGTCGTCGCCATACCAGGCAATCTGCCTCGGCTGCATGCGCTTCTTGCCCCAGATGACCACCTCACGGCTCTCCCAAGGGGTGTGCGAGAGAAGCCTGCGGAAGGCAAAATCGGCCTCATCGGGACCGAGGGCATCCGGAAACAGGCGGACGTCCGCGTCCGCCAGCGGTACCCGGTCCCCTGAAAGGTCGAACAGGTCAGGCATTGCTATACCTTTTCAAACACGCCATACCAAAGCTTCGCTTTCAGCCGGGGCGAGCGCCCGAAACGGTCCAGATATTCCTTCAAGTCAGACATCTGCTCAGAAGAGCGGGGCCACATCGACACACCCTTTTCCTCGAGCTTGCGGAAGCCGGCCCGCTGCATCGCTGCCCGAATGAAGGCAACAAAGCCGGGGGAATCGTTGTCCAGAACCACGAACTTTGCACCTGCCTTTGCGTTCTGGCCGATATCGTCCCAGAAAGCGTCGGTTTGCGCGCCGAACCTTGCGACTTCGGAAAAGAAGTAGGAGCTGACAAAAAGGTCGGCTTTGAGGAATTTTCGCTGGTCCCGATAGGTGTGGGGCAAGAGCACATCAATCGGCTGCACGGTGCTCGTCACATTGATGAGCGTGCCCAGATGGCGTCCGATTTCACTCCATGCGTCCGCCCACGCACCCTCCTTGTCGCACAGGTAAAACATGAGCGACTGGGTCTGGCGGTTGTGGTGGTTGAGAACGTACTGCAGCGTGCCGAGCATTTCGCTGCCCGGGCCACCGCCGATGCACGAAACGAGGGGATACTGCTGACGGAGAAGCAGATCGTCAATGTGCTCGTCGGCCATCTCGAGGACCTGTCGGACATAATCGGCGTGTGCCGCAACGTACGAGTAGACGTAGGCAAACCGCGTGGCCGCAGGGGCGTAATTGATGGGTGTCGCGGTTGCGTCTTCGAGCCGCCGGTAATTGGCGCTGAGCGTATCCATCTCCTTTTTCAGGACGGCATCCGTATTCGTACCGAACTGTTTTCTGACCTCGTGTTCAAGGTCTTTGAGCGTGTTGTAGACGAGCTAGAACATGGTCGTCGCGGTCGTGCTGTTCATCTCTTCCCTGTTGTCCGTGAAGCCATGCGGGCGCATGGCCACACTATCATCGGGAAGTCATCCGGATGCGGCAATTGGCGGCATGCACGTTTTCGGCATTTCTTGGTCTTGGCGGGCAATGAGGTTGGAAGCAGGCAAAAAAAATCGCAATCATGCAACGAGTGGTGCTGCGTCGCTGGGGCCAAACGCAGACCTGCGCAGCACGCCGCGTGGTGGATAATGGTTGCAGGCGGGCCAGGCAGGTCCGGTGGAGACGCGCATGGACATGACCCGGACGCAGTACTGGCAGAACTTCCAGCTTGGCACCGAACTCGATGTCGCCTGCGGCTTCATGTACGACGGCTTGCGGAACCTTCGCGACCTGCATGACTTCCGGGAAGAGTCGGACGTCTTCCCTGTGCTCTACAACCTCGCGGTGGGTCTTGAGCGCTTGCTGAAGGTGGCCGTCGTCCTCCTGGAGTTCACGGACGAAACCGACATCACGGCGTTCGAAGATGACCTGCGGACACACAACCACGGCGAACTGATGCGCAGGGTGAGGAAGCGGGTAACCGTCAACCTCTCGCCTTGCCACAACGAGTTCATCGCCCTGCTTGCGACCTTTTACAAATCGCATCGCTACGACCGGTTCAATCTCTCGAGTGTGTCTGATGCTGCCAAGGACAAGGCGGCATTCCTCGCCTTCCTCGGCAAGCACCTGCGCATCGATGTGACGGACGATGGATTCTTCGTCTATCCGGGAAACTCGCCCCGCATCCGTGCCTTCCTTGGCAAGGTCTTGCGCCACATCGCCATCCAGCTCTACGACATCATCCGGAAGGCCGCCCAGGCCAAGGGGCTCTACACCCACGAGCTGCGAAACGGCGGGAAGGCCTCAAAGCTCCTCCTTGAGGAAGATTTCTCATTTGCCTCCGACGACCTCGTCTGGAAGGAGGTCTTCCTCTTCCTCCTCAACACGAGGCGGCGGAACGGCTACAAGAGGTTCCTCAAATCCATCAAGCCGCTCGACCTCGACATCGCCCACCTGCCTGATTTCCTCTCGGTCCTCCGGGGGGAGGTCCAGTCCGACGTGGCCGAGCAGGTCGAGACACTCTGGGAGGAGCTCGACGGGCCGGCGCGGAAGGAGCGCATGGAACGGCTGTCTCTGATTGGGGCACCGGGCGTGTCCTTCGACTGAGGTCACCACGAACGGCCCCGGAGCAGTCGGCTCCACGTTTTTTCCAATCGCCGACCATTTGGACGGCCTATCGTGCCGCGCGAACCTTCCCGTTCCGGCACTCGGGCCGTTGCCTGCAGCACGCCGGGCCAACCACCCATGACCTGGTCAAAGGCAGTTCCATGAGCAAGCTCACCACCGCGTTCGGCGCCCCCGTCGCCGACGACAACAACACCATGACCGCCGGTCCGCGCGGCCCCGCGCTCCTCCAGGACGTCTGGTTCCTCGAAAAGCTCGCGCATTTTGACCGCGAAGTCATCCCCGAGCGCCGCATGCATGCCAAGGGCTCGGGTGCCTTTGGCACATTTACCGTCACCCACGACATCTCGAAGTACACCCGCGCGAAGATTTTTTCGGAAGTGGGCAAGACGACGGAGATGGTCGCACGCTTTTCGACCGTCGCCGGCGAGCGCGGCGCAGCGGATGCCGAGCGCGATATCCGTGGTTTTGCCCTGAAGTTCTACACGGAAGAGGGCAATTGGGACCTCGTCGGCAACAACACGCCGGTGTTCTTCCTCCGGGACCCCCTGAAATTCCCGGACCTCAACCGCGCCGTCAAGCGCGACCCCCGTACCGGCATGCGAAGCGCGCAGAACAACTGGGACTTCTGGACGTTGCTCCCGGAAGCCTTCCATCAGGTCACGATTGTCATGAGCGAGCGCGGCGTGCCGAAATCGTACCGCCACATGCATGGCTTCGGCTCCCACACCTACAGCTTCATCAATGCAGCCAACGAGCGCTTCTGGGTCAAGTTCACGTTCAAGACCCAACAAGGCATCGAGAACCTGACGGACGCCGAGGCGGGCGCCGTCGTTGCAGTCGACCGCGAATCGCACCACAGGGACCTCTATGAGTCCATCGAGCGCAAGGACTTCCCGAAGTGGACGCTCTTTGTCCAGGTGATGCCGGAAGCGGATGCTGCAAAGACCACCTACAACCCGTTTGACCTGACCAAGGTCTGGCCGCGCGCTGACTACCCCCTGATTGAAGTCGGTGTCATGGAGCTCAACCGGAATCCTGAGAACTACTTCCAGGACATGGAGCAGGTGGCCTTCTCCCCGGCCGTCATCGTCCCGGGTATTGGTTTTTCCCCCGACAAGATGCTCCAGGGCCGGCTCTTTTCCTACGGTGACGCGCAGCGCTACCGCCTCGGCGTCAACTACGCCCAGGTCCCGGTCAATGCGGCCAAATGCCCGGTCCATGCCTATCACCGGGATGGTGCCATGCGCGTTGACGGCAACGGCGGTGGGTCGACCCACTACGAGCCCAACAGCTACGGTGCGCTTGCCGCCCAGCCGGATTTCTCCGAGCCGCCGCTCGACCTCGGCGACGCCGTGGCCAAGCGCTGGAACCACAGGGAAGACACCGATTATTTCTCGCAGCCGCGAAAGCTGTTCGAACTGATGGACGCCGGCCAGCGCCAGGCGCTGTTTGACAACACCGCCCGCTCCATCAAGGGCGCATCGCAAGAGGTTGTCCAGCGCCACATCGACAACTGCACGATGTGCCACCCCGCCTACGGCCAGGGTGTGGCCGACGCCATCGCAAAACTCGGTTGAGGTCGTTCACAGGGCGGCGCGTCACGCCGCCCTGTGTTTTTTCAGCCCAGCGTGTTCCAGGGGAAAACAACATGAGCCAATACGACGTCCTTGTCATCGGCGGAGGCCCGGCCGGGTACAACGCAACCATCCGCGCCGGCCAGCTGGGGCTGAAGGTCGCCTGCATCGAAGGTGCGCCGGTCCTCGGCGGGACGTGCCTCAACGTCGGCTGCATCCCGTCCAAGGCGCTGCTGCATGCAAGCGAGCTCTTCGAGATGGCCAGGGACGACTTTGCGAGGCTCGGCATCCGGGTCTCCCCGGAACTCGACCTCGCACGGATGATGGCGCAGAAAGACGAGAGCGTTGCTGCGCTCGGCAAGGGCGTCGAGTACCTCTACCGCAAGAACAAGGCCGAGTGGATAAAGGGCTGGGCCAGCATCGCAGCGCCTGGTGAGGTTGACGTGCGGAAAGACGACGGGAGCACCGAGCGGTTGACGGCTCGTGACATTGTCATTGCCACAGGGTCGGTGCCGGCTTCCCTGCCTTTTTTGCCCGTTGACGGCGTGCAGGTCGTCGATTCGACCGGTGCCCTTGCGCTGTCGTCGGTACCCCGGCATCTGGTCGTCATCGGCGGTGGCGTCATCGGTGTGGAGATTGGGTCGGTCTGGCGCCGCCTCGGGGCGTCGGTCACCGTCGTCGAGCTCATGGACCATATCTGTCCGGAAGCCGACCAGGAAGCGGCAAGGGCCCTCCAGCGGGCACTGGCAAAGCAGGGCATGGCGTTTCGTCTGGGCGCGAAGGTGACCGGCGCGACGGTGTCCCCCGGGAACGTGGCCCTCTCGGTTGAATCAGCCGATGGTGCGGCTTTGATTGAGGCGGATGTCGTCCTTGTCGCCGTCGGCCGCGTGCCGTCGACCAGGGGACTGGGGCTGGAGCGGGTCGGCATCACGCCCGACCGGCGGGGAACAATCCTCCACGACCACCATCAGACCGGGGTTCCCGGCATCTGGGTCATCGGTGATGTGACCACCGGGCCGATGCTCGCCCACAAGGCCGAGGAGGAGGCCATTGCCTGCATCGAGCGAATTGCCGGCCGGGCAGGGCACGTCAACTACGGCGTCATTCCCAGTGTCGTCTACACGCGCCCTGAGCTCGCCAGTGTTGGACAGACCGAAGAGCAGCTCAAGGCCGCCGGGCGGCGATACACCGTCGGCAAGTTCGCCTTCCAGGCCAACAGCCGCGCGAAGGTCAACCATGAGGCCGAGGGGTTCGTGAAGGTGTTGGCCGACACGGACACGGACCGAATCCTCGGGGTTCACATGGTCGGTCCCGGCGTCAGTGAGCTCATCGGCGAGTACTGCGTGGCCATGGAGTTTCGCGCGTCGAGCGAGGATGTCGCACGCACGTGTCATCCGCATCCGACCCGGTCCGAAGCTTCGCGGCAGGCGGCCATGAATGTCGATGGCTGGGCCATGCAGTCCTGACGGAGCAACCGGCGACGACTTGCCGGCACCGGTTCGTGCCTGGTGTCGGCATTCCGGCGCGGAAAGCGGGAAGGCGCGGTGACGTGGAGATGGTTCAAAAATTGCATGCTTCGGTTCGGGCTCCCCCTCCACCGCCCGACTGCCAATCCGGAAAGACAACCATGTACACACAGACCCTTTGCAGCATTGTCCCCTCGCAACCCGATTACGCCTCGGTCAAATCGAAGTTCCCGGGGCTCAAGGACACCAACGTCAACGGTACGCTGACCGGCCAGATTCAGCGGATGCTCGACAACATCGACACGCTCTCCGGACCTGGCTCCTCGAAGACCCTCCTCGACGGCTTCGGCGTCAAGGCCGGTGACATCGCAAACCTCGACCCGGATACCCGGACGAAGCTCTCGGAGAAGGTCACCAACCGCTATATGAGCGCCATCAAGGAGGCAGCCGGCGACACCATGGGCAGCTTCGCCGATGTCTACGGCAACCTCACGGGCGACGCGGCAACGGAGGCGTCCCCGAACGGGACCACGACGGCGACGGCCTCGGGGAGCATCGGGTCGTTCATGGGGCCGCAACCGGACCAGACCGGCACGGCCACGGCGGCCAGTGCGGTCGACCCTGCCGGAACGCTCGCCGACATCCTCATGCGCAGCGTTGCCTACCGCATACCGGCCACGAATGCGGCCCATGAAGCAACGACGGAAGACCCGAAGGTGGCAACCGCTGCACCGGCCACACCGGCCGTCTGAAACAACACCTCTTCTTCCCCGGCCGGGCAGGGCCCCGGGAGCAGCATCCCGGCCAGAACGCCGGGTCCCTCCCTACTCGACAAGGCGCCCTGCACGTGACCCTCCCGCACCAGACTTCTCCCGACAGCAGTGGACAGACCGGCGACGTTGCGGCCAACAGCTCCTTTGGTGTTTGCGCTTTCGTTGACCTGCTCGGCTTTGCCGAGGAAGTCCGCAATGTCTCGTCCTTCGATGACCTCAAGCGAAGCCGCGACCGAATCCATCGGGTCCGCGAACGGTTCGATTTCAACCCCGATGACGAGACCGTGCTCGAGGTCCAGGAGATGTACCAAAAGCGCGTGCTCGCCTTTTCCGATTCGGTCATCGCCTACTTCCCCCTCCGCTCGCGTGCCATCGAAATCCAGGGTGACTTCGACCCTGTCTTCAGCGAGCTGGTCGGGTTTGCCGAGGCGCAGGGGGCGGGTGTCGTCTTCAACGGGGACTTCATCCGGGGCGGGGTTGAACTCGGATGGTGGTTCGAGGAAGGGGCGACCCTCATCAGTGACGCACTGGTCGAGGCGCACGGGCTCGAGACCCGGGCCGACGTGCCGGTGCTGGCCATCGGCGAACGCCTGTACAAGCACGCCCGTTCGCATCGCGACCGGGGCTTTTATGCCACCGACATCGACCCCGTGGCCACGTCGTTCCGCCTGTATGAAGGCACGTACAAGCGCGGTCCGACCCGGTTTTATTACCTCGACTACATCCGCATCTGCCTCGAGTCCATCCACGCCCTGGAGACCCTCGCCGAGCTCGAGCTCTACAAGGCAACACCGTCTGGCAAGGCTCGCCAGGCATTGCTCGATGAGGGTTACCGCGCCAAGTTGCTCGATTGGCTCACCCGTCATGGTCAGCGCATCAAGGACGCCCATGCGGCAGCGCCCGGGCCTGCAAAGTCCAAGTACGTGTGGCTGGCCGGTTATCACAACGAGATGTGTGACCTGCACCTTGCCAACCCGTCGTGCTACTGCCGGCTTTGAGCATCCCATGAAGAAATACCAACGAATTGATGTCTTCCTCTCGCGACTTTCCTCCGCTCCAGGCTATGTGTCCGTAGCGGCCGCCTGGAGTGGCATGGGCGACATCCTGGATGACGTGGAGGCCGAATTCGCTCCGGCTGGAGCGGACCAAATGCGGATGCCTTCGCAGACCGGGCAATCGTTCAGGACGTTTGAGGATGGCGGTGTGCGCATCATGCTCATTGGGCATCATCTGTACATCAACCCCACCGGTGCCATCGGGTGGCAGTCGCACGTGGACATGGACCATTTCATGTTCACCAAGCCATCGGCGGCGGGCGACGCTTTCGTGCCCCGGCCCGTCGATGCCTAGAGGCGACGGTGTCGGTGAGGTGTACTCGCTTCGGCAATCTGGTGCGAGAGACGGACGTGCTCCTCTGCGATGTCTCGGACTTTAAGCCGCTCGACAACGCGCGCTGCCCAGTTCACACCCTGCGTTTCCACCTCATGCCACCGGCGGCCTCGCGCCAGCGTTGCCATCCACGTTGGCCATCCGTCCGGCAGCTGCGGCTCGGGCGCTGTGCAGATGGCAATGGCCTGGTTGAGATACCGCGTCGGCAGGTCCTCGATGACGTCATAGGGCGGCGCGCGCAGATACCGTCCCCCGTTCGCGGCAATGTCGAAGAGAAAGTCCGCTGCGAGTCCGCACTGGACAATGTCACCGGCCGTGCTTCGCCAGTATCGCCACAGGCCGCCAACCCCGGGGCCATACCTGGGTGCGAAGGGAGCTTCGACGTCATGGGCATCAAACAGCGACCATGCCTGGCTGTCGCTGTCGGGTCCGATGGCTGGGGGCTTTGCGTTCCAGCCGAAGGCGTGGAAATAGGCAACGGTCTCGTCCGGGTTCATCCATCCGTTGTAGCGACCACGGCGCGTCCGGCAAGCGGCCTGCGACCGATTGCCGTGGCACGCGAGGCAGACTGTCGGGAGAGGTGGTGCGGTCAGTGCCGCACCACCCGATGCATCAGGGGCCGGCCTGCCAGATGACGGTGCCCTGCCAGACAATCTGGGCCACACCATCGTTCCGGATGTTGAACCAGGCACCCGGGTGGCCGGCAGTGCCGGACGCCCAGCGGGGGACGCCGCCGGTGTCGTATTCGACGAGGTTGCCGTCGCCCTGCATGACGGTTGTCGGGATGGCGTGGCCCGCCGTCCCGCTCGAGTAAAGCTTCGTCGTGCCACGGTAGACGACGAGGTCGCCGTTGGCATCCTGCGAGACACGGACACCATTGCTGCACGAGTAGAGCGGGTGGGACTTGTCGATGACCTGGTTCGCCACCAGGGTGCCACACTCCGGCATGGGGTCGAGGGGACCCGGGTCGGTGGGCACCGTCTGGGTCAGCGGGTCGATGCCCTTCATCATGCGGCTCGCGTTCCACACCACGCGCAGGTACCAGTCGGTCGGCAACGACAACCCATCCGCGTCCTGGTTAATCCACGTCGTCTCGCTGGGCGCTTCGCTGGCGTTCCGGGCGTTCTTCAAAAGCGCCGTGCCTTCGTTGACCTCGTCGAACATGGCAATCTTCACAAACGGTGCGCCGGCGGACTTGGCGTTGTATATCTGCTCCCAGAGCAGCTGTCCCCCTACGCGGGGTGCGTCATTGGTGGCGAGCTTTGTGGTGGGATTGCGGCCAGCGGAGCCCGGGATGGCCACAGGCATGTACAGCTGGTGGTTTGCGGCTGTCAGCGCAAGGTCGGGAACAATCTTCGTCCGCTGCCAGTTGTCGACCTCGGCCACCGTCGAATAGGCGCCAACCGGCCAGGGCTGGATGATGTCCGCCTCGGCCAGCACGCGCGCCCAGTCCGGGTCCGCGCCCCGGTTGGGGTCCTCCCAGTTGTTGGGCACCCCTGCCATCACTTCGACGTGGGCCACGTCCCTGAACCAGCCGATGATGCGCTCACCGAGCGCCGCGCGCGGGACATGGCTGCCGTCGGCGCCAAAGCCAAGACCCCACAACGACACCAGCGGCTTTCCTGCATGGCGCTGGTAGGCCGGGCTGTCGGTGACATGCACGGTGTTGACGAGGTAGTTCCAGTCATTGGCGAGGTCTGCGATGACCTGGTCGTCGGAAACCACATCGTAATACCCGCCATGGGAGAGGTCGTACTCGATGGCGAACGTGCGCTGGTTGTCTTCGGCGGCGTGCATCGAGTGGCGCAGGACCGCATCGTTGCCCCTCTTGAGTTGCTCAATCTCGCCGGTAAAGCGCTGGATGAGCGCGCCGTCGATGCCGTACTCGCGCATCCACCGGAAATGGATGTCGGACGTCTCCTGTTCGAACGACGAGAAGAGGTAGGCGGGAGCGCCGTTGATGGTGAGCTTGGTCAGGGGACAGCGTCCTGCGGCACTCCATTCGGTCGTCACCGGGTAGGTGGTCACGTTGATGGACGCGGCACTGGGAATGTTGTCTGTCCAGTGGGAGTAGTTGTTGTCCGGACTCCCGTCTCCGGGGCAGCGGAACCACCCCTGGTAGCCGACGAGAATCTTGCCGTCGAGCGTCGACGGGTCGACCGGAGCCGAGTCGGCATGGGCAACCGTGCCGAGGAGGGGAAGGGCGAGACAGAGTGCCGCTGTAAGGCGGCGGCGCGTGATGCGGGTCATGGGCGTTCCTTGGGTGGGGTACCCCGTTGGTCGGGGCGCCTATCGTCGCCGAGACGGCAGGTCCCATCCGTGCCGTGGTGCACAGGTTTTGCAGATGCTTCACAAACCAAAGCGACAAGCGGCGAGGCATCAACTGTCCGGCACCTGGACAGATGTGCTGCAGGCGCAGTGGACCGCCTCGGTCAATGCGTTGAGCGCGAGACCGAAATCCCGTGCGGGCCGCTCACCGTTCGGGCCAAGGGCGCGGATAAGGGCGCTCGCGGCTTCGTGAATGACGCGCGTGTCGAAGAGGACATGGGGCGCATCGGCGATAATGGCGTGGGCGAGAAAGCGGAGCTCGTCGAAGTCCCGCTCGAGCGCCGCTTCATTCATGGCGATGGCGGTAAACAGGAGCGCCGTACAGTCCCGGGCGAGTGCAGGGTGGGTCATGCCGGGAAATGTACCTTCCGGGCGAAGTGGCAAGCTTGGACAGGACGGGCGACAACACCCCCTCGTTGACACCTTTGCCTCATTCCGTGTCTTTTGACCGATGGCGATATCGTTCACGCATTTCCGGCAACGGCACAAGGACTGGCATACGGGTGCGCTATCGTCCGGTCAGTCCATCGAGAGGTCGTTGCTTCCACCGAGGGATGGACGGAATTCTCCGACAGGAATGGAACGTATGGCCGTCTACTTCAAATCAAGTGCACCGAAGTCACTCCTTGAACAGTTTGATGCGCGCATCGCGCAGGCAGAACCCAAGGGAAGAATCACGACATGGGAAAAATCGGCCGACGGAAAGTACTACACGCACAAGGCACCTGACTGGGCTCGCAAGGCATGGTTCAAGCCCGTCGTTGACCAGGGGCGATTGCGGTTCAATATCATCCGGCCGCAGGGAGCGAACATCAGCGTGCAGGTCTATGGCTACTACCATGGCCATCTGGTCGAGACGTTCCTCAATCATTTCGACAAGTCCTTCGATGAGGGCACGTCGACGGCAAAACCCAGCCAGAATGACGATGTCTCGGCTTGACGCAGCCGGGGCCGGCGGAGTGAGTGCTGATATGAGGGAAGCTGCGGCCTGTGACCATGCCGAGAGGGACGCCGATGACTGTCTTTGATGCTGTCACGAAGGAGCCCTTCGAAGAGAAGGACATAACGTCCCGCATCGGTGAACTGAGGAGGAGGTCCCTGGTCGACCGCGACGGTTGTGCGGTCATTGCCGTCAACCATGCGACGAAGCCCCATTTCCGTCGGCTCGTCAGTGGGGATGAGCTGCTTGGCGGGCGGGAACAGCAGGACCGTGATTCCCATGACAACTGCAAAGCCTGGTTGCTCGGTCTGCTCAAGGTCGCCACGCGGCTGAAAGTGGTGACCTACAACTTCAACGAGGACGCAGCGGGGGATGGCGGTGAGGACGAGCGGTTCACGAGGCCGGTCCTCGCCGAGGTCGGGCAAGGCATTCGTTATGACTGGTTTGACGAAGCTCGCATTGGAGTGGATTTGGAGCGGTACATCCAGCCTGACCTCGCAGGGCGCCACGCCGGAACATTCGCCGCCAGGCCCTCCCAGCCCTCCATCGTCATCGAGGTTGTCAGGACCCACACGCCGGAGCCGGAGACACTTGCGGAATTGCTGAAGCTTTCTTGTACCGGGCACCTTGTTGTCTTTTACTTCGTTGGCAAGCAAAGACGTGACAGCAGGGGGGCGTTGATTGAGTATCAGTCCTCCAAGTACAACAGCGTCCGTGGCGCCGATGAACTCGAGCTTCGCGTGTCTTACTACCTGTACGGTGGCGAGGGCTTCAGGAGCGGCAAGGTCTTTGGTCGTCGTGCGAACGAATCGCCGGAGGCTTACGTGGCGTATCTTTCAGATTTGCTCAATGGGGCGACGAAGCGGGTCTGACAAACTGGTCACGAAGACAGGGCGCGCAACCACGAGGCAGGCAAAAAGGACGCTACCTGCCTGTTCAATGATGTCCTCATCGCACCGATAAGCCGTGAAGGCGTCACCCACAAGACGCGGTGAATCAGTCTCGTCATCGAATACAAGGGGAACAAGCGATTCTCTTCTGTTCCGGTCCAGTACATGGGCGATGCCGATATGCATTCCACATGGGGCGTCAGCGACCATCGCCACACCATGCGGACGATGCCTGTACCAGCAAGCCTGGTCAGGCGGGACGACGCAAAACCTTGGCATGAATTGAAGGCAAAAGCCTGCGGCCCGCTCGTGTTGGTGTTCGGTCCATTGCGGCTCGCCGACCCGTCCGGCGACGCTCGTCCAGCTCTGGTTCCGGTTGAATGCGACAAGGGACGTAGCGCCCTGGCTTGCGAGGTGCAGGATGGCAAGGTCGATACGCCCGAGCATCGAGCCACCTGTCCCGGCGGAATGGATGTATCGGGTGGCGTCACTCGCGGAGGGTGGAGGATGGTAGTCGATGCGCACTGGATGTCCTGTACCGGGGAATCCTTTACGTGTAGCCCGGGCACAGAATTGGTCAAGGGGGCATTGTGCCGCATCAGGGCAGGTCTTCCTGCTGGCAAAACTACTTAGGGCAAACGGCCGATGGTGGCCGGTTGGGCGTGCGCCTAACCTTGGCGGACAGGGGAGGGAGGAGCGATGTCCGGAGCCACCACGCCCGAATCTCCAATCCTGGCTGCGGCGTACATGCGCATGTCAACCGACATGCAGCAATACTCCATCCTCAACCAGACCCTTGCCATCTCTGCCTATGCCGACAGCCACCAGATGCGTGTGGTGCGCACGTACCGCGACGAGGGAAAGAGTGGGCTTACCATTGAAAACCGCCCGGGTCTGCTTTCTTTGATGAAAGACATCACGCGCGGAAGGCTTGAGTACAGCACGGTCCTCGTCCTCGATGTCTCCAGGTGGGGCCGGTTCCAGAATGTGGACGAATCGGCGTACTACGAATTTCTCTGCTGGAAGGCGGGCATCACCGTTCGCTACGTCGCGGAACTCTTTGAAAACGACGGCTCGCCCTTTGCGATGATTGTAAAGGGGCTCAAGAGGGCGATGGCCGCTGAATACAGCCGCGAGCTCTCCGGCAAGACCGTGGCGGCGCATCGCCAGCTTGCCTCCCGGGGTTACCACCAGGGCGCAAGCCCCGGTTACGGGCTGCGCCGCATGCTCATTGACCAGTCCGGCAAAAGGCGCCAGATACTCACACGCGGGGAGCGGAAAGGGACGCAAACCGACCGCGTCGTTCTGGTCCCCGGACCGGTGAGGGAGCAACGCACCATCCGCTGGATGTTCCAGCAGGTGGTTGCAGGAAAGACGTTTACCGCCATCGCCCGCGACCTCAACGACAAGGGGACCACCACCACCTTCGGCAAACCCTGGACCTATGGTCGTGTCCATGAGGTCATCACCTCCGAGCGCTACACGGGCACCCTGGTCTACGGCCGCGAGGCCAAGCGGCTCGGTGGCCCGCTCGAGCATCGGCCTGAAGCGTCCTGGATACGCGCCGAAGGCGCCATCCGGCCCATTGTCAGCCGCGAGCTGTTCGATGCGGCACAAGCGGCGCACCGGCGGCAAAACGAGCACATGTCAAACGACGACATCGTCGTCAATGCGCGCCGTCTCCTCGAACGGGAAGGGCGTCTGTCAGTCGAGCTCATCCGTGCCGACCCGACACTGCCGGACAGTCACTCCGTGGCACGACGTTTCGGCGGACTGACCCCGCTCTACCGCCTGCTTGGCTACACCCAGCCGCGCAATTCCGATGTGGCTGCGGCCCGTGCGCTGATTACAAGGTGGCGGCAATCGGTCACCGGCTTTGTCGCCGAATGGCTGGGTGAATCGGGCTCAAAGGTCGAGCGCTGTGGCTGGGTGCTTTGCATCGACGGGGCGTGGACGGTGTCGTTTTCGGTCCTTCGTGCGGTGGGGCGTGGGCGTATGCAGTACTTCAACCACCGGGCTGTTGAAGACACCGACATCGTGGTCTTTGTCCGCACCGGGTTTGACGAGCCGGCACCTCGCGATTACCTGGTCTTGCCCCGTGTGTTGTTTCCCGTCTGGCCACGGACCTTCTGTGCGAGGAACGGTCCGCTCATCGACGGATGCACATATCCCTCGCTTGCCATCCTCGGCGACCTCGCACGCCTCTCGAGGCGGGACGCGATGCGATGTGGGTAAACAAGGCCGAACGCCTCTGGCGCCGCCGGGAAGAGGCGGTCGTCCTCAAAGCCGTTGCCGGCGATGCAGAGGCGCACTTTGCTGCCTTCGCTGGCGCCATCGCCTTGCTCCTCCAGGACACGGAGGGTGTCCGGCACCTCGCCCGCCATGGCATCAACCAGGCGTGGTGCGCGCGCTCGCCCCGCACCGGCAAGACCGGGGCGGAGGGGCTCTCCGTCCTCGAAGGCGTCGTCCTTGCCGGCACATGCAGCCGGCTACTCGACGACCCGGCCTTCATCCGCTGGATGTCGAAGGCGCACCCCGATGCATTGCAGGCCCTGCACAGGGTGGCCGGTCCGCTCGGCTGTGCGCGCGAGGCCACAGGTGGCCCGACGCCTCTCTCCACACCATCGGATGGCCACGTGCATTGTTTTGCGCGGTCCTGAAGGCCTGACTGGTTAGCGAGGTACTAAACGCGGGTGGGGGGCGGGCGTATGCTTTCGGTGTTCTGCCGGCGGGCGGGTGCTCGACCGGCAGCCGGGGTCTCTCTTGCGAAGGTGGCTGCATGGCTGGGTACTACACGGCGTTTCTTGGACTGGCGGAAACGGCGCGCACGGAGTGCGAGCTCGCTGCCGACGACCTGATGGACGGGGGGCGAAGAACTCGGGAAAGCGGCAGCCGCCTACAGCGAGCTCGAAGAGAGAAATGCGGAGACCATCGTCCGCCACGCGGCCTGCCTTGCCTGGGGCGGCAACCCGGGTGCGGCGGTCGGGATGCTCGAGGCGTCTGGTTTGCGTACGCCAGCTGCAGAGGCGGTCCTCGCCGAGGCGTATTTCGTCTGGTCGGGCGGGTGGAATAATCCGGACCGCGATGCGCGGACCGCGCGGGGCTGGGCACTGCTCCTGCCGCTTCTCGACACCGACAGGCCACCCTGGCTTGCCTTGGCCACCTTCGAGGGACGCCGGGAGGCGCCGGACCCTCGACCCGGATGCGGTGGCCGCATGGCTCGCCAAGGCGCTTGACCTCTACCCGGCCGACGAGCGCTTCCACCTTGCCGTAGAAAGCCTCCTTTCCCCTGGAGTCACCGCAGAGCGCCTCGCTGTACTCACCCGGGCGTTCGCCGAGGTGCCCTCCGCCCGCGTCGCCTGCCGGCTTGCCATGGCCCACAGTGACGCGGGTGACCACGCCAGTGCCGCCGCCTTCTTTGCCACCGCCGAAGAATGGGAATGCAACGACTCGGGTGAGGAGACGGTCATTGCGACCATCCGCACCCTCCGGGTCGGGCAGCTCATCCGGGCTGGGGATGGTCAGGGGGCACTTGCCTTGGCGAAGGCGATTGACGCCGTCGGCCACGACACCCTCGCCGGGCCGCGTGCGAGGCTCGCGGCCGCCTGCGCGACGGGCGACGCAGCCCTGGTCTCGACCCATGGCAAGGTGTTCATCGCGGTCCTGGAAGACAATCCCGGGATTCCGGAAGACGAGATGTTGTGGAACGAAGTGACCTTCCTCAATGGTCCACACTGGACGAGCGGGGAATACAGCCTCGACGCGCCGGACCTCCTTGCCCATCGCAACGTCCTGCTCCACGCAGACGACAACACGGTCCGGGCATTGATGCAGTATCTCTTCGCCGAGCGCGATTCGCGTGTAGCAGACCCGGACGAGGAGGGCTCGACCGACTGGCCGGCCGTCGCTGCCGTCCTCGGTGACGCCGCAACACGGGTCAGTGTTCCCCGCATCAGGCTGTTTGACGCGTCCGTCCGTCTGCGCCTCAAGGGAGCGAAGTGGCGCGTGGTGGGCCGCCAGTGGATGGAAGCGAAAATCGCCGTTGCCGAGACGGAGTCATCCGACGCCGCCCCCGGCATTGATGGCTATCTCGTCGCCAACATCCGCCGTGCGTCGACGTTCCTCAAGGGCGTGGTCGACGGACTCCGGGCTGCAGCGCCCGCGCCCCATGCTTTCGATGCACTGTCCGAAGGGCTCGACGAGCTGCGCATGCATGCCTGGGTGGCAACCGAGATGGCCGACATCATGGCACTCGTAGGGACAACGGACTTGCGGCCCCGTGCCCAGTTTGCCCTGGGCTATGCTCTGGCCGCGCGGCGCGAGGCCGCAGGAGCGCTCACTGCCTATCTTCGCGTCCTCGACACCGAGCCCGACCACGTCACCGCCATCTTCAACCCCTTGCTCCTGTGTCGCTCACCGGCGGAGGCTGACGCGTTGCGACGGCTTTGCGGGTTTGTCGATGGGCTCGGTGCCGACAGCGTCACGGACGAGTGGCGCGGCAAGGTGTCTTCCGCACTCGAGCGTGCCCTGAAGGCCTGCGTGCCGGCCGAGGTGCCGGGGTCACCGATGGCCTTGATGCTCGCCGACTTCCCCAGGCTGCGAAGCGATGTGCCCACGCCCGAGGCTGTCCCGCTCCGGGGTGTCATCGCCCTCATCGCGCTCGTCCGGAGCGCACCACCCGATGTTGACCTGCTCCTGCTGAGGCCGTTTCCGATGGGCACGACCGTGTTTTCCCCGACAAGGGCCTCGCGGCACCTGTCGTTTGATGCGATGCGCACGGGGCTCGTCACGGTCGGTGAACCGACGCCTGCCGAAGCGGTGAGTGCAACGGGTGAGCAATGGAGCATCACGCCCGACAGCATGTGGTGGCGCCTGTCGCCGGCCGCCTTCGCCTTCATCGAGGAGGCGCGAAGCCTTGGGTCGGTCGGCGCGTGGCCGGACGCTTGGCAACGGGTCGCCCCTGGCCTTGCACGCATGATTGCCGCCGACGAATGCATGCAGTACGTCGAGTACCTCTGTGAGGAGCGCCGCTGGCCGTTGCCCTCCGGCAAGGAAAAGCTCCAGACGCTGCTCAATGACATCATTGCCCGGTACTCGGTCGCCCAGGCCTACTATCTCTTTTACATTGCCGTGATGGCCGCCAGCGACCGCAAGGAAACCCAGGGGCTCACCGGTCAGCATGCAAGCAACCTCTTGGTCTACATCGCAGCCGACCGGTTCGAGCGGGCAAAGACCGGGAAGTACGGTGAGGTTCCGCCCGGGTCATGGCGAAAGCACACCTATCCCCGTTCCGCGCTCAGCCTCGCACTGTGGTCCGACCTGCTCGACGCGGGGGATGCGGGCTTCGAGCAACAGGTCGACGATGCACTGGGTTTGACCGAGCCGGGCTGAGGGAAGCATCTCGTCGGGAGGGGGCCGGGCGTACCCCTGCAAAAAACCGGAGAGCACGTCTTAGCATGCTGCGCATGCAAGCGCCGGGCTGCGCCCGGCGAGTCGGTGCATGAGGTCCAGTGCAGAGATACAAATACCCCGATGTACAGTTGTCAATCTGGAAAAGCCGGATAAATATGGCGAAAAAAGCCGTGTTGAGGCGTGTTTTTTCCGCTCCGACGAACAGCCGCCATTCGTTTCGACACCATCCGCGACTGGTCGCGTTACACCCTGGGTATCGCGAAAAACAATTTTGCGGGACCCCCTTGACGGCACTGATATTCGAAGTATGCATATAGGAGATGCGGGCGGGTGTGTGTTGCAACCCAACTGCCAATGGCCAGGAAGGCCCCCAACAACGACAAGGAAGTTTTCAATGGCAGAGCACGCCCGCCCGCATCTCCATACCCATAACCGTGACCGCAAGCATTCTGCTGTCGCTGCTGCCGCGTACCGGCTCGGCATCAAGTTGTTCGACGAGCAAACCAAAACCTGGCATGACTATTCGAAGCGTGCCGGAAAGGCCGTGGTCTTCGGGGAGACAATCGGGCCGCACGGCGCACCCGGATGGCTCCTGGATCCAGCGACGCTCTGGAACGAAGTCGAGAAGGCGGAAAAGCGTGTCGATGCGCAAATCTGCCGTGACTACCGTATTCCCATTCCCCTCGGCCTCGGTCAGGACGCCGCCATTGCCATGAGCCGCGCAATGGCCGGCTACATTCTCGCCCGCTTCAACACCCCCGTCTGCATCGCTGTCCATCACGACAACGCAGTCGATCTCGATGGCAACGCCAAGCCACCCGGGTCCATTGGCTTTCACGCCCACCTGCTTTTCCCCACCCGTGAACTCGTACGCGATGGTGACGGCGGAGGGGAAGGGTGGCGTTTGACCCGCAAGCTCGACGAGCTCGGCAATCGTCGCATGTCGGCGCCGATTGTCGACGCGATGAACGAGAAGTGGGCCCGCCTTGCAAACAGATTCCTCGCCGAAGCAGGCTTGCCAGCGACCTATGAGTACAAGAGCTATAAGCGGCTCGGAATCGACAGGAAGCCAGGGCCCGTCCGGGCACGCAAATACGGTGATCAGGCGAAGTGGTACAAGAACGCGGTACGCCCGAACCCGGAGGCCATCGTCCTCACGCACGGATTGCGACGTCTCAAAAAACAAGTTACCCACGCTGCAGGGCCGGAAGGCGCGGCACCGCCGATTGACCTCAAGGCAGCCTCTGTTGTCGGGCGGCTCAACGCACGGCGGGCTGCGCGCGGTGTAAGGGACGCAACGGTAAAGGTCCGGCGTCTTGAGCGCCGTGCCCGGGCCGGGCAGCATGGCAAGGCACCCTTGGCCAACCGCGTGAACTTTGTCGCTGGGCGGACGCTCCGCATTGACCATCACCTGCGCCTTGCCGAAGCGATGCGCCGTGCCGGTGCGCCACCGAAGACCGATGCCGAGCACGCTGCGCTTGAACGGTCCATGTTCCTCGCGGATCTGCTCGAATCCGTCCTCTTTGCCATGGAACGTGCAAGACAGGAGAGGGCTGATTTCCACATGCGGATGATGCGCGAGAAAATGGCACTCGATGACGCCCGTGCCCGCCAGGATGTCGTCGACGGCGAGCTCCGGAAGGCCGAGGCAGCATTGCAGCGCTGGCTCATCAGTCACCCGCTCCGCGCACGCTACCACCCCGTATCCGGCGAGCATCGCACCCTCTCCGGGGCACGCGATCGGGCATTGGCGCATGTCCAGCGCGTCCAGGCGTCGAAGACAACGTTGCGCCAGAACGTGTCCGACCTGCAAAAGGAGATCGAGGCAAGGGCCCGCCGGGAAGAGGCGTCACTTGCCCGCATGGTCGCGTTGATGGCGGGCTACAAGCCGGAATTCCGCACAGTAACCGACGCCCTCCGGAATCTCCTCGGCGATCAGCAGAACCAGGACGTCGAACAACTGGCTGCCCGGCTGGACGTCGACATGCCCGACATGATGCCGCTCTCACGGGCCGAGTCGGCGTTCAAGGGAAAGCACCCCTGACGAATGGCCATGGAGGGCCATGCATGACACATGATATTGAACTTGACCTGCTGAGCCGGCCGGGCGGGGGAACCGCGGTCTCCCTGGTGGCCAGCCGCCTTCGTCTCGGGATGATGGACGTCCGAAACGGTCTGATGCACGACCACGCCGTTCGCGGACAGGTCGACGCATCGATGACGGTGGCGCCCGCGGGCTCTGGCGAGTGGTGCTACAACGCCGAGCTTCTCTGGAACCGTGTCGAGTGGTGTGAGCGGTACGGAAACGCGCCCATCGCGTTCGAGGTCAGGGCCCGCCTTCCGGGCGCGCTGACGGGCAGTGCTGTCCATCGTTTTGCCCGCGAGCTGGCCGGTTACGTTGCCCGGGACCTCAATGTCCCTGTGACATTCACCGCTTTGCAAGGGAGCGCACCGTGGTCCGTTCGTGAGGCCGGTGACACGTCCATTCAAATGTGTTTTCCGACCCGCATCCTCGCGCTCAACGATGGGTCAAACGCCGTGGGGGACCGGTCGGGTGCCCCCTCCGGCTTTGCCGGTCGACTTGCCATGGTGAGCAACCCGCACCTTGTTACCCAGTTCACCCGTCGCGTGGCCCTTGAAATGGCACGACTTGAAAAGGCCTCCGCAGGCTGGGAGCGGGCGTCGTCGCCCACGGTCGTCGCCCGGCGCGCAAGAAGCGCGTTCCCCTTCGACGACCTCGATCTGTGGGCGGATATCCCGCCGGCGCCTGCGCCGGCTCCCTCTGAAAACCCGGCAACGCACCCGTTGCTTGCCCGGCTGCGAAGGGAAGCTCCGCGCAGCATGACGGTGCCCGACCTGCGGGATTTCGAGATTGCCATGGGGTTTGCCCGCACCGTCGAAGAGACACTGGCAGAGGTGGTCGCCCACAGCACGGCCTGCGACCACCTCCACGGAAAACGCACACAGTTGCAAACGGCCATCCTCGACCATCTCCATCTCCTCGACATCGCACGGCGGACCCGTGCGGCACGCGTGACTGAATTGGAGGAACTTCAAAAGCGGAAGGACAGCTTCATGGTGTTCCTTCGCGGCCGGATTGAACTCGCATCGCTTGCCCGGGAAAGGAAGGCCGTCGAGCTTCGTCGCGCGCGCGGCCACGTCGAGGAACTCAAGGGGGCCATCAGTCGCCTTCGCCACCAGGAGCGCCGGTTGGCGTCCGACACCGAGGCGACCGCGTTGGTGCTGTCGACGGCCTGTCGTGAGCTTCGTGACGCGGTCAAGACCCTCCACGGGGCCGACCCCCGCCTGCTCCAGCATCTGTTGACGATCCTCGGTGACGACCAGCGCAGGCATGTGAAGAAAGCCATGTCTGACGCGGTTCCCGAAAAGCCGACACGGGAGTCTCCGGCGAGCGACGAGGATGGCCGGGCCGGGCCGCCCGCAAAGCCAACGCGAGGAAGCCGGTTGGGATAGCAGCAGAGTATCCCGGCTTCAGTTGTTTCTTCGATCCATTGCCACGGCGGTTTCGACTTTGCGTGAAGGGGCGGTTTTGGCCGGTTGTCCACGGTAGCCGTGTCCGCGTGATCGTCGGGAAATCGAGAGCCGCCGCGACATCTGGCCATCCGGCAACGAGGTCGAGGGCCCGGCTGGCATGCCGTCATCTGGGCGGGTCAGTACGGATTCGGTCGCGGTGGCTCTAGCCGCAGCACGCCCTTTTCCTGCAGTCCCTGGATGAGGCGCATCTCCTGTTCGGTCAGCTCGAACGTTGCTGGGGAACTGTGGAGGAATTCGACTTCAACGGTCCGCCCCTTACCCCGGTGAACGTCACCGCCCCGCACGCAAAGGACAGGCTGGGGGAGCGAATCTGCCCCGCGCATGCCGTAGACGAACCCGGACGGCAGGAATGCCACGTAGGCGTAGTGGTCGATGAGGCGCCCGACATCGCATTCGACCACCGGGGTCTCCGGCAGGTGCCGGCGCACGGCAGCCGCAATCTGGCGCTTTTGCGCATCGAGCTTGCGATAATGTCCTTCGACATCCGGGGCAAGGCGCTTCGCACGATGGGCGAGCCAGCGCATGAGTGGCCCGGCATTGCCCTGACCCACCCATACATCAATGCTGTCTTGCACTGCGTGCGGGTTGTAGTCATTGAACTGTCCGAACGCGTAGGCGTCGGGCAGCTTGAACGATGCGATGCGGACACTGGTCCCGATATCGCGCCACGTCACGGTGCCCAGGGGAAAGCGCTGGACGCCCGTGCGATCGGTCTGGGAAATGATGAGGACATTGGCATGTTCATCGATGACAAGCGACGCCCCACGGTGGCAAAAGCGCGACCGGCGGGGGGCGAGAAACTGTTGGGCAAGGAAAGCAAGAAACAGGACAAGGATGAAACCGGCAAGGAGAAGGGCGCCGGTGGAAAAGCTCAAGCTCGACGACATTGTGGGCTCCACATCAGGGACATATTCGCCCCTGCCGCGCACGGCGCGCATGGAGGGCAGCGGGCCGCACGGGGCAGGGGCTCAAGGGCATCGGCTCAGCCCCTGTTTCCATCCGGGTTGTAGCCGGCAATCCACAGGCGGTAATCGAAGCCGCCTCCGGAGATGCCGTTGCCAAAGCCCGTCACGCGCAGCAGGCGGGTAATGACCGGCCACTGGGCCCACACAAGGGGCTCCGGGATGGAGCGGATAAACAGCGACCTGGGCGGGTTGGGGCCCTCAGTCGCCACCGTGCCTGTCGACATCACCGGCGGGTGCGTCTCGGCCGCCTCGGCCAGCCGTGCCTCCATGTCGTTGGGCATCGCGTATCCGGATTGGCCAAGGTCATTCGTCACCTTGACCGGAGAGCTTCGGCAGATCTGGAAGCGCTCATCGTGATGGCTGCCTGCGTCCGGCCAGATTCGCGCGCGGATGGTCCAGCAGTCGAGATGCTCGCCGTATTCTTCCATCGTCAGGGCCACGCGCGGCCACGCGAGATGCCCGAGCTGCGCCTCTCCTGACTGTGCCGCCGGAAAGATGCCCACGAGCTCACCGGCACCCGGCGTCAGCGGCCGGAACGCGTCGCCCTTGGTCGACCCGGGATTGCTGATTTCCTGCGTGATGCGATGGCCGGCGTCCCGTGCGGTGTTGCCGACACGCTGCCAGAACGAGGGTTTGGCCGTGGTGCTGGCCGGGGCCGGCGCATCCTGGGCGGCCAGCGGCATGGCCGTGAGGAGGGCGAGAAGTGCAGTCAACGTTTTCAATCCGGTTCCCCTGTGTCCTTGGTGGGAGAATGTTAGATCGAAAAATACATCAACATGGAGTATTTCATTCTGTTGTTTAGCGTCGCTTCACCAATCCGTGAAGCGAGCCGATGCCCAAGGGCAGCAAGTCCATCTACGCTGACGAGTACCCGTTCCTGCTGGAGCTCCTTGTCGAGACACGGAAGAAAGCCGGTCTGACGCAGGTGCAGCTTGCGGCAGCGGCTGGTATCTCACAGTCGTATGTCTCGGCCGTCGAGCGCGGTGTTCTGCGCCAGGACATGCTCCAGCTCCGCACGTGGCTGCATGCCTGCGGGACCAATCTTGGTCGCTTCGGTCGGGAGCTCGAGCGGCGGCTTGAGCGGTTTCCGCCCTGAGGGGGCGCTCCCCGGTTGCGTTGTGTCTCGAAGCGCTCTGCAAGGCCTTTTTCGGCGCCTTGCCGGATATGCATATCTGCGGCGGATTGCCGTGTTGACGCGGCCTGCGGGCCCGCCAGGATAGCCCTCCCGTCACCGAGAGTGTCTTCCCATGGCCAAGGGCCCGACCCTGACACAGCGCGCCCAGCGCAACGTGTATCTCGCCCTCCTGGTCGACACGCGCCTTAACGCGGGACTGACCCAGGACGCCCTGGCGGTGGCTGCAGGCGTCTCGCAGCCCGATGTCTCGCAGGTTGAAGCAGGAAAGGTACGCCGAGACGTTGTTCAGTTGCAGGACTGGCTGAGCGCACGTGGCTCGACGTTGGCCAGATTCAGCCGCGCGCTCGAGCGGGGGTTGGCAAAGTGACAGGGGCAGCAGCACGATGCGTCACCGGCGTGTCGTCCTTTACCGTCAGGACGTGTAGGGCATTTCCTACAAAACGACCCGCAAGGCGTCACGGTTGGGCGGCCGCTTGATGGCTGAGGCGGGGCTGGAGCGGGAAAGCGCACGATCTTTCCGCGGGTTTTGATCTGCAACGGCGGTGTCTGGCCACAAGGCGCCGCCTGTGCGCGCCGCCACCCCAATGCCTGGGGTGCCCGGACCTCCCATTGACAGAGTTGTGAAGGGCGCGGAATCTTGCGGCATCCGGCGCAAGGCCGGTGACAGGGGAAAACGGAATGGCAGATGGTCCAGGAGTGGGCAGCGCCGAACGTACGCGGCGTCTACGTTGGCGGGATGTCGCAGCACGTTTGATGGTCTGGTTGGCCTTGACGGTCGCTGCAGTGTCTGCGCACGCCAGCAAGGAAGTGACGTACTACTACGCTGACCCAGCCGGAACCGTTCTGGCGACAACCGATGCGGCAGGAAACATCACCGGGTCGCAAGAGCACACGCCATACGGAACCATTCTCGGCGACATCGCAGTCGGAAACGTGCGTTATGCCGGGAGTGTTGTCGATGGCGAGCCGGGCTACGTGTACATGGCAGCCCGCTATTACGACCCGGAGGTCGGCCGCTTCATTAGCGCGGATCCCGTCCTTCCCGGCGTCGGTAATGTCTTCAACTTCAACCGGTTTGCCTACGCCAACAACAACCCCATCTCCAACATCGACCGGACGGGAGCGGCCTGCGGAGCGGTGGGCGAGGTCAGCCAGAAGGTTCAGCGACTTCGCGATGCCTCGGATGGCTGCAACAACCAGCCCGTCGGCAACGACGGCGGCATTTCCCTGCCGATCTCAGCTGCCGAGCGAGCGGCCGCTGCAGGAGGGAACAGGGCGCTGTTCTGGAGTCTTCGCTACCACCGTTCGCCGCGTGATCCATGGTCAGCTGATGGTATGGCGCTGTGGAATCCTGGCGGTCTCGACAACAGCTGGGCGTCCACTCAAATGAAGGCGCTGGCATGGGTAAACCTTCAGCGCCTCAATGACGCAATCGCGCTGCGCGACGGAACATGGTCGTTGTTCTCCAGCAACGTCAACCAGATCGAGTTAAGCAGCATAGGCAACGATGTGATGAATCTTTACGTCAAGCAAGTTGACCGGAACAACGGAACAATTCCGACGCTTACTCAATCGGCAGCTTTCCATTACGAGGTTTTTATGGCGCACCGGCTACCTGGCGGGACCTATGGCGGAACGCCATTTGGCTATGGACCGACGGGGGCATGGAAATCCTGGGGCGACTTTCAGGCGAAAGCCACAAATGCCATGTTCAGCTACTGCACGCCGGGGTGTCAGCCGTGACGTCCGAAGCAATCAATGCCCGTATCGCAATTTTGCTTTGCGGACTGCTCGTAGCAGGATGCGACTCGGCACCTCCGGGGGTTGTCGATGACCGAGCCACAACGTCGATGGTGCGCTTCACCGTCGATTCAAGCGAGATCCAGAGTCTGGCGCTCGTAACGTCGACTCCCACCGATCAGACCTACCGGAACTGGGCCCGTCTTCAGCCGTATCTGTCCAATTCCGCCAAGCGTCAGGCCGTCTACAGGGAGTTCGAGGTCATCAATGGTCCTGAGCATCTTGTCATCCTGGTCCCACCTCCTTCATGGCAGGCCAACGGATGGGTCATGGTGTGTGAGGAGACCACGTACAGGCAAAGCCACGGAGCCTGCGATACAGAAGGTATGGTGGGTGACGCGGTTGTGAGCGTGACTGGATGGAGCAGCGACATTGAGCGATTCAGAACCATTGTTGCGAGTGCTTCGCGTGCCGTGGCAGAGGAAGGGCTCGGAGTGCCTGTAAACAGCGCGGGAACGTCACCGTAGCATCCAGACAGTTTGCTTCGACGCGCACCTGACCAGGAAGGAACGTCGAGCTGATCGTAGAACAATCATGCTTTGCGACGAATTTGCGCGGTCTGCTCGCTGTCGATCGTCGGTTGTCTGTCGTGATTTCCAGTTGCGTAAGCCAGTTTTTGATACTTCCCCGGTCTTAACCGACACATTTGGCGGGATGCCCAGTGCCGACCATGAAAATGACACCAATTGCCTTAGTCCGTCGGCTTGCGTTCGGGCTACTCCTTCTGTCTGCGATCGGGGTCAGTCACGCCCAGACGACCAATCCGGAAGACGAGTACAAGAAGCTGGTCAGGGTCAACGACCAGCTCGCACCGCTTGGCGACACACCGTTCGGCGAGCAAATTGACCTCCACGACGGGTCGCTGACGTTCTCGGCGGTTGACATCAAGATTGCCGGCAACGGGCCGGTCATCCAGATCGGACGGACGTTCAAGGCCGACGGTGATGCGGATATCCGCAAGGACAACGCATCGTTCGGCGACTGGGACATCGAACTGCCCCGCCTCTCGACGGTCGTCTCCGACCAGCACACGCTGACCGACGGAGACTCCCACAAGGGATGGCTGGTCAACTCCATTGTGATGACGGACCGCTGCACGAATTTCCGGGAGCCGCCCTCCATGACACTGGGCCGCCCGGGCTCTGAACCGCTTGAGTCGGATCAGTGGTGGAACGAGGGGTATCTGCTCCGGATTCCCGGCGAGGAAAGCCAGGACATGCTCGCGCGCGCACCGAACGGGTTGCCGGCACCGTCGATGGCAAGGACGTTTGTCGGTGTCTCCAAGGGCAACTGGCAGCTCGCGTGCCTTCCTGGCACGTCCAATGGAATGCCCGGCGAGGCCTTTCTTGCCATCGGGCCGGATGGGACGCAGTACTCACTGGACTATCTTTACTACCGCCCCGCGCGCTACTTCATCATCGGCCGCCAGATAGGCTTCATGTTCGCCACCCGCGTTGTCGACCGTTTCGGCCGCGGGGTGACCTACAACTACGATGCCGGCCGGATCAGCAGCATCATTGGCGATGACCTGCGACGGGTCGATTTCCAATACACCGGCGACGGCAAGCAGATTGCCCAGATTGTCGTGTCTGCCGACGGCAAGACGCGCACGTGGTCGTACAGCTATCAGCCGAGCGCCACAGGCCAGACCCTGACCGGGGTCACCCTGCCGGATGGAACGACCTGGGGTTATTCGCTCGCTGACCTCACATTTGACGTCAAGAGCACGGCATCCATTGGCCACTGTCTGGACCCGTCTGCACCGGACGAGAACAACGCCAAGGTCGGAACGGTCACCACCCCATCCGGCCTTGTGGGAACGTTTACGGCACGCCCCACACGACACGCGCGGTCGGACGTCTTCGAGTACTGCGGTGCGAACGGACCCACCGCCAACGGGTATGAGAGTTCGCCGCGGTATTACAACAACCTTGCCTTGCGCAACAAGCACGTGACCGGTGCAGGGCTCGACCCACAAGACTGGTCCTACAGCTACCCTCTTGCACAGGCCAGTTGGAGGCAGCAGTGCCAGGCAGGCGGCTGCACGTTTACGTCGTATACGGACGTCGTCGACCCAGGCCAGAACCTGACGCGCTATTACTTCAGCAACCGCGCGAATGTGACGGAAGGCAAGGGCGTATCAACCGAGTACTACGCAGGCGGCGGTGGCAGCCCGGTGCGGGTTGAGACGATGGTCTATGCACTGTCGGGTCCATGGCCTGCCAAGTACGGTTACAACTTCAATATTTACGCCAATGTCGACCTTGCCACGAGTGAAGCGCCGATGTCGCGGCGGACCATCACCGAAGGGGCAGACGCCTGGACGTGGCAGGCGTTGTCCTTCGACACGTTTGCAAGGCCGGCCTCGACGCGTCGCTCGAGCACCATCTCCCTCAGCGTGGGTGGGGAGGCCATTCCCAACTCGGTTGACGAACAGTTCAGCTATCTCGACGATTTGCCGCACTGGGTCATCGGACTGCCCGCCAGCCGCGCAACACTGGTTCCCGCCGGTGAATCACCGACCGGACAGGCTTTCTGGGAGACCGTATCGCGGAACGTCTACAACCTCGCCGACGTCACGATGCAATCGCGCGAAGAGTATGGTCAGACCGTAATGAGCTACACGTTCGACCAAGGCCAGCTTGCGTCGTTTACCGATGCACGCCAGAAGACGACGTTGATTGGTGGCTATACCCGCGGCATTCCGACATCCATCCAGTTTCCGGATGGTGGCCGGCGGACGTTTGTCGTCGACGGCTTCGGGCAGGTGTCGAGCGAAACGGACCAGCTCGGCCAGACCACGTCGTATACCTATGACGCAGGCGGTCGCCTGGCATCGACCAGCTACTCGCCGGACACAGACGGGACAATCTGGTCGCCGAGTATTGAGAACTATGCCGTGGTTGACCAGGGCGAGCGGGGACTTTCCGGACGGCACTGGCGACACACGGTGACCGAGGGAAACCGCAGCCAAGTCACATACCTCGACGCGATGTTCCACCCGGTCCTCACCGAGTCGTACCGTACCTCCGATGGAGGGTTGTTCACGTCGACGGCGACGCGCTACGACTGGAAGGGGCGGACGACGTTCCGGGCCAATGCGCTCGACGGTGCACATGACGTGCCCAGCTTCACCGACGGCGTCTATACCGACTACGACGTCCTTGGGCGTGTGACCGCCACGCGGGAGCGGGCAAAGGACGCCGAGTTTCTGACGAGCCACGATTATCTCGGCGGCGGCCGCGTGCGGGTGACGGACCCCAACCGGGTCGCGACCACAACCGCGTACCAGTCCTTCGACGAGCCGACTTATGACAACGCGGTCGAAATCGATGCGCCGGAAGGCCTCACGCAGCTCGTCAAGCGCGACACCTACGGGCAGCCCCGGTGGCTGTCGCAGGGAGGCATCCGCAAGGACATCTACTACGACGCCAATCACCGCGTCTGCCGCACACAAGAGCCCGAGGTCGGTAGCAACGTCGTTGCCTATGATGCTGCGGGCAACGTTGACTGGAGCGCATCGGGCGTTGGCGTGACGGGCACCGGCTGTGGCCTGGACCAGGTGCCCACGACCGCACGGACCACGCACCAGTACGACGAACTCGGCCGGGTGACCACCAGTATCTATCCCGGGATCACGGATTCCAGCTCGTATGTCTACGACAAGCAGGGCAACGTGCAGTCACAGTCGACCTCGGGGCTTGTCGGCTGGTCGTTTGGCCGCAACCGCCACGGGCTGCTCACGACCGAGCAGCTCTCCATCGATGGCTGGGTCTGGACCATCCGCTACGCCTACGATGCCAGCGGCGCGCTGAGCAAGGTGATCTATCCCGACGGCGAAGAAGTGGCCTATGCCCCGGACGCCATGGGTCGGCCCACGGCGGCGGGGTCGTACGTCAACAACGTCCTGTACGCGGCAAACAGCGATGTCGCGTCCTTCGGTCTAGGCAGCGGGGCGAGCTACGTTGCCGCCCAGAACGATCGCAAGATGCTCGGCAATTTCACCTTTGGGCGCGCGGGTGTGCCCGCCGTTAGCGAGGACTACGGCTACGACGCCAACGGCAACATCACGGGGATGACCGACCAGTCCGGGTCGACCCGCCGGACCAAGGTGCTGACATACGACCAGCTCAACCGGCTGGCGACGGCCACGGCAAGCAACGCTTGGGGCTCGGAGAGCTACGAGTACGACGCCCTCAACAACATCCGATCCATTACGCGGGGCGCGGCGAAGAGCATCTACACGTATGACTCCGCCAATCGGCTGGCGACCATCACAGCCATCGATGGTTCGCGTCTGCATACCTTCGGGTATGACGCGCGTGGCAACACGACTGGCAAGGATTCAGCCATCCTGACTTTTGACGGTGCCGACCGGTTAACCGGCATAACCGGGCACGAGTCGTATGTCTATGACGCAGCCGGGCGCCGCGTCAAACGCTCGGTGACGGGCGGGGCAACAACGTATTATGCGTACAACGCCGCGGGCCAGCTGCTTTGGCAATACGACGCCGGCACCACGCAGGCCACCAACTACGTGTACCTGGGAACGCGTCTCGTGGCCAGTTCGCGTGGGGCGACGTCAACCGTCATCGGCTCGGTCGACGGGATCACCTCGGGGAGCAGTGCCGTGCTGGCTGGCTGGGCCTGCGGTACGGGACTCGCTGCAAGCATCGACATCCACGTCTACGCAGACGGCCCGGCGGGATCGGGCGCCTTCGTGGGCGCCTACCATGCCAACGTTGCCAATGACGAGCGTCAGGTTGAGCTCCAGACCCAGTGCCACGCCGTTGGCACCGCCTACCGGTATTCAGTCGCCTTCACCGAAGCGCAACGGGTCGCGCTTGGCGGAAAGGTGCTCTATGTCCACGGTATCTCTCCGGTGGGCGGCGACAACCTCCTTCTGAGTGGCTCGGGGTCGTACACGATGCCGCCATCCGTCTCGGCGCCTGCCTCCCCGGCCTCAGCGTCGCTCGCGGTGTCGGGTGACTTGTCGACCCTGACCGTGTCTTGGGCGGCGACGTCCAACACCACGTCGTACACGGTTGAGCGGTCATGGAACGGGGAGAACTGGCCTCAGGTCTATTCCGGTGCCGCAACGACGGTGTCTTTTGCGGTGGCCGTGGAGGGCGGCTATGTCTTCCGAGTCAAAGCCTGCAATCCCAATGGGTGCAGCGTGCCGACGCAGACCAATGCCGTTACGGTGCGGCACACACCGGCTGCCCCGGGGTCCATCACCGTGCAAAGCCCGAGTACCGGGTCCATTGCCATCGGCTGGCCGGCGGTAAGCTATGGCCAGACTTATGCGGTCGGCAGGAGCACGGATGGCGCCAATTACTCAGACGTGTTTTACGGGGCGGCAACATCCACGACGCAGTCGGTAAGTACAACGGGCACCTACTGGTTCAGGGTCAGGGCCTGCAACAGCACGGACGGGACCTACTGCGGACCCAGCAGTCCCGCCGCAGCATTGTCGGTCACCATGCCGCCGGCGCAGGCGCCCGGGATCTCCGTGCCAGGGTCGAGCAGCGACGGGTGCTATACGGTCAATTGGAGTGGGGTAGCGGGTGCGACGTCGTATGTGATGCAGGAACAGGTCAATGGCGGCGGCTTCGCGACGATTGGCAACAACGGCTCCGGTGCGCTCGGCATCTGCGGCAAGGGCAATGGCACGTACGGTTACCGCGTCCAAGGATGCAATGCAGGCGGGTGTGGGCCCTTCAGTGGCACCGCATCCGTTACCGTGACTCTCATCCCGGCGATCCCGGGCGGAATCCATATGGAGGAGACTATTGTCGGCAAGTCCCAACGCTATACGTTGTCCTGGTACGCCACGCCGAACGCCACGCGGTACGAGATCCTCAACATCCAGCTGAACAAAACGATATACAGCGGCGGGGATCTTTCGTATCGCGTCGAGGCGGGTGTCTTCCCCTACGACTTGCACAATACCTATCGACTGCGCGCCTGCAATGCCCAGGGCTGCTCAGCCTGGTCGGCAGAAATCACGGGGTGAAGACAATGCGTTCAGGCGTGTTCTTGGGCGCTTGCCGACGCGGCTCTCACCGCTCTGCCCGACGGGCAAAAAAGCCGCACCCATGATGGGTGCGGCTTGGACTGCACATCGCTGTGGCCTCCGTCACCGGGCACGTTTCCGCGGACTGTGGCCGAAGACCGCGTCGAGCCTCGTCTGCCGTGTCTGGTCAGCGTAGGCGATGCGGAAATAGCGCTCATACCTCGATGGGGCGTGCGGCGTCATTTTCACATCAGGGAACTGGATGCGGTGGAGCTGGTGGTGCTTTTCGCGAAGGTCGAGCTCCTGCGTGTAGGTGCGGCGCAGGATGCTTTTGCCCCAGTCATGCCCGAGGAGCTTCATGATGTGCTCATCGCGAATCTCCGACCGGTCCGCAAGCGTCGCAAATGTATGCCGCAGGCTGTGGAAGGTCTTGGCCTTTGACTCAATGCCACAGTGCTTGCGGATGAAAACCGAAAACCAGCAACTCATCTTCTTCGAACACGACTGCTTGCCCGGTTTGAGGTCGGGGAACAAACGCTGCACACCGGCCGCCCGCGCCTGGTTGACGTAGTCGAGAAATCCCGCATTGATAAGCCGGTCGTGGATGGGAATCTTGCGCCGGGACGCCTGGTTCTTCACCCGCTTGCCGGTGCTCTTGTCGGGCGAGATATCAATGCACCAGATGCCTTCGACGTTCTGGATGTCGTCAACCCGTAGCTGGGCGATTTCAAGCTGGCGCATGCCGGCAAACAGCGCAAGGCGAAGCCCCCAGGTTTGCCAGGGCACAAAGAAGGCCGCCTCTTTTTTAACGTCGAACATCAACCGGATTTCGGCCGGATCAAACCAGTCGCGCTGTCCGCCGAAATCCTTGCCCTGATGAAACAGACGCACGCCAAGGAGCAGGCCCGGCCGCACCTCACCCCGGGTCTCCAGCCAGATGAAAAACGTGCGGAGCACCGTGACGAGTCGTTGCTGGCTGTTGAGCATCCGGGGGCCGACGTTGAGCTGCCGGGCCTTCCATACGATCTGCGGAATGGAGAGATCCCGGAACTCCTCGACCTTGGAATAGTGCTTCGGAAGCCCCGCGATGGCGTCAAGGACCTCGTCCATGTCGGTAACCGACACTTCCCCGGTTGCCTTGTCACCGAGGACCTCGGTAAGGATGCGGAAGGCCGATTCGTGCTCCTTGACGTAGGCATAGGTCAGTTCCTTGCTGTGGATATGGCGCATGTAGCGCCCAATCCGGGTCGACAACAAGGCGTTCCCGTCCTGTGGCTCCCCCCAGTCGATCTCGGTGGCCAGTTTGAGGTGCTGGTTGGTGCGCCGGGCCGCTGGGTACCCGTGCAGGGCTTTCATGGGCTGCGGGGCGGTGATGGGCGACACGCGGGGCAGGGTGACGCCAAGGAGGGCGAGCTGGGCGGCGACCGCACGGCTGACGGCCGACTCGAACGGGTTCTCGCCTCGGTTTGCGTGACCAGGCGGGGTGTTGTCGTCGGTGTCGTCACCGGTGTCGTCCTTCGGAGCGAAATGCGCTTCGATCTCCGCATCGGTCTTCGTCGTCTGGAACGGGATCTTCACCCCCTCGTTGATGACGACCACGCGTCGGCGGGTCTTGGCTTTGGCGTTGGTGCTGGCAAGCAGGCTGTCTTCGACGGCCTGGGCGATGGGGTGGAGGGGGGCGTCGAGGGTGGTGCGGGAATCGGCGATGACATTGCGTCCACCTGGAACGCGGAGCGAGCCGCGGCGTTGCTGGGTCATGGTGGTTCTCCGGTTGATGCAAGGGACCTGCAGGGCAGGGTGTGGGGGACTGCGGTGTTGCGTCTTGCCCTTTCATCAAAGCGGGGTTTGAGGCGACGTCAAGAGGGGGATGGGCGACTGGTCGTTAAGACGCGGGAAGTAACGCGGGAGACATCACAGGGCAACGGGCAAACCACAAAAAATGATCCGTGGCCCGTCATCGACTTAGAACAGTTTTGCGGCACGGGCCAATCCGGGTTCAAACCTTTTTTGAATCCGTCACAGTCGGCGGCGTGTTTGGGAGGCCAGTGCGACGGGCATGTGCTCGGCAAGCCACAACGGCTCCCCGTGGTCGAGCAAGGCGCGCAGTGCATCGAGGTAGACGCGGGGGCGCGCCGGGTCGAACCGGGCAAACGACGCCTCGTCCACTGCCCACGCCGGCTGCGCCATTTGCGCGTCGTTTATTCCCGTCCAGGGCGGGCCGAAGGTGTTGAGATATCCCATCCCCTTTCTTCCCGGGTGCTGGTGGGCACTCGTCCAGGGAAACCCTGCCTTCGCCGGTTTGAGGGCAGGGAGCGCATCGGCCGCCAGCCATTCATCGATGGCGTTGCGCGCTGCCGCATCATCGAAATAGCACAGCATCAGCTGGTGGCAGCACGCCGCATGCAGCCGGAACGTGGGCAGGTGGCGGTCGAAGGCTGCCTCGAGTTCGGCGGCGGTGGAAAAGGATGTTCCGCCGGGCAAGGAGTAAGGATGTCCGTCAGACAGCAGCCGGTAGCGGGACACCACGCCGCTGGGCAAGTAAGCGAGGGTGCCTTCAAGGGTCAGCTCAAGCGCGGCAAAACGGGCGGCGGTGTTGGCCTCGGGAACGTTGAAATCCATGGGTGCATCCGGGACCTCCACCCTGGCAGAAATGGCCCAGTGGTCAAGACCGTGGCTGATGCGCGCGGATGTGGGCCGTAAGACGCCAGGGGACGTGAGGAGGCAGGGCGGTGAGGTTGACAAAAAGTAAACTTTCAACTATGTTGTGCGCATAACTGGATCAACCCATGCACGTCATCTCCAAGAGGCCTTTCACCGAAGCCGCCACGAACTACCCCAACGATGCCGATGCGCTGATGCGCACCTACCGTCTGCTTGACGCGGCAGAAGTCGCCTTGCCAACAGAGTTGAAGAAGATCTTTGGCTCTTTGGACAACTTCAAGTATGAGGATCGCTGGTGGGTCATCGACATCGGCGGGAACAACCTGAGGCTTATTGCCTTTATTGATTTCCGAACAGGATGGGTGCTCATCAAGCACATCGTGACGCACGCCGATTACGACCGCATCTGTAAAAAATACCGCGAGAGGTAACACCATGGCATTCGCCGCCATCATCGAAAAGGCGCATTCACTGCTCGATGAAGCGCCGTTTATCGGACATATTTCCAACCAGGCCGAGTACGAGCAGGCGTTGGCGTTGGTCGATGAGCTTTTCGCTGACATTGAGGCCAATGAGGTGCTTATCTCGGTCGTGGCAACTGCCATTCGTCGCTGGGAAGATGAGGCGGAGGAATTCTCTGCCTTCAATGCCGGTCTCGCGGCCCTTGACGACGTGGATGTGCTGCGCGTTCTGATGGAACAGCACAACCTGGGTGTGGCGGATCTGCCGGAAATCGGCGGAAAGTCCCTTGTGTCACGCATTCTCAATCGCCGCGAGCGGAACCTGACCAAGGACCACATCATTGCGTTGAGCCAGCGCTTTGACATCAGCCCGGCGCTGTTTTTCTCCTGACAGAGCCGACGGATCGGAGTTGCGATGCCGCAGGGTGACCAGGCGAGTTTTCCAACGAGATGTTCGGCTTGATTGGTGTTCCTTCGCGTTCGAACACGCGGTTCAGCACGTGTAGAACGCAGGCCAGCAGGGCCGTGCATGTCGTCTGGCGGCATTGCCTTTTGGCCATGGGCGCCTTGTGTCGACGACAAGTCATCGCTCCTTCGCCCCATCGTAGACCACCCCTTGGATGCACAAGAGGCGGCGCCCAGTTTCGGGCGCGACCCAGGGGCTCAAACGCTCGTTAGGCGTTGCGCCATGGCTTCCTGTCAACAAATGCGTTGAGGCTCGGCGGCGTATCGTCGCCGGTCCCAATCCAGTGCGCGGCCCGATAAGGCATCCGGCTCCCAGAGAAGTCACGAAGAGAGACGAACCCCAGGGTGGGATGGAAGGAAGGCTCGGGGTCGACAATCGCGTTGACATCCCGCAAGTAGCGCCCACCCGGCGTCAACTGCGGCAGACGTTCCACTGTTTTGCCCCTCTTCTCCCCGGGCGCAGCCGAGGCCCAGAGAGAGGCGACATAGGTTGCATTGGCGGCATCGTGGAAGTAGATGCTTTGATGCGCCTCATGGATCTGGAGCTTGTTGAGTTCGCTGACGTCGGTTTCATCCGTGAGCATCACGAGCAGACCATTGCCCTCGGTCTGGACATCGTACGTTTCCGGGTCATAGAGCATCACCGCCCATCGCGGGCTCAAAGGAAAAAAGACCTGCAGACCGAGGCTCGATTCATTGAGCAGTGACATCTCCCGGTCGCACAGTGCCGCGTTTGCGTAGACGACGGGTGCATCGCCGAAGATGAAGGGGCGCGGCGTGTCGTTCTCCAGAAACACCATGGTGAGATCCGCAAGCGCATTTGCGTCGTCCTGCGCGGCGGCGATTTTGGTCATTTGAAAGGGGCGGGGGTCGTCGAGCTTTTTTGTCATGATCGCAAACATGGTTCGAAGCGCCTCGGCCGCTTCGGGCGGGCATCCGGATTCGTCGATGCCCGGGGCCGTCAACTGTGGCGCAAGGGCGTCCCTGACGAAGGTATGCACACCGCGCTCGGCCTCCCGTTCTGCGAGCGTGCGCCGCCGTTGGAGCAGCATGTTCCGCAAAAGAACCAAACGGTGCTCAGCTGTAATGGCAGCCGGACGGCCGCCGTCCAGCGCCGATACAATGAACTGGTGGTTCTCCGAGTACGGACCATCGAACGCACTCATCGCATCCTCGGTCGCAGCGTCCCCGTAAAACCACCAATCGGACGACTGCTTGTCAATTGAGGCCGGTTTTGGAACGACCTTGCCTGTCTTTCGCAGCATCAGCTGGATGCTCTTTTCGTCGAGTGAGAAACAGCGAAAGTAATACTTGGGGACGTAATGCTGGTTTCTGTTGCGGTTGTCCAAGGCGATGCGTCCGTACACGGTGGTCGGGGTATGCGGGCTCACCCGGAACAACCCCTGTTCATGAGCCGGGCGAGTGGGAACGGGGAAGGTAATCATACGACGGCATCCGCACGTCGACACACGGCGGTCCCAAGCGTCTCTGGGGCAGTCCCGCCGCTTGTCCCTGGCACCATGCAGGCATCAGGCCGGCGGCTTTTCGACCTTGTGTTCCTGCGCGGTAAAGGAAAAATCGCAGCCATCGTCGTCGATTTGCGTCATGTCGAGATGCCAGTCATAGCCACCATCGGTTCCGCCGACCCGCTCGCCGACCGTCATGCTGTGGGCCTGGTTGCCGACCACAACGCTGCAGGCGCCGTACGCCAGGTATCCTCTGACACCCAGGAAAAGCTCGTTCGGGATGAGGTAGGCGGAATGAGCAAACTCGACTTTCAAGTGCTTGCCGCTGCCTACGAGCTTGGCAATTTTGCTGGTCAGTACGTCGCGCTCCGCCGTGCGGTCGGATAGCACGCGCTGCAGGTTTTCGATTTCCGTTTTTCCGGCAGCGAGTTGTCCTTGCAGGGCATTGAGCTGCATTGGCAGCGCCTGGAAAGCAGCAAGGCTCTGGCGCTCCGAGGCGGACAATTGCAGGGCATTGGCCGCGTCGCCGAGTTGCTGGATGCGGGCCGGCAGGTTCAGCTCCTGGCTTGCCTTGTAGCCGGCCAGCTCGTTGGACTGGAAATACACGGCAAAGATCCATGTCCCAGTGATGCACGCCGTAGCAACAGCGGCCATCTGGGCAAGTAAGGTCGGTGTGCCGGCACCGGTCTGGAAGGGTCGGTTCATGGATCGTGCTTGAGGGGGACGGGAGTTTATCGGCACCGGGCAGGAATTCTTGATGGTACGGGCGCGTGGGCCCTGCGTGATGTATGCAGCTGGGTGCGATCGGCACTGCTTCCGCGTTAATCTCCTGAGTGGAACCGAATTCACGCGGACGTGCATTGCGCATGGAAAGCGCGGGTACCCGGAGACTTGCGGGAGGCGGGTGACCGGGTCCGCAACTATCTGCTGCCGCCGCGCGCCGGCGCATCACGTTGACGAAACACCCGTCGCCAATCCCGCTCATCTGCACCGGACGAACAACCGATCCCTGGTCGATGGGAAAAGGCGCCTGGATGGCCAGGCCAGCGAGGGGCGAATCGCTAGGGCTCTCCCGGGAATGAGGCTATCGACCAGACGACCACCAGCAACATGAGCGCGGTCAGTAACAGCGAAATCCTGGCGATGCTGCCGTACGCGGCGGCGGCGTCCCGGGCAGGAGTGTCAACAAGGCTCGCGTAGCTGTCCGAGGAAATGAATCCGTAGGTTCGCGGCTTCCACTGCAACCGTATTGCGTCTTGCAGCCGGATTGAGCGAAAACCCGACCATACGATGGCCGCAACGTACGCAGACGCGATGACGGCAATGGCCCCGATGATGCGACCGTCGGCCCTAGTGCCCACCTTGGCGGCAACAAGGCCGACGCCCACAGACAGTGTTGTGGCAACGGAAGCCACCAGCTGGCGCGTGCTGTCGGCAACCTTGGTGGACTCATCGAGAACACTTTTTCGAAGATCCGTCAGCATCTTGAGCGTGTCACTGCTGAGCTTGGACATGCCAAGATCATAGGCAAGGCGGGCACCGTCAAGCGATCGGGCGAACGTGTCGGAGCTTGCTGCAATTGTCCCATCGACTGACGAGAACCGTGCAATTTCAGCGGACATCAGCGGATGGCGCATTTCCGTTTCCGTCGGCGTCTCGTAAACCCAGGCCGCGCACGCCTGGACGGCCAGGAAGAACCTCTCGTCGACAATGCCGGTGGGGACAGTCAGCAAGCCGCGCGGCGGTCCCTTGAACACGACGGCCGACGATCCCTGATCCACTTCGTTGCCGAGCGCCGTCAGGCATTGCGACGTGGCAACCGCTGCCCAGCGCGGGAAGATCGCGTCTTCGAGCCAGATGGGAGTCGAAAGCACCCAGGGAGCGATGGATGCTGGTGCAAGGCGCCGGTCGCCGTACTCGCGGACAAAGGACCTCGGGCTTTTGAGAACACCACTCGGTGTCGGGTGGATGGCGGCTGAGACGGCATCTTCCCACGGCAATAGCGTAAGGCCGTGCGCCACCACCGGGGCGCTCAGGCCGGCAATACGGACAACGCTGCGGTCGCTCGTCTCAAGCAGCAGGGGCTCGATCGCACGGACGGTGAGGATCCACCCAACGTCTGCCGTATCGTCCTTGGCGATGCTGATTCGGTATGGCCCTCCGAAGGCATCAATCTCGCCAACGTCCAGGTCATTGTCTGCACTGTCGACAATGGCAAAGCGGCACCCTGCGATGGTCGCCAGACCAGCCATCGAGCGGGCAATGTCCTCATCCAGGCCCGAGACGAGTACGCTGCTCCACGTTTCGCGGGCGAGGCAGTTGCCTTCCGCTTGCACCGCATTGATGAGCGCACCGAGGTCGGGCATGGACATGGTCAGCCAACCTTGGTCACGGTTTCCCGGACCGCTGCATCAGTCTCGATGGTGATGGTTTCCCCACCACCTGGTTTCTTCTCGCGGCGCACGAGCGTCTCGCCTGCGCGCTGGCTGTAGCGGACGACGACGCCTTCCTCGGTTTCGAGCTTGACTGACTTGGGCGTCTTCAATGCGGAAGGGTCCGGCTTGAAACCGAGCCCGTGCAGTCGCGCGGACTCGAATTTCCGGTCAACGGACCGGCCAACGGCGCTCTGCAGTTTCTCATCGTCCGGGTTGCCAAGGACGCCGAGGAGAATCTCCCCGACGACTTCGGCATCAACCGTGGGGCGAAGCCTCAACGCGTTTTCGAACTCACCCATTGCAATGGCCACCGAGCGGTCGCCCAGATTCGCTTTTTGCTCCTGGAGCACGAGCCGCGCGACATTCAAGACGGCCTTGGTCAAGTCAGCATCCGTGCGTTCACGGGACACGCCGAGGAAATCGTAAAAGTAATCGCTCAGTTCTGGCGCAGGGCGCATCCGGTCCCGCGCCGCGACCGAGGCTTGCACACCGTCGTCCGTCGCCCGGATGAGACAGATCTTCTGCACGGCTTTCTTGTCGGTCACAAACGCCTGGACAAGTTTTCGCAGCTGCTGCTTTCCCTTTACCTGCCGACGGACCACCGCCTCGCTGTAGTCGTATTTGATGAGACAGTAAATGCGTGAACCGTCCGCGACCTCAAGGTCGATGACGAAGAATGCGCCGTCGCGGCTCGTGGCCACATGCGCGGTGTTGAAGGCGCGTGCGAGGCGCTGCGCACCCTCCTCGAAGGGAAGGGTCCCGCCGGTCATGCTCTCAAGCAGCTCCCGGGTGGTGCTTCCGTCAACGAAGGAAAAGATGGCATCAGCATCGTTCTCGACGATGCGGGTCAGAAAGAACGCTTCCTCCGAAACGTCGTCGAATGCTTTTTCCGGGACAAAGTCGGTCAACGGCACGCCGACGACGTGAAGGCTCATGGCCTTGATGGACAGCCCGCTCTCGTCATGTCCGAGAAATCCCATGTCTCCTCCCTGTGGTGTGCTGGCCGGCCCCGGCGCCACTCATTGAGCCTTGTCTTGATCCCAAAGCCTGCGACTGCGGCCGGGTGCTGGCGCGGACAATAGCATGACCACAGTCCTTCCCCGGAGGGGGCGTTCGGCGACAGACGCCACCGTCCCCGCGGCTACCAGATACGCTCAGCGCTTCGTGTAATCGCGTCGGGCAAGGTAGGGCATGACATAGGACATCCCGGTGGCTGCCTCGAAGCGGAGGGTAAAACGTTTGACGGGCGTCTTGCGCACACCAGGGGGAAACGGCGCTGGATACTTGAGGCGGGCCACGTCGTCGGGCCCGACGCGCACGTCGGGGAGCGGCATGCTCGTCTCGTCTGGGAACAGGTGGAGGGGCACGGCGGCGACCGACGCAAGGAAGTGGCCCGCCGCCCGCGACGCTGCACGAGCGGTCGGCTCGCCCGTGGGCGGCACGTCGCCGAGCGAAAGGGCAGATTTCAGCGCAGCAGCGGCAAGATAGATGTGGCAAGCATGCAAGCGGAGGTCCCGGTTGAGGGAAAACGCGGTGTTGGGTGCATGGAGTGCGGTGTCTTGCCCGATGACGCCACTGCCGGCGGGAGCTTCGAGCGTGTAGCCGACCATGCCGCCGCCAGCCAGAGCCCGTAAACGGTGCGCAGCATGCGGTGGCGGTGCTTGATGTGGTTGATGAGCATCATCACGTGCGCGTGGTACTGCGCGATGGACCTGCGGAAGGATGCAAACATCCGCTCACGATCCTTGCCATTTGGTGCAAGGCACACAATGACGGACCGGCAGGCCTCTAGATAGCCTGCCAGCGAATGCAGGAACGCGAGCAAGGTATCCCGGAGTGCCGCATCCTGCTCATCGTGCGTCGGCGTTTCGTGCGACGAGACTGCCTGTCTTGCCTGGTTGGCAAGGCGAGCACCGGTCTCGACCACGCGGACGAACACCCGATGGAACAGCTGGCCGGGCGGGAGAAGATCGTGCTCGGCATGCATCGACGCACTGTTGTCAACGGCGTTCAGGGCGTGGAGCACGGGTGGATCGAATCCGGTCAGCGGTGAGAGTTCGGTTTTCAAGGCTGCTCCATACCGGTGCGCCGATGGTCTGCTGATGGGATTCTCTGTCAGGGCTCGCCAGTGTTCAACGTTGGAGCGATCCCGAACTCGATGACAGGGCTGCCGTGATCCCCTCCCGGAATTGCAGTGTCGGGCCATGGCTGTCGGACGCCAATCCCCCGCCAGACTCATCTCTTCGGGTGTGAAAAGACGCATGTCTCCCGTTCTAATGTCGCTTGAAACCGATCTGTGAAGAGCTTTGGGATCAGGGATTTATCCGCAATCGGGTCCGTTCCATTTCCGGACCCAACCCTGTGAATTTCCCTCCCAATCCTCATCCCAGGAGAACACTAAGATGCGACCCCAACCTCTGTTGAACCCATCGCGCAACGCCCGGAATTTCGGCCCATCCCGCCTTTTTGTGAAGACCATCGACGTCTTCACGGGCGTCGTCACGCACCCATCCGCTGGTCCCCGGACCCGTGTCTCCTGCACCTGGCCCCCCGCACCGGGGAGGACCTGACGTGGACATTCTCCATCTCCAGCATCGCGCCGATCCGTTTGGGTCTTCTGACCCGGGCACGGTCATTGCACTCGGCAACCTCCAGCCCATCGGCCGCACGGTCCTGACCTTCCTCGCCATCGACCCAGGCCTTGCACGCGACGTCGAGCGCGACCGTCTGCGCACCTTGGTCAAGCTTGTCATCGCCAATCCATCGAACGACCTCATCGGCATGGCGTTCAATGATCTGCGAAAGATGTGGAAGCGGGGCTTTCCCATCCCGGCCTTTGACGATGACGCCACGCCCATGGTCGACATCGACATGGCCCGCGCCCTCGTGACGGACTTGCGCACGCGTTACCACACCTGCTGGCCAGACGCGGTGTGGGAGGAAAAACATGTCCGTCGTGTGCTGGTGCTCTGCGGGTTTGATGGGGTGGGGGAGGGCCCGTGACACGTCGGGTCGGGCCATCGCTACCCTCCATCCTGACCTGCACATCGCGCGGCTGCTGGTGTTGGTTGCGTATGACGTGTTGCCCGGGGCAGCGTGACAATGGCTGAGTCGGCGCGCACCGGAACGCGGGTCGCCCCGGCCGACTGGCGTCCCCATTGCCCACTGGACGACGTGGCGGTACGAATCGAAATGCCCTGCGATCCCCTTGCGAGCAATGGATTTCGATCGACCTGGTGGCAGGAGGACCGGACACCCTGTTTTCTTTCAGAGGCGACGCTGCTGTCGCTGCTTGGCGCGGCTGGTCGCGACCTGCGGCGTCTTCCCCCGGAGCATGCGTTGCAGCCTGGCCAGGCGATCGTTGTCAATGCCGGTCATATGGATAGCCCTCCGCATTACTTCACGGACATGGATGACGTCAGGCGGGGTACCGAGCGGGAATGGGCCGCACGGCTCTGGACGTTCGAGCTCGTGTACCGCCTTCGCAGAACGGTACCATCGATGGACGCGGCGGATATCGACGACATTCGCGCCGCGCTCGACATGAACAATACAGGCTCCTGCTTCAACGTTCCCGGCTTCATGTCGGCATGGGCAAGGTGCGTATTTGGTGAACCGGCCTGGTTGCTCCGGCATGATGGCGGATACCTGAGCGAGAGTGGATGGCGGGCTGCGTCGAGCATCATGGCTGTGCACATTCCCGAGCTTGACGATGTCGATGGAATGTCGCCACGTCATCCTGGTGTTGCCCATCGTCTCATCGACGAGATCAACCGTTCCACCGCCGAGAGGTTTTCCGCATTGTGGCCCTCGACGCAACACGCAGGCAGACCTCGGCGGCTGTAGGTTCAGTGCCTTTGCCCAGGAGGCGTCCAGTCCATGTCTTTGATTGGAAGCCCCGACAGGTCGTCGCCTTCCTCGCCCACGAGCACGACGCCGGTAAACTTTCGCGTCACCATTGCCTGGTCAGCCACGAAGTAAAGGGTCATCCAGCCCGCTTGGCCCGCCATTTCACGAAGAAGTTCTTCTCGCGCCTGCTTTGCGTCGTCCTCCGAGCCATGTGGGTTCCCACCATAATTCTGGTTGGGGCCCTTTAGCCGGAAGACCCGACGTTCCAGCCTCTTGCTCTGATTTCCATTCATAACCTGTACCGTCCATTCGGTAAACGCGACAATGACGACGCCTTGCACGCTCGTCACCGTGTCGACCTCGATGTGCAGATACGTGCCATCGATCATGGGCTGTTTCTCCTGACAGGTGAATGATTCTTGCGCTGGCCGTCTGGTCGTTGACATTTGGCCGCCTGTCACGCTGATTATCCATGTCTGCATGCCCTTGTCTGTAGGGGAAACCAGACACCCGCTTGACAGATGCCGGACCCACGCCAGGATGGTGAAACAACCCAAAGAAGCTCCACGATGTCAGGACGACATTCCGCACCCTTCGGTGCAACCGAAACCCTCTTCCGTGCCTGTGCAGCACTCGACCATGCCGCGATGACCCAAGCGCTGGAATCCGGCGCCGACGTCCATGGTGTCGATGGTCAGGAGGACCATCCGCTGGGTGCCTCATCCGCGCCTGGCAAAGCGCGAACCCACATCCCGACCCGACATCCTTTGTCGAACTGCTCAGTCGACATGGCGCGAACCTGTCGCGCCCCGGGGCCGGCGAGTGGGCAGGGCACGCCATCGGCCGTCTCTGGTGTATCGACCGTGAGGCCGTCCTGCTCGATGCACTCAGTGCGGCAGGGATGGACTCGGACGACGACATCGATGACGGTGAACTCATCACGCGTGTGGTGTGAGACCGGGCACCAAACCTCCTCGCCTCGCTCCTGCAAAGTCCGCGGGATCTCGCCCCCGACGCGACGGACGAAGACGGGCTGACCGCGCTCCATGCGCTCGTCGACGCAAGACGCTCTCATCACGAGACCCCGGACGACACGATGGACGCGATGATGACGGTGCTCTTCGAGGTCTGTGCCTAGGGTGACGTCCCGGACATCTACGGGCAAACCTCGGTCGAGGTTTGCCAGCGAGGAGCGCCGGAACTCTTCGACGCGTGGCGGACCTCGGGCAGGTTCGGCGCACCATGCACGAGGAGTCCGCCTTTGACGCATCGCAGCCGCCGAGGTCACTTCGGCCGAGAAGGCCGCGCAGCAGCTCTGCGTGTCGAACCTCCGGGCGGGTGCAACCGGCCCGACAATCGGTCGCAGCAGCCTTGCGGTGGGGCCGCCATGTGGCGGCCTTGGGCTCTTCCAACAGGATGCGCCGATGATGATTGAATAACACGCCGCGACCGCCTGCCCCGCACGACCGGGACTGCAGCTGACACCCCGGCCCATCAAGGTCCCCGGCCGCAAGGTGATCCGCTGGCGCCTGGAGGCCGCCGCCGATGGTTGGTGCGCAGTGCCCCATGCAAAGCGCGGTCACCGTGGGTGAGGAGGACCGGCAGCGGTATCGCTGCCGCTGCCGGTCCCATGGGTGCCTGCGAGGAGGGTCCGCCGTGTCAGCGGCAGTCGGACTTGCGCCAGTGCGCCGGATTGGGACGCTCCTGCCGGTGTCGTTCACGGGCGACATGGACACTGTAGCCCTGCTTGCATGCCCAGGTCTCCGCTTCGCGCTGCGTGTTTGCGCGGTGGACTTCCTGCTCGTGGACGATGACCACATGATGGGTGACACCATGGGTCTGGTCGGCCGATTTGGGGCGGTATTCAACGAATGCGTTGGTCATGTTGGTGCAACCTCGAATGACTGGATGATCGCGGGGCGGGCATCACCGTTTTTTTTCCACGGAGATGCCCGCTGTCGGTTCAGCGTTTCAGATGGGGCACTGGTTCAACGCCAGGAGGTTGTTGTTCCAGTCACCGTCGGCGTAGGTGCGCAGGTACGCGGGGCGCCCACTCGGACGGACGACACCGACCTCCGAGCGCTTTCCTGTCTTCGGGTCTCGCACGAAGAAGGTGTTGGTCTTCGCGTCGATGCTGCGGATGACTTCCTCGCGCGACCACTTCCACCGTGGCGGGTTGCCCACGTGGGTGATGTGCTCGTGGGGGCTGTCGGGGTGGGGCTTGGTGATACAGGTGATCTGGCAGTCAGCCATGGCAATATCCTCGGCATGGCCCGGCCGGGTCCCGCTGGGACGCGTGCGTCAGGGCATGCACTTGACGATGGAAATTGCGCTCAGCATTCAGGGCGGATGGCCGCATTCGGACACGCACCAGGGGCACGTGGGAGTGTGAAGATCGCTGGGTTGAATGTTGAGTCGCCCGCATGGGACGATGGGCTCGGACATGAAAGCCAAGCCGTCGTCCGGCGTTTAGCTTGCTGCGGCGCGATTGCCAGTCACTGTCCTACCTCCTGGGGCGAGCAGACCGTTCGCCGTATGGGGCGCCTCTCAAAGCGCGTTGGAATGAACCCGGCCTCGCTCGCAACGAGGTCGGGTTTTCATGTTCATGGCCGTCCCTTCAACCCCCATCCGTCACGGCGGTTCGGGTCGAACCGCTCATCGCGGCTGAGCAGGGTGCTGAGGAAGGCCGACGGATTGGCGCCCTTGGCGGCGATGCCGCGCACCTCAAGGAACGACAAGATCTCGTGCAGGGAACGCCGTCGCCCATCCGCCAGCAAGCGGTAAACGGTGTCGCCAATCTCGGCTGACGATCCCTGCGGTGCACGGTAGACATCGCGGACAGGCGGGCTTCCGACCCCGCCGTCCCGCCGATCCTGTACGGATCCCCCTTCCGCCGTGACTGTTAAGGTGTAGAGGTCGGCCCCTGTCGAGCCAGCTGCTGCATGCATCCGCTGGTTGCGCTGCGTGCGCTGCAACTGCGCGAAGCCTTCAAGAAACGACACGATGCTGCGTCGCTCCTCGCCGAGCCGCTCGACCAGGACTTCAATCTCGTCGAGCCGTGCCTTCATCTGGTCGACGTAGGCGCCCATGGGCTCGCGGAAGGCTGCCAGATACTGCCCGACCGCCTCGGCATCGGTACCGACGGTGCGCATGGCGGTCAGCAGCGAATGAACCGATACCCCAAACTCGGCCGCCCACGCCTCAGCATGGGCCTCGGTGGGCACTTCGATCTGGGTAGGTTTGCGGAAGTGAACGGTCATGGTCCGATATCACGCTCAAAGGCGTCTCATGTCAATGCGAACTTTTCACATTTTGAGATAAGCCTGTGCATGAAACTTGAAATGAGTCTATTTTTCAGAGACTTGTGATATATGGCGCGAATGCTGGCGGGGTTGAGCTAGGTTTGAACGCCGGTGACCGCAGTCCGGGGCCGTGCTAGTCGGGAAGCGTTCGGAAGAGCGGAGCGGTAGATGCCGGTCGCCACCATTCGGGGTTGCTTACCAAGGGGCTGACTCCGGCAGCCATCGGTCCACTCAATGAGACGGGCAAGGCATCGGCTCGAGCGATGGCGCACCGGGCTTGTCGACCACAACAAGGTAGCGATTGTCTGAAACGCGGGCGGAGGGCCGCCGGTCGGCGCCGCATGCGGGTTGGTTCCAGAAGTCAAGGCCCACGACAATGGCAAGGCCCGTGTTGCGTAGCCAGGAGGGGCGGGAAAGGTCAGGGAGCGTGACGGCGCTGCAGGTCGCAGCCACGGCACACGCAATGAGGACGAGGCGGACACCCTGGGCGCAACGGGCGACGAACTGGCCGTGGTGGTCATCAGTGTCCCTTGTCAGGGTCCAGGCCATCGCGGGCAGAACCATCAGTGTGGCGACGACACCGATGACCACCGCCCAGGCGAAGGGTAGACAGAAAAAACCGATGACGGCGAGTGCGCCGGGAAACTTCATCGGATCCTCGCCGGTCAAATCAAAAACCAGCCGGCGTGCAGCTGCGAAGGCAAGGGCCGTGATGAGGGCGGCGAACAGCGTCTTGAATCCCCTGCCGGCTGTGCGTGCCCACTGCAGACGCAAGGCGGCCATGCCCATGACCAAGACATCCACCATCGCGATGACCACGCCGACGGAGGTCAGGGTGTCGACAGCGGCGCCCTGGGCAAAAGGCGACAGGCCTGTCGCCGGCGAGAGGATCGCAATGAGAACAACAACGATGAATGCCTGCCACGCAAGCGCCATGGTGGCCGACGGAGCAACGGCTCGCCGCATGCGCCGGATGGCGAGGTATTTGCGTGCACGCACATGCCGCCCGACAAGTTTCCACTCGTGCCGGGCCTCACCCAACAGCTGCAGCCACCCCGCACCAGTGCCTTCGCACAGCAGGACGAACAGGCCCACGGCAGTTGCCAGTGCGCCAGAGCGTGGAAAGAACCGCAGCAACAGCAAGCCCACGATGAAGAGGAACAGCCCGGCAATGGTCGTACGACTGGGTGGCGCAGCTTGCATGAGAACCCCTGTGATCCTGGATGACGCATCCGTGTGTGGGGCACACTACGACGGGGCAGTCTCGCCGGATGAGATGCTGGCGCATCATGCATCCGGCGCCGTTGCTCCGTTCAAGCACGGCAGCTGCTGCGCCGGATGCGCCGGGAGACAGGTTTATATCCAGGGTTCGTCCCTGGGCACCATGCGGCAGGCGACATGCACCGGGCATTCGATCATCCCATCTCGCTTTGCCGACGCGTCAAGATGGTCCAGCTTGAGCCGCATGAGATGCAAGGGGCAGGAATCGGTCCCGGGAAGGGCGGGGAAACCGTCTGCGCAGCACGCATTCATACGTGGACAGTGCCCTCGCGCCGGGGACCGGCGGACCGCTCACCGGGACGCTTGAACCGATGCACGGCACCCCTGACTCAGATGCAGGCGAATCTTGGATTTACCTCGCGGACGATGTCGACACGGCCGTCGACATCCTCGAACAGGAATTGCACAGCGACCCGTCCGGCGCGTTCCGGTTCTGGGCTCTGCCCGGAAGGTGGCGGTCGACTGGGTGCCCGGCACCTGGTTTGGCGCCTTGGAATTGTCAGCACAGAGCCCCATTCTTCCGTCCGCCGAATTTCCGGCGACAGGGGCAACAACAGTGCAAAAGATCGTCGAGACCTCCGCAGACAGCTTCAAGTGCTTCGACCTCCCGTCACTGCAGGCGTTTTTGCCACGCGCGCCATGGCCACCCCCATTCCCCATGGCATCAAGTATGAGTTTGCCGATGGCCTGGTGGTCAACTGCTATGCAACGGGCAGCGTGACCATCCAGGGACAGGAAACGAAGGGGGCGCTGCCCAACGATGTGCGCATGTTTGTCGAGCTCACCAACAAGAGCAAGACCGGCTGAGGCGCGTGCCCTAGGGTGAGGCCGCCCCGGCGTTTGTCGAAACCCGGCAATGGTCGCGTCCCCGCCCACGGGGCGATGAAACCGGGACGGCTGCTGGCGGGAGGGGGGGAATCAGCGCCGCATCCTCCCGCGCAGCGCCCTGCGGCGGGTCTATGGATGCCGTCGGCAACCGCCCGCTCTGCGGCCTTGCTCCTCGTGGCGGGTGTGACCGGGCAGCGTGAGGGGCGCGGAATGTAGGCAGTCGCGCGACATCCTGTCGCCAGTCCATAGCCTCCTGCCTGTTGACAGCGCGCCAGACCAGGGTAGATCTATGTCTTTGGGAAGGGCGGCGTGCCGCCCGCGACACCCGAACCGTGAATCGCATTGATTTCCAGAATGACCTTGAGGCCATTGGCCTTGCGTTCGTCAGACTTCCGAGGGCATCGGAGCCTTGGCGCCGATGGCGACTGCAGATTGCAGGCCCGCCGGGGCCTGCCCCGGCGTCACCTTCGCGTCAGTTGCCGAGGCGATTGATTGGTGGCGTCGGTACACCGCCGTCGTCGCCCTGCGCGCCTGGGTGGCCGAGGCACTGACGGTCCTGCTCGAATGCAGCACCTCGGAGGAACTCGACGCCATCCGTCGGGTCTTCGACAAAGGGCGACAATGGGGCATTGACCCGCCCGATGCATTGCCGTCGGCGCTCGCAGATGCCTTCGAGCTGCTGGAATGCGCCAAGGCCCCACCCAGCCTCGGCTGGGGGACACCTCGCATGCAAGGATCAGGGTGGCGCCAGTGCGCGCAGGAGGTCTGGCGGAACTGGCGGCGTCCCGATGGCTGGGCGATTGGACCATTCAATGTGGGTCGTGAATGGGCCCGGACACTCATCGACGGCGAGATTTCTCGTCGAATCGGGACGTTACCCGCAGCGAGCGCTCCTGCGCGATCCAACCGCCGCCTGTAGTCAGAGACGGACCCGGCGTCGGGCCGGCGTCGGGTGTGCGGCGGACTTGGGTATGCCCAGTCGCACCGCCACCTCGTCGGGGAGGTCACTGCCCGCTACCTCAGGCGGTCGCGCACCGGGCAGCTCGCGCCGGAATTCCGCGACCTCGTCTGCGTCGATTCCAACGAGGTCCATGGCGGCATCGGTATCGACACTGCAGGCTCGTGCGGTGGTGCTCGCTACCGTGGGCTTGTTCGACCAGTCCACTGTGGCCATCGTGGTCCACGCCTGGAGGACTGCCGAAGCAGCGGGATACCATCTCTCGAGATTTGAAATCACCGCACGGTGGTGGGCTGTCTTGTACGCCTCAGCGCGCTCGACAGACAGCAACTCATCAATGGCTGCCAGCGGGTTGATGTGCAGGTGAGGCGAACACGCAACCCCGTTCCAGCACAGGAAGTAGTAGGTGGGTTCAATATCCACGCCCTCGCCGTTCTGGCGTGGCCTGATGGCAACCACCAGGACGCCGGTAAGTGCGCCCCGGCCAAAGTTTTAGTCATGACAGGTCTCGGTGGTGAGTGTGTGCGTCGGGGAACGGCGTACATCAGTCGGGAAAGTCCGCGAGCTCATCGATATGGTCATTGGCAAGTGCGCGGGACAGGAGAGGTGCATGCCCGCCCCCTTCGCGCGTGGCATAGAACTCCAAGGTGTGCTCCGCTCGGCTCGCGCCAAGGTAGACCTGGGAAGCGAAGTGCCGACGGGCACTCGAGGTCATCGGCCCCTCGGGAACCTCGTCTTTGTTGACGTCGATGAGGAGAACCGTGTCGAACTGCAGGCCCGCGACATACTCCGGCATGCTGAAGATGAATTTTCTTGCGCTGCCGAACGAGCCGCTGGCATCGTCGCGCGATGCAATTGCCGTGAAACGGTCGCGCTGTTCGCTCCGCGACAGGTAGCGGGAGAAATGACTCGGGCTCAGGCAAAGGACGGCAATCCGGGCGCCAGGTTTGGCGTCCGCCTGCAGCTTGCGCGCACGCGCAAACACCTGGCCGTAGACCTCGCTCGCATTTTTAAGCGTGTAGAGCGTCGGTGCGGGGCCGTCCGGCAACTTTGAGATGGCAGTGTAAGGCACCCAGTCCTCGCCAAGGTTCTGGCCGGGGAACTCCGCGTCAATGGCGCGCAGGGTTGCGGCAATCTGCGGGGTATAACGGAAGGCATCGGCAAGTTCAATCTTGCGCACCTTCTTCAATTTTGCGTCCTTCCACAGATCGAGCGCGCTGGCCTCCATGCTGGGCAGTTGGAGGAAGGTGTCGCGGGGCGACTGCTTGGCGTCATAGGCAAGGTACACCCGTGGCGCCTCGTCGATGTTGCGAAGCAGGTGGCTGAATATCATCCGTTCCTGCCGGTTGAAAAGATGCAGCTCGTCGACAAAGATGGCGTCAAAGCCCTCCTTCGTCTGCAGGGCCTCCCACCGGAAGGTTTCCAGGTAGCCCATGTAGTCGGTGACCATCTGGTCGAGCCCGATGACCCCGTTGCTGCGCAGCTTGGCGCGGAAGAGGTCGTAGAGCGCAAGGACGACCTCACGGTCTTCCCGTTTGGGTAGCTCCCACATCCATGACCGTCGACGGTTGTTGTTTGCGTACGCCTGCCGTCGCGTGGTATCGGTCCGGATTCCGTCCGCGTCAAGGACGCAGGCGAATTCGTTGAGAATTTCCCACAGGAAGAACCGGCGTACTGCTGAGTCCCGGTCTGCCTCGATGTATGACCGCAGGGGAGGGGAGCACGCACTTTTGAATGTTACCCAGTTGCCGCGCACAAACTCGTCGACGGCGTCGTTGAGCAGGATGGCTTGGTAGTCCCGTCCATCCTGCCCGTCAATGGAGATGGGGGAAATGTCCGATACGTTGTAACCCATGTGGGCACTGGCCAGATCGTAGATGGTCTGCACCGACAGGCGTGGTCGCTCTCCCGTCAGAAGGTCGATGCCGGCATCGCCCTCCATCGTCAGGATCATCTCCTCAATCTCTTCGACTGTACGGGTCGCATGCGTCAAAAAGAGGATTCGCTCGAACTGCCGGGCTGGAGGCTCGGCACGCAGCATCCGAAGGCACTTGACCACGAGAGTGCGGGTCTTGCCGGTTCCTGCGGCGCCGAGCAGGCGAAGCCCGCCGTCGTCCTGGTTATCGACGAACTCTCGCTGCGCGGGTGTAAACCAGGTGTCGTACCACTGGGTAGTGCTCTGGTGCGGATTGTCATTGGGAAGGCGGCCATCGAGGCTGAAGGTGCCTTCGGCATCAACGGCTTGGCCAGCGACCGGTGTGGCGAGGAAGGCGGGAAGCAATCCCAGCGCCTCATTGACGAGCGCCTCATCGGGCACGAACGTGGAGATGTCCCGGACCCCGCTTTTGTCGAGCAGGAAGGCGAAGATGCGCTTGCCGCCGCCGTCGATGCGCAAGACGATACGCCCGTCCTCGCTTCTGCCGCCCCCTTCGCGTCGCACGAAGCGGTCGGCGTGGAAGGACAAAAGATTGCCGTGGTGGAACGGCTTCCACGCCTGTGTGATGGCGCGGGACCGGCCTGAGGCTATGCGCGCCGCGGCCTTGACGATACGGCCAAGCGCTTCCCCGCGAGCCGGTATCGACGCGACGGCAAGGGGGCCGTCGGGCGCAAGGGAGATGGTCAGCAGGGCGTCTCCGGATTGGTAGTTTCCCGAGACGACAAAGCCGTGGTCGTCGACAACACCACAGCGGATGGTGTCCGTTCCGTCCGGGAGACCCAGTGCCTCGACGATGGCATCGAGGTCAAGCTGATGCGCCGACGCGGCGTCCATCGACTTTTGGTCAATCGTTATCGTTTTCATGTCAGATCCATCCGCACTCGAGGATACTGGCCTTGCCGCTGTCGCGTCGCACCTCGTATTCGGTCGGCATGCCGATTCTCGAATAGAGGTTCCCGAACGCCTGGGTCAGGGCATATTTGTAGGGGGCAATCAGGCGCCCCACGCGCACGCGGTGATGGGACGCGACTGCATCCGAACTCGCGTGAACGACATGCTCGGTGTTCGTCGCCACCAGCTCCCGCAGCAGAACGACTGCCGGGGACACGTCGTATCCGGGTAGGCCAGGGAGAAAAAATACATCGTCAGGAAACTTGCTCTGGCCACCCGCCTTCTCCAGCAGCGCAGCAATGGCCGTGGCTCGGCTTTCGGCCTTGACCGACGAACGCAGGGCCAAGCAGCGCTCGAAGGCGTCTGGCTGGTCCATTTCTGCCCGCAGGCCGGCCTGGATTGGTCCAAACTCCCGCGTGAATCCGGCGTGCGACCCTTCTGGCACGTCGAGTGCATCAAGGATGGCATGCATGTCCTCACGACGGAGCCAGTCGAGTGCGGCGGCATCCGAGAGTGTGCTGTCCTGACCGAGTTGGGCGCTGTGCAGGGCGCGCAGCCGCGCGCCCAAGCGTTCACCGTAGGCCTTCAGCAGCTTCAGTCGCTCGCTTTCGGCCCACGTGTTGCGGACATAGTCCGGGTACCAGACCAGCCTCAGGCACGCGAGATGCGTGCCGAATTTGCGTTGGGCGATGTCACAGTCGGCCGTTACCACGATGGACATGGCCGCCGGCTGGCCGCCACGTGGGGGCCTTTCCATGAGGATGTCGCCTTGCCGTACCTCTTCATCTTGTGGAGGAGTGCTCCATTCCATCGGTTCTGCTCCATGGGTTTCGCAAGACATCGGCCGGGACCAGCGGAACTTTAGTGCGGCGAGTCGGCCCGGTGGGTTTACGCAGGAACTACTGTGGATTCTGTGCGACTGTGGTGCAGCAGGGCGGCAATCACGAGTTCCACAGTAGAGAAGATGGTCGGATTTCTGTCGCGTTTCGATGATTGGCGAAGGCTGATTCCCGCAGACAGCATCGGGTGCGGGTGGTGCGATCGAGTGCTGCAAGAATTGGAAGGCAAATCGCGGGAATGTCCGGTCTGCCTGCACGACGAAAGGCAATTGGCGGCACTGAAAGATAAACGCCGCGACTCGGCCGCGAGCGACAGCAGGAATCGGTTGCATCGGGTACGTCGGCGTCGCGGCGCCTGTCACCGAAAGCGGCGCCTGTTATCTTTTCGGTTATATCCAGTACGGTCAAGGGCTTGTGACAGTCCTTGGCACAGGTCACCGCAGCACGCTTGACGAATGGCCAGGGTGCTCCAGGATGGTGTATCCCCAAAGAATGCCATCCATGTCGTCCGGTGACCATCTCCAGTTCGATCTCCTCCAGCACATCGCGGGTGTCATGGACCTCCGCTTGTCCGAAGCCGTCCACACTGCGCTCGGGTCGGAAGCCGGAAACGTCGACGTCATGGTCGACGAAGACCTCGATGCAGTGGACGTGTGCGCCACCACCGCCGACCGGGAGCGCAAAATCCGGGATCACGCTGGTCGCCTGGTGCAGGCACGGGCCCGCGTCGTTTCAATCAGTCGGTGGACGACCGACCCATCAGCCCCGGTGAACTTCTCGACAGTCCACGGGACTCCACCCTGCGTGACAGGAGCGCCTCAATCGCCGGAACCTCGACGGGTCGCTCCCGGAGGCTGTTGGATATCGGGTCGCAAGATGGCTTTGGCCGCGGACGTACAGCACCCGGGCGTGCCGGCACGTTCCTCCGTGTACCGCATGAGCCACGCCAGTTCCGTGACCAGCGGTTCGCGGCACGCCCGATATGCCCGACAACACCGGATTGCACCTTCCCTAATCAGACAAGTGAGTTGTTATGGCCACCAGAATCCCTGCCGTTGAAACCTTCCAGCATGTCGCAAAGTCGATGAGGTTGCGCCTGAGTGAACCAGGCCGCTCAAAGCGCGGTAAGCTCGACGGAACCTGTTTTGTGCTTGTCGATGAGGACAGGGACGCGGTGGCCGTGTGTGACACGCTCCGGGACCTCACCTTGGAGTTCCGGTGGCGAATTGTCCACATACTGACGGACCACGGACCGGAGCGCTTTAGGCTGGCGATGGCGAATGGTGTAATGACGCTTGAAGAGTTCCTGGCCGTTGCCGGCGACCTCCCGCCGGCGTTGGGGGCACCGTTTGAGCGTGGGCGGCTGGAGGCCGCAACACCGGGTGCCACAAGCCCGGTACTTGCCGCCAAGCGTTTGTAGGGCGCCCCGGGCGTGCTGTTTGACGCCGGCGATTGCGGCTTGCGATGCCCTCCAGAGCCGCCTTCCAGTCAAGCAGTCGCCGTTCGAGGCTGGTCGGCAGCTGGAGCAAGTGCTCCGACTTAATGGCTTGACCCAGGGTGATCAGGTTGATACGACCTGTCCGACATCATTCAGGAAGGCCAGTTGCCAGGGACCTCTCAAGCCGCCCTAAACCGGCCTTCGGATAGGGGGAGTACGTCGATACCCGTTTCGTCCACCAGCAAGAAAAGCACGCCCTGGAGTCTTCTCTGGGGCTGGCATTCCCTCGGGGCTGCAGGCAGCTGGCGGATGCGCTCCAGACATGCCCGACGCGCAAGCCGACTGATCCGTTCCCCATTTAGGCCTCGCCGGAGTGACGTCCCGTTCTTGTGGCTGCGCACACGGTTCTTCACCGCGCGTGCGCTCCAGTCGGCATCCCGGAAAAAGGGGGCAAGTGGCGCAGGGACGGCGTCACAGGTTTGCATGAGTACATTTTCCCAGGACCATGCTCCGCCAGCTGATTGCACAGCGGTTCAAACACGCCCGACACAGTGTTCCCGTACGGGCCGCCCAGGACGTTTCCATGCCGGTCCGCCCACTCGACCAGCGCTTCGAGTTCGGCCGTCGGCGCCGTTTGATAGTGCTCAAGCACAAGGGTCAGGCAGCGGTCCTCTGCGTCTTGGACGGCAGAGGTAAGTAGCCACCAGTGCCACAGTGCGGCGCCGGTGGGTCGGTGACACCAGCTCCCGAGCTCACCATAGGCGACCGACCTTACCGACCAGCCCTTGGCGGTCTTGTCGTCCCCCATGCCCTTCGACAGATACAGCCCCATGGATTGGAGGTAATCATTCAGACGGATGACGGTGGGCACGGGTACACCTGGGCGGGAACTCCATCCTGGCTTCTCCGGGCAAATGGCAATCCATGCCAGGCCGATTGCCTCCCCCCGCGCAGTCGGCGGACCCACGCCCGATGTTGGTGACGCAGCCCCTGCGTGCCCGCGTTGACTGACTTCATCCGTCAATCGGCGGGAGCGTCCGGATGGTCGACGTTGCACATTCCGCGCATCACGCGGGTTGTGCCGTTCGCCACGCCTGGACCGGCCTGAGAGTCCAGCAATACCCCCTTGGCATCTGAGCCACACCGCCGGCCGCAGCGGTCCCCGCCTGCCGTCGGCGCGCCCGCACGTCCTTGTTACCAAGTCTTGGCATCCGAGATGAGGACGGTGTAGTCGGTCATGCCCGGCTGGTAACGGAACAGACGGCCCAGGTCGAAGTCAACGGCCTTGCCCGGTTCGATGTTGGACGTCCCGGCGGGCCAGCCCTGCTTGCTGGCCATGACCTTTCCCGAAGCGTCCTTTGCATCGATGCGGACCTGCGCAGCCGCTGCTTCCGCGCAGTGGTTGACGAGTTGGCCCTTCATGCTGAAACGTGGTTGGCCTGACCCTTGCTGCAACTTGACCGCGAAGGCTTCGATGTTGAAATCCTTTGCGGTGCAGGCTGCGAGGGTGGGGCCGGACGCGATGCTTGCCAGAATGGCGACAGCAAGGGGCAGGGTTCTCATGGCTTGCCTCACGGGTGACCCAACCGCTGGGCCTGTACCGGCTTATCGGCGGGGCCGGCCGGCGCTTTAGCAAGGCTGTACCGCTATTCGTGTTTGCCGCCGCCCCCGGGGCTACAGTGGGGCGACAGGCTGCCCTGTCGAGTCGGGCGCTCATCCAGGGTCAGCTTGCCCCGACAGGCGGCGGTGGATCGCGTCGTCAGTCGGCTCTGACAGAGGGCCGCAATGCCCAGTGGTTGCTCACTGTCGACACAGTCGGTGACAGCGCCCGTCGACGGCTTCGGCTGGACCGAATTGGTGACCCTGCGCCACGCTTTCTGCGTCCCTTTCTGCCTGATGTTGGTGTGATGGGCCTGACGGTTTCATCCAGGCCTTGAGCAACAACGGGCCGACGCGCTGCCGACGACGGTGGGCGAAAAAGGCGTCCTCGTCGCTCGAGGCGTTTATCGCCAGCGCTGGGCGTCGTCTGGCGTTCGGTCACGTCGCTGGCGTATAGGTAGGCTTCTGTTGATGTGTTGAGCGCCTCCGTTGTTCTCGCGCAGTTGTCGCGACGCGCGGCACAGCTGTGGATCAAGCCGAAGCCCGAAGCAAACGTGAGCGCATGAAGCCGCAAGGACCCGTGATGTCCGTCAGGGAGGACTGCGTGGTCTTGAGAAGAAGCGGCGCGCCGCACAGGCGACGTCGAAAGTGCCATCGGCGGCGCGTCATGCCAGTGCTCGGCTTGAACATTCGCGAGAAATGAATGCGCGATGCGTCGCATTCGCCCGAGGCAGCATGCGCCCCACGCCGACGGCCATCTCGCGCGCCATTTCGTGCCTGGCCGCCCGTAGCCGATGGGGCGTGGGCCCCCTGGACTCGTGGTCCTTCACGCGATGGCACCACCGTCGACGGTTAGCGTGGTGCCTGTGATCATCGACGCGGCTGGGCTGGCGAGAAAAGCAACGGCATTTGCGATGTCGCGCGGCTCTGCGAAGCGCCCCAGTGAGGTCAAACCGCGCTGAAACGCTGCTGTTGACCCGTCGGCAGGATTCGCGTCCGTATTGGTCGCGCCGGGTTGCACGAGGTTGACGGTCACCCCGTGTGGCCCCAGTTCGCGTGACAGGCCCCGCGTGAACGATGTGAGCGCGGCCTTCGACATGGCGTATGCGGTGTTGCCAGGAAAGGGAACGCGCTCGCCCAGCGCGGAGCCGATCACGATGATCCGGCCGCCACCGGGCAGGTGCGGAATCGTCGCTCTTGCAAAGAGGACGGGCGCGCGCACGTTCACGTCCATCAACCGCTCGTATTCGTCGAGATCAATGTCGGCGATCAGGCCGACATGGCCGACGCCTGCGCTGTTGACCAGGATGTCGATTCCCCCCAGACCTGCCACAGTATCGTTGACTGACGTCGATATCGCGAAGGGATCGGCACTATCTGCCTGAATCGCCACGGCGCGCCGCCCTAGGGCTTTCACCGAGTCGAGCACCTGTTGCGCCGGGTTCGCCGAGCGCTGGTACGTGATTGCGACATCGGCGCCATTTTCTGCCAGCACCAGTGCTATGGCGGCACCGATGCCTCGGGAGCCGCCGGTAACGAGTGCGCGCTTTCCGTTCAAGTCGATCATTGATCAGTCTCTGGAGTTGTAATGGCTTTTGCATGGTCGCGACCATGCATGGTCAACAGCGAACCCTGGGCATCACAACCTCGGCCGTCTTCGACCCGAAAGTGGTGTGTCGAGCATCTTGCCGCGTGCAGGCGGGATTGCCTTTCCACTTTTGTGGGTTGTCATCGTTGTTGGTCGACTCACTTGGGCTCTTTTGCGGACACGGTTGTCGCACGTGCACGAACGGAAGTGGCCTTGGGATCATCGGCGACGTGGCCAAATCGAGTGTCGGAAGACATGGGAAGGAGCGACGTGGACGTCGAAAACGCGTCGGCAAGATCGCATTCAACGGGAGGCGGAGGTATGCCAGTGGCGGTGTCCGCCGTGCGCTGACCAAAGCCATTGCTGGTCCGGTGACGCAAGCCACTTGGTCGGTCCTGTCCATTGCAAGGCGTGGCGGGGCGCGCGGGTCGGCGTGTGCCGGGAGCCGGCGCATGAAGAAGCTACTGCTCCAGAAACACGCGACGCCGCTGACCGCCGAATGAGAACCGGGGTTGGCACGTTGAAGACCTTTGCGGTCTTGGCCAAGCCTGTCGTTTTGTTGACCACAATGCGTGGGTCGCGGCTGATGAGATCGGGCAAGGCAGGGTTGGTAATCGATCAGGATGGGCACCGAATCATCAGGAAGAAGCTGGGAGTCGAAGCCATTGCGGTAAGTCATCCCCGTTCCCTTGTGCCAAGGTGAAAGTCTTCAGTGACGCCCGCTGTCATGAGCGTCGCCTTTGGCATTATGGGTGTCGCAAGAACTTGTTCGGTAGTCTCACTCTGAATGCAACTGTGTTGCTCATCCGGGAACGCTCATGCATTATCGGAGAACGAAGAACGTTCGCAGAGGTTGCCGATGCTGGTGGGTCATACAAGCGGCTTGCCGCTTGGACATGTGAAAGTCCGTCGCTGGTCGCCGGATTTACGGCTCTGCGTGGGGTGAAATGGCGATTGATCGTCCTGCCAGTCGGACTTGAAGCGCGGATGGACGGCGCTATGTGCACTCAGAAATGTGATCCCTCTCAGTGGGGAGGTTCACGAAAGGCGCCCATCTCGAAAAGCATACCGGCTCACCACATACGACGCTGGCCACGAACAGAAGAACCTGTTTACACGCCTTGTCGAATCCTTCGTCGCGGCGGCCCGGACACTCAGCTTCACGAGTACGTCCGCGCGGGTAGTTATATTGCGTAGGGCGCCAAGCCACGCCATGACGGCCCTGGACCGGTGGTCACGGTTGCCGGGCTTCCATCGGTATTACCGCAGCTGTCACCAGATCGTCCCTGCGTTCGCACTTGTCATCGAAGCACTGTGCGGCCAGCCTTGATCCTTGCAACAACCTTGTTCCTCAAAAAGGCGACCGCTCGCAAGCGAGGTCGCGAGCTGCTCGCTTGCTTGGCCACCCGCTGCCCGGTCCAGGAGCGCGGAGAGCGCCGCTCGATCCCCAGGCCCTGCCCAGCCCGCCTTGTGTCCCACCAGGGTTTTTCCACGAAAGACGTAGAAGGTTGGCGTGTCAAACGAATCAAGCAACGGCCATTCGCCCTGGCTGTTCATCAACACCACCGGCTGGTCGCCCAGCTCCCGCTGCCAGTCAGCCGTCGCTGTCATATCCAGTTTCTGCCCGGGTGGCTCAATCCAGATGATATGGCCGGCGAGCCGATGCGAGAGTTGCCCATCGGCGGTGATATCGCGGGAGGCGTTCCGTGAAAAGTGGCACAGGGGGTGTGACACCACCAGGACTGTGAAATCGTCCCGCAACCTGAAGGGGCGCACTTCCAGGCGACGACCGTTCGGGTCGGGCACAAGAATGGGGGTGTCGGCCGCCCGCGCGCCCGGCAGCCAAGCGACGTCCGGGATGGATTCAAATGCTCCGGGAGACGACGTCGACAGCCGCTTTGCTTCGTCAAAACGGCGCAGCATGACCAACGCCCTGAACAGATAGTCGGTTTCGACACGGACGTCTGCTTGATGGGCAACCAGCACGTTCCTGATTAGATAAAGGTCACCAAGGTGCGATGGGCTATCGCTGTAGTAGATGACGTAGAATGCCGCAAGGAACCACGCACGTAGATCCTTATCGGGCAGCGCGCTGGCTGAGGACGGGGTGGGTCTGCCGTGTTGGTCGTAGAGGGTCGTCAAGTGCGAGGCCTTCTCCCGGTCGGATGCCGCCGGGCTGCGCGCTGCAGATTGCAAGCGGTCGAGAAGCTCGTTGGTGGTGCCGGCCAGCGCTGATCCAGCCACCAGGCACGCAGCCAATGCGCACAAGGCGCGGAAAAGCAGAGGATTCATTCGTTTCTCCGAGAGAACCATGGCCGCAACATTGGCGGCCATGGCATTTGCCGCTCAGCAGCCACGCATGCAGATGTCATTTATCGACTTCGAGCACGTGTGCGGGTGGAGGCACGCATATCCCTCGTAATCGTCACCGACCCCTTCGGCCGGCTTCACGAGGCCAAGTGCGCTGTCCGCCTCGGTCGGGCCGGTCTTCGGGCCCGCCACCACTGCCGCCAGGCGCTGCGCGCCGAAGAGACTGAGGACCTGGTAAATCTGCACCGGTGTCAATTCGTTCCGAAGGTCGGCGTAATTGAAGCCGACAAGGCCGTTGTCGTTGAACTTCAGTGAGGACAGGAACCGCTTCTGCCCCTGCGGCGACAGCAGACTCAGCGGTGATTGCGCCTTGGGGGTGAGCGTCGTATAGCGATAAAGGTCATCTTCGCTATGGATGGGCGCAGCTGCCCGATCGACCAGAATCTGGGGGGAACTTCCCGTCGGTGCTGGGATATCGCTCGCCCGGGCGAGAAGGCTTGTGCCAAACAGGGCGATGGCAACCGTGGCGCTGTATCCGAGACGCTTCAGGCTATCTAACGTATCCATGTTGTCTCCATGATTTGTTTGCCAAATGGCCATCCAAACGTCTCACCGGGTTTTGGGGATTTGAATAGGAAAGGTTCCTATGCGGTGCGCGCAATGCGCGGGAGTGCGCGCTACGTCACTGTTGGGCTTGCCGGTCGAACGGCATGAGCGAGGCTGCGGACAAAAACCATTCCCGGTCCTGGCCCGCGCTCCATGCCATGATGTGCCGGTTATGCGCATGAGATCGCGACGGCCACGCTCTGCTTTCCACACCGCCGCACCGCTGCGTCGCCCGATCGCGACGCGATAAGGCGGTAATATCGCTCGCTCAAATGCTTCGGCTCGGCAATGGCGTGGAAGCGAAGACGTTGATAGGACGTGGCCCATGTGCAGGGTCGCGACATGAAACGCACTTGCGACATGATCAGGGCGTCATGCGACGCGATTAGCCGTATAGCGACACTTCGCCACCTTACCGCCCAACTGGCAGGGGAAGGGGAGGTGTCACTGGCCGCGCAAGGTGCCGCTGGGGCTGCTTGACCGAGGATCAATGGCGCGGTCTGCCTGATGGGCCCGCATCTCTGACGCGGTCGCTTGCGAAGTCGAATGGGCCATCCGGCGGCCTGGTGGTTGGACGGTCGCATCCCGCGACGGCGCCTTAGACGATTGAGCGGATACGCTGCTTTTCGATACACGGTCAAAACCTTTCAATTTGCCACCAGGGTCTCTTTTCCTGCGACGACGCATGTGACACGCTTTCGGGGTCTTCGGCTTTCGCTGTTTTCCCGTCGATCCCGGAGGCAAGCTGGTCCGCTTCGCCGGGAGGCGTGGGCGGCTGGTGACTTACTTGGGGCACGTCCGCCATGCGGTCGTTCGCGCGGCCGTATGGGTGTCCGAAGGACCGGCTGACATCAGCGGGGGCGGGGATCGGGGTGATGCCGGTCCTCGCCAGTTCGGGCCGCCGCGCTGCCGAGTTCAATGAACGAAGCGCCGACGCCAACAACGGGTGCCGTGGCGCGGCCGATTGTCCATGAGACGTTGGGTCCCTGCATGCCTGCCGAACACACCACCCCCCGAGTCGGAATGTCACCGGTGGGGAGGTGCGCATGAGCGCGTTGCCGGAAAGCCGCCCGCCTGCCCGCCAGAAGGCAGGAGGACCGGTCATCCATGACGACAGGGACGACAGCGCAACAGGAAGGAGGCACCGGCATCGCGCGATGCTCACGCATGGTGGCGCGAGGGTCGCGGACCCGGAAGGATTTGCAGACGTGGTGCCCAGCCAGTCCGCCGCCTCGTGGCGGATCAGATCGAAAACCTAGCCTTCCTCGTCGGAGGTGTGCGCGCCGTCGATCAACAGGGCGATCTCGTCGGCAAGCACGATCATGGCCAGGCCCAGATCACCCTCCTCGGTCGGATCTTCTGATAGGGCATCAACAACGCGCTGCGCCGTCTGGGCGACCGTCTGGAGTTCCGCCCTGCCAGCGAACTTGGCGACGTCGATCGCGAGCAGGCGTGCATTCCTGTGGTCGCCCGCTTCGACGGCGGCCGCCAAGTGCGTCGCGGTGGCAATCACGTCTTCGAGCGTCATGACCGAGTCCTGGCAATAGAAGGTTCATCCTAGTGCGCAAGGCGGAGCGCGGCCACCGGGTCTCTCCACACAAAGGAAAGGTCTTGCGGACGGGCGTCGTGGCTCCTTCCAGGGCTGTGTGCCGTGTCTCGCACCCTGTCCGGGTCGCAGGCACACCCCCGGATGACACCGCGGGCCGGTGCTGGGCGAGGGGTTAGCGCAACGTCGGCATAGCCCAAAGCACCTTGGCCGCGGCTGCAGGGACTTCTTGGTCCGTCAATCTGCCGTCAGCATGCTGGTTCGGCCTTCTTGGGTCAAATCCACGCAAAATGTCATGCGGGCCGACTTCGCTGTGCCGTGAGCGGCGCCCAGGGAGCCCGCAGTTCCGATCGTGGAATGTGTCACCGTCACGGAGATGTGGCTATCCGGGCGAAATCTGTGTGCGGGATTGGTCGCGCGGCACCAGCAGCCGGGGATCGCTTGGACGTGACCCATGGTGGAGAACGAGGTTGCCACGGTGTTGGCTGCTTGGCCTGCCGCGCTCGCGCTTTGGATCATTTCCGTGACGGTGCGCATCTAGATCGCCCGGCCGGATGTGTGGGCGGCGTGATCCATGGAGCCCACGAGTTGTAATGTAAGGGGGGCTGACAAGGAGCCCTGAAGCGCCGTTGAAAGCGAGATGGCGCTCGACAGTGCGCGATGCAAATGAATCTTGGTGGGAAAAGGCGCCACCACGCGTAGTGGTATGTCCAAGGTTGGGCTGACTGAAACGATCGCGATGTCCTACGCTCGGCCAAACGCGTAGCAAACGCAGCCGGAAGACAGTATGCACTTTCGTGTTTGAGCCGTCGCCCTAAGTGCAATGCTCGCCTCGGCGATCCTCCCGGGGCGCTGCTTCGGACAAGCACAAGACGCAGGTCGCGTCGTGACATCGGTGCCTTGCGCATTCCACGGGGACGAGCCGAAACCTGGTCCTGCCTGTCTGCTCGCGCATGAGGGCTTGGGTGCACTTCCTAAGGGTCCGCTGTATTGGTACATCGATGTATTCCCGACCGCCAGGAGTGCAGGTGCTGATAAAGGCCATCATGGTGTGGTTGTGGCGGACTTCGGGAAAGTATGGCTCTTCACCATTGCCAGCAAAGGTTGTCGACCGCTGAAGGGCAGCCATGTGGCGAGCATTGGGCCGTTGCCCGTCGTCCAGGCAAGGTCCTTCAGCGCGGAATACGTTCATGCCTTTTTCGCCCCGCGAATGAGTGCACCGGCGCACAAGCACTCCGGTCCCGAGGCTTCCTATTCGCTCGATGGCGATACCTGCCTTGAGATGCGAGCGGGCGTGCACGCCGGAAGGGGCCCTGGCAATGTCGCGCTCATGCCTGCGGGCGAGCAGATGCTACTGATGGCCATTGGTTCCATCCCACGGCGCGCCTTTGCTCTTGTCCTTCACGTCCCGCCACGACCCGCCACGACCCGCCACGACCCGCGTTGAGAGTTGGAAGCCAGCGGGACTGTGCCATGCGAAGCTTGCCAATGTTCAATGCGTTAAGGAAAGATCGGCCAGTCGAAAAAATGGGAGCATGAGATAATTTGACTGGCCCGCTTTGCGTTCACCGATGAACCACGTCACCCTGGCACGCCATCCGCACGACGGTGCGCGACAGTGACATGCCTTGGGAAGGCAGGTGGGCCGTGTTCTTTGACGCCGAGGGTGCGATTCGGGCGTTGGTCGGGTCGCATCGGCCCTCCCATGCGACGGTGGCGTTCGGATGCGAAATGCAGCTCACATTACGATCGGGCTGTGCGATCGCACGACACCCGCCCCTCCCGACTACTGTTCGGCCATCTCGCAGTTCACGTCGACTGCGGCCACGTACGTTGTTTGCTTCTCGCCTGTGGTAAAGCCTCGTAGGAAGCTGAGCACCATCCTCCCGTCGGCTTTTGGCTGATAGTAAATCTGGCGGGCCACCTGGTTGTCGCTCGTTGTGCCACGCGGGTAGATGCCCCAGATGAGTTGATCGCCCTTGAAGCAGCGGATGCTGAAGTTTGCAATATCCGAGCGTGGCACCATCTGGTAGGGCGTGTTCTGATAGGACGTGTTGGATGCCGAAGGCATCTGCTGCGCGACCGCTGGAGCAGCAAGCAGGGCCAGAAGTAAGAGAGTGCTTGTGCGAAGCATGGCTATATCCACATGGTAATACGTCGTTAGCGGCAAGCATCAGTAAAGCTTGAGCCGAGCGGGCCGCATGGTGCCACGTGCTTGGGTGCGGTCGCTTTCCCGATCCCTGAGACGCCGCGTGCTCGCCTTGACCGAGGAATTCGAGGCGCAGAGGGTCGACCCGGCGTTCGCCGGCCCGAGGGAAGCCGATGGGTGCAAGTGGGCCGCGTGGAAGCGGTAAACTCCCCGCCGGTCAAAATCACACCAGGGATGAAAATGGATAAGCAAGGTCTGGCGCCCGCCGGAGATATCAGCCTCAAGCAGGCCAGCGACGTCATCGACCTCCTGGCCAACGCTGAGCGCTACCGGTCCGGCCACAATCCCTTCGACGTCGGCAAGGTCATTGTCACGGTTTACTGGTGGTGTCTTCCGCCCGTCATCGCGTCCGTCGTCATCCTGTATGGCGTCGACGCCTGGCTTGGCCGGTCGCCGACCGAGCAAAACGACCCTATTCTTTATCAGCTGACGGACGTCATCTCCATCGGCGCGCTTGTCTTGTGTGTGGGGACCCTTCTCGTTGTCGGTGCCATCCTCCTGTTTAACAAACAGTGGTTGCGGAAAAACGACGCCCACCATCTGCGCTCAGGGTACGGGCTGCATGAGCAGCAGGTCAGGTCCATTGCGGTCTACCCGCTGCCGGTTTTGCAAAGTGTGGCCCGTTACTTCGACCAGCGCCTTTTGTCTGACCGGGGTGTCCACACGTTTTTCTTCGGCAAGGGGGAGGTGAGCCTTGCGACCATTGCCGTCGTGCTGACCTCGGTCAAAACGCTCAGCGACCTTCACGTTATCGGGGTTTCGCCCGCCAGCCGCCAAATCCTGTTGTCCGTACCGCTGTCCTTGCTGGGCCTTCTGGTGATGAGCCTGTTCGTGCGCTGGATTCGCAAGAGGGAGGACTACCAACGCGGGTTGCTCGCCGACGCCATCGCCATGGTGACCGAGCGGGACAGCAAGACAGCCTGAGCGTTCGTCAGGACAGGCCCGCCCCTATCCTCATTCGTGCATCCTGGCCGCCGAGCGCGCCCTGGTGTATTGGAAGAGCCGGCCGGCGACCGGCCATCGGGGTGATTGGTGCTAAAGTGCTTTAAGTCATGTGCAGACAAAAACCCATCCCTTGGAAACGCCGAGCATGGGCGGCCATGCTGTTTGTCTGGGGCGTTGGCCTTATGCTCGCCGCCCCCAGTCGCAAACACTCGTTGGCAATGGGGGCCTTCCTCCTCATGGGGTGGCTAGAGGCGTTCGTGCCAAGGCCGCCGTTCTTCCAGCCCTTGGCCAAAACCGTCGATGGTTACCGGACCGGTCTGTACCCACGTCCCCGCGTGCTGGATCTGCTGGTCGCCCTGACCGTGTTCGGGATGATGATCGCGGCCATGCTCACGGACGAGTGAGGGCAAGCTTGCATGTGCTGGGAGTGGACGATGCGTTTCGTCTCACCCTGCGTGGACCACTTCAGCACGCGTGATCGGTCTGAGGGGTGTGGGCATGGCCAGCACCCCTGCGGTTGACGACGACTTCGAGGATATTCACATGTGCCCGCGGCCCACCAGTCACCAGGAGAGACGTGGGAGAAAGCTTTTGATCTGACCGGTGTCATCCCCGTCGGATTGACCTATGCGTCACTCTTGCAAGCGGAGGCGGGCGTCGTGCAGATGCTTGTGAGCGGATGAACGTTGCAGCAAAGAGCTGCGCGTCGCTCGATATCCCGATGATTCGTCGGCACATTGGCGCGAGCAAGCGCCGAAAGAGGGCCGAGCTTATCGAAACCCGCAGTGTGTCCGGGAACAACAAGATGTCCTCACACAGCCACATGGGCAAGCGCCGTCCAGACGACGACGGCGAGCCCGAGAAGATCAAAAAAGAGAAGAGATATGTCACGGTTTCCCCCGTATAGCTTGCCGAAGACGACGGGATGAACACGGTAGGCTCCCCGTCTGGACGCCCGACACGCATCCGGGAAGAAGGACTTTCCCGCTTCCATGGTGATCGCATTCCGATGAGGTGTCCGGAACCGTGTAACGCGTGCCTCACAGGCAAGCGTCCCTCCCTTTTGCCATCATGAGCACGTCAACCGGCCGGGGGAAGGGATGTGATGGAGGAACTCACGAATGGAGGGCTTGTCCTGTTCGAGAACGGGGTCGCCCTGGAGCCGGTTGACCCCACCAACCTAATCGCATGGAACCGGACCGGCAACCATCTGACGGTGGTCGTTCGCCGTCAGGGCGCAGCGCACACCATTGCCCAGGCTGTGCGGGTGCCGGTGATCCCGGGCAATGAGGAAGCGCCCACCATCCTCGCTTCCTGGATCCCGCAAAAGCCGCTGCCCTTGTAGCGGGCGGTCGGGCTGGCGACATCGGTGCCGGACCACTGGCGCTGCCCAGGACGGTCGGCCTGTTCGGGTCTGCGGTTGGCGGTAAAAAGGGCCGCCCACGCAAGGTTGCGAAGGCACGGGATGATGGCGTGATGGCCCGACATCGCTGTACCCACAGGCACATCCTTGCGTCGACTGTTCGGTCTGGAGGTCATCACGAGGCGACGGCAAACGCGACACACCCGATTTCTCACGCGTGTTCGTCACCATGCAAATCTCCGTGCGTGCGAGTGTGGTTCGCAAGCACGACATGACGTGTTGCGCGTTGCAGGTGTTCATTTGAACCATTCCCGGGAGCCTTGACAGCCCGGTGCGGGGCGCCAGGATGGATTCATCAATCACCAGGAGTTCTCCCATGACCGTCTCGCGCCGCGCACCAACCGCCAGGTTGATGCGCACATACTTCTCCGACATTGGCTTTGTCCTTCGGCACCAGGTGGTGGCCATGAATGCGCCGGAGCGCTGGTGGCTCACGAACAACGATCAAACAGTCTATCCATTGCCCGGTGGAGTAGGGGATTCGGGGGAGGGGGAAGGCGGCTTCTTTCGCACTTCACAGAGATTGTGGCGCGGCTGGGCCGCCAACCTGGCGCGTTTTGAGCGCGAAGCCCATTGCGTTGCATTGATTGCCAACCGCCTGGCGGGCGCGTCGGCAGAGGAGCGTGTGGAGTTCGACCGCTGGGTCCGCTCGGAAGGGGACTGCTTCCCTGACACGCTCGACGGGACGCCCTTGGACGTGGATGGAAAGCCCGTCGACGAAACAAGGTGGCCGTGGTCAGCCATGCGTTTTTCCAAGGAGACCGGTCAGCTCGAATCCAGGGGCTGGCCCTGGGACGCCCACCCCGTCGCGAGGACCGCTGCCTGGGACGTCCTGCGCAAGGCGGGCTGGGCTGAGCTTGCCGGGCAGCTCTCTGTGTTCGATGTGCGTTCGCCTGCGCTGTAGTTCTCCGCTGTCCGATCAGTGGTCTTGGATGGCGTCTCTGGCGCCCGTCGTCGTCCTTCCGCCTGACCATTGGTGGACGAGGGTGATGCAGGCACGGAGACCACCCGGCATCGAGACGGCAGCCTCAGCCGGGGCGGTGGTGCGCAGCGACGTGCCGCTTTGTCTGCCCGGGCACAAGCGGGCCTTGGCGTCATTCCGTTACATGTAACGCCTCGCGTTCTGTCACACGTAACGCCCCGCCGGGCAATCGGTCGCAGCACGCTTGACGAAACGCCAATTGTCGTTAGCTTGGATGGACTCTCCCAACCAAGGACCCTCCATGCAGCTGACTGTGACCATTGATCTCAAGCACCGTGCCTTTGACGAAGGCCAGGGCGTCGAAGTGGCCTCAACCCTGCGCAAGCTCGCCGAGCGCATCGAGACCCTGTCCGGTGAGGACATCGAAACATTCAGCACGCGGGTGCACGACACCTGTGGCGTGGCTGTCTGCACAGCCGAGGTAACGCCGTGATGGAAGACGAGGACCTGCTGAGCGCCTTGCAACGAATCCTCGCGGTCTCGGGCCAAGTCCTGCTCGTCGGTGATGACATCGTCTCCGGCGACATCGTCGGGCATCGATGTGTCCTGGTGGACATGGATCCTACGGTGACCGCTCGGCTCTTCTCGTCCATGGAAGAGGTGAGGGAGGAGGTGGAGGGCATCGTGCAGCACTCGCTCAACGCACTCGGCGGCCGACGCTACGTTGAGGCCATTGGCCGGGGTGACATCGAGCGTGACGAGTTCCTTGCGGTTGCCGGCCGCGAGGGGCCATTGTGGCTCGCGAAAGGCGAGAAGGCCGTCCTCGGCCAGTCGCTCGAAAACGTTCCGGTCGCACCGAGCACAGCAGCGCAGAGGCGTCTTTAGGTTCCGAGAAGATCCGCCGACGCGTAACACGTAACGCTTGGATGCCGTTACATGTAACGCGTGCACGCCAAACGACTTGGACAACATGCCGTGCGCCCCCTTGACGACCTCAGGATCCTCGTTAACGTGGAAGGAGTCCCCCTTTCCGGAGCTCCCGTGAACGACCCCGTCCGCCTTCCACCCACGACCCTTGGTTGGGACTCACCTGGCTTCGGTGATGCCCATGGTCCCTACCGCATCGGTCGGCGGGAACTGCAGCAGCAGTTTACTCCTGACGAACTCGAATCTTTGGGTTACACGTTGGTTGACCCGTCACTGGGGTATGCGTTCGACGACCCGAGGCGGCGTCAGAGCGACAGTTCAAAACAGGAAAAGGTGGACGAGACCTTGCCGGGCCTCCATTTCATGCTCGAAGCGGCCCTGAATGAGCGGGACATGCCGGCTGCGCATGCCGTGCTCCGTACTGGCCTGCGGACGGACCTCGACTGCATGAATTTCGGGTGTGACCCGACAGGTGAGGAGCCGCCCGAGGTCGCGGACATCTCGGCCGTGGCCTTTGCGACGCTGCTCGACTCCGAGTCGGGCAACCTTGAGTTTCTCCCATTGCTCGCGCAGTTCGGGGACCTCCAGCAGGTCGACACCCACGGTCGCACGCTCATCGCCTATGCCGCGAACCCCGCAGTCATCGGATTTCTGCTCGACGCCGGCGTCCGCATCGATGCCGTCGATGAAGACGACGTCCCGGTGACCGAATTCCTGGGCGAGGAGAACGCCCGTCTCATTGAGGCCATGCATCTCGAACGGGCCCTTCCACAGGGGCTGCCGAGGGAGGCAAGCCCGCGCCTTTGAGGTGAGGCTCTCGACCTGCGTGGCCCGAGCGCCCGGCCGGGAGCCTGATCACCCGGAATCACCCTGGCGTGTGGCGTCGCGTTGGGACAGTCGGCTGGATTTTCGTGTCCAGGGCGGCTGTCTCCTCATTCTGTGGCACCGCCACCTGCGCCAACTCATCGGCTGGTCTGTTGCCGGCAGGGTTGGCGTCACACGATGCGCCGCTGTCAGCGGCGCACGTAATGGTGAATCCCTCGCCCCCTTTATCGGTTGTCATGAATACGTCGCCGAGGGTCTGCAGCGCAGGCAGCATCTGTCGCACGGTTTCGGCCGTGACCCGTAGCCATCCATGGCAGCCGAGCATGCCGTCTTGGGAAATGGGCTCGAAGGCATTGAGGAGCACATCGATAAACCGGTAGCAGTTGACGGTAGCCAGGTCGACGACATGCTTGCGGGCTGGTCCCTCCTCTGCCTCGCGCCCCATGCAGTCTTCAAGGTCAGTCAGCGTTGTGCAAAGTACCGAATGCCCGGGCGGTTCGACGGTTCCGTCAGGCTTTTTTGTGCCAGGTTGGGCCCGGCTGTAGGCAAGATAGTGAATCCAGGTCAGTCGATCATCACCAGGCTGCGGACGGCTGCTCGACCATGTTTCATAGTAATCATTGAGTTCGGCGAGTGCGGGTTCACGTTCCATGTTGGCGTCGCGCGCTCTTTCGTTCGCGGCCGCAAGCTCCTCCTCAGATTCTTCCTTGAGGAGGAAAGTGCGTATTGGAAGTGAAGGCGCATCGAGCGGCGCCATCAAGGTCCTGAATTCGGCGGCACTGCCACCGTTGGCCTGGATCACATCGGCCATGATGATCCACTTTCCCGTCTGCCGGAGCGATTCCATCTGGCTCTTGCGCCAGGGGCCTCCTGCGACAAACTTCGCGCGCCGGTGAATATCAATGAAGCGGTGGGCGCCGTCCAGACCGAAAACCGGCCCTGCACCATTGATGGATAGCGCCGGTTTTCGGGTGTTGATATTGGCGAGCGTCATGCTCCCATCCGGAGGCGGGGCCTTTTCCACCCGCTTGGCCTGGAACAACGCAACACGTGCCGTGGTTTCCGATTCCCACACCACGAGGGCGAAGTCGGCTCCCCGGCGGGCCTCGGAACCCGTCACACTGTCGGTACTCTTGTCGTATTGGCCCCAAGCCACCTTCGGTTGTCCCGGGGGGCCGTTTGGGGCTCCGCCTCGGTGCCCGGCGCTTGGACCGGCGCAGACGCGAAGACAGCGGTACTCACGGGCAGGGTAGCCACAAAACCACCGAGGATTGCGGCGGTGATGGTTTCCTCGTCCATGGTTGCGAGGAGCCCGCTTGCGGCCATCTGGTTGAGTGTGTGCCGGAATGCTGCCTCAACGGGCCCCGGGATTCCTTCGCGTTTTGCATACTGCCCGAGCATCGCCTGCCGCAATCGGTCCATGGTTGCCTCCTCGCCTGGTAGGGCAAGGATACGGCTACAGGCGCCTCCGGGGTGAGGTCGGGGCGTTCGCTGCCGATATTGCATCTGAAAGCGCTTGGCGAGCCTGCAACTGTGTATACCGATCGATGTAGATGCACAGCCGCTCACTCGATCGCGCGCCGGAGGCCCTGCATTCTGCCTCGATGGCAGCGACAGTTTCGAGCCAGGTGTCATCAAGGTCCGCGATTTTCAGTTCGCAGTAGGCGAGTCGCTGGAATCCGCAGGGTCGCAGGGACTTTGCTGCAGGATGGTTCAGGGCGCAATCTTCCCGGGCACGCTGCAGAATCTCTACACGCTCGTCTGGAAGGGCTGTGCGGTACCAGCTACAAAGCAGCCGGTATTCGGTGTCGGCGTTGAGAATACGCAGGGACTCTTCCAGCCACCAGACCCATAGGCCGCCGTAGTCACTGAACGATTGTGCTTTGAGTCGGGCGTTCGGACGAGAAACGACCCAGTGATCGAACGTCGCCTGTGGGTTGTGCACGAGGGCATAGCCCAGCTCGGAGAAATACGCGGTCAGAACCTCCGGCGGCGGCGGGCTGAAGAAGCCGGATGGTCGTCGGGTAAGGCGGATGCCCACGTCGAAGCTCCCAAAGACAACAACGTAACGAAGACGGCGGCGTTGTCAAGCTGATCGAGGTGGCGCCCAAGTTGCCGTCGCACTCGGTTTGTCTCCGGCCATGACTCGACGCACTCAATCACCATTGGGGATTCGGGGGGCGTTGACCCGCTGCCCGCCCGGTGGCGGACCGGAGTCCGCCTCGAGCCTTTGCATGGAGGCTCGTTCAGACGACGGCAACAAACCATGGCAGATCCACACGACCTGGACGCCCTCGGTTTGGCGAAGGTCTTCGAAGACCAACAGCCCGCCCGTGCCTTGGAATACTCGAAGGATGGATTGCCGTTATAGCCCGGGGAGGGCGCGGGACTTCGCGACCGTTCTCCTTGCGTAACACGTAACGCCTGGATGCCGTTACATGTAACGCGTGCACGCCAAGCGACTTGGACAACATGCCGTGCGCCCCCTTGACGACCTCCGGAACCTGGTTAACGTGGAAGGAGCCCCCGGGAGATAGGCCCAATGTCGAGTCCAGCACCCAACGCCACCACCTCGTGGGAGGGCAAGAGTGATTTCGACGAGCGCAACGGGCCGATGGTGGTCTCCCCCAGTGACCTTGAAGCGAAGGCGTCGAAGGCGGTCCTCGAGGCGGCTGGCTATGGGCGCATGGCGCGCCAGATTGAGGGAGCCGGTGACCGGATGCAGGACTTCTTCCGGAAGGTCATGGGCGATGACGGTGTACTGGCACCGTCGCACTGCCTTCCACAGGCCCTCGTCAGGCGTGATCTCAAGGCGGTCACCGCGCTCATTGAGCTTGGCGCTGCCGTTGATTTGCAGGTTTGCGAAGCGGTCATCAATCGCGACGGTGTTGAGATGGAAGTAACGCACGTCACCGCCCTGACGCTTGCGGTGATGCTCGACGCCGAACGCGATCGCCTGCGTTTCCTGCCAGTCGTTGCCGCCAACGGCGACCTCCGCCAGATAGATAGTAACGGGCGCACCTTGCTTCACTATGCCTATAGTCCTGTGACCGTCCGCTATTTGATGGACGCAGGCCTTTCCCTCGACACACCGGACGTCCATGGCGAGACCCCCCGCGACCACATTCCGTCTGCGGTGCTCGCAAACGTTGAACAGGGGTGGCTGGCGCGTGTGCTGTCTGCGGCCGGGATGGTGCCTGGGCCGCAATCCCGTCTTTGACTGCGGGCGGCACCTGACGCAAGGTATCGTGGCGTCCCCAGGGCGCAGCGGCATCACGACGGTGGCCTCCGCTTGTGCGTCATACCCGCCGCCCTGCATGATGCCTCCGCCGACCCGATCGGTCTGACAGGGAGTATGTGGTGCCCAAGGAATCCGTCGTCGACCTCGTTCCAAAAGCCCTCTATGACCTTTATCGTGCTGCGGGAGCCGGCGAAGACAAGCTGCCGCATGACGAGCAAAAGCAAAAACGTGCCCGCGATGTGGCCATCCGTTTTGCGCAAAAGTGCAAGGCACGTGTCGAGAAGGAGGCAGGCGGCGCGCTCAATCCGCATGCGCCAGGGACCAAACGTGCCCTTGCTGGCGACGTCCTCAACCACCGGGGTATCCGGCGTGCGCTGTCGATGATGGACGACGGCGACTGGGTTGGCGTGGAAGTCGCTGCCTTTGCCCATGGAATAAGCAAACTCTCCCTGGAGCGCGCCCTCAAGGCGCATTTCGAGCCCGAGCTAACCGAGGAAGAGAAAAAGAGGGGCGTGCTGCCACCATTGGCCTGGCGCGTGCAGCTCATCAACCTCAAGCACGCCCGCCGCAAGGAGCACAGGCGCTCATGACGAGGGGAAAGGATGTCCCGGAATTCGAGAAGGTGCCACTGCCGCAGTCCGTGGAGTTTGAGGTGCGCTGGGAATGGGTGCGTACCGACCTCAACGTGATCCTCGGTGGGACCAGACACTTTGCAGCCATGGGCCAGCATCCGCCCACCACGACCAGTGCCGAGGCCGTGGTCGCGACCGGCGAAGGCACCGAGACCGTCGATCCGGTCAAAGTGCTTGAGCTGGGCATTGAGTTCGTCGTTCGCCTCGCCGCCGATGGCACGATTGAGGCGGTCGTCGGCTCGCCGTGTGTCCCGGGCCTCACCCCGGAGGTGCTCGTCCAGGCGATGCGGGGGCAGGGCATGGCGGTGCGGGTCATGTCCGCGTTCGAAGCGGTGACCCTGGCCTGGGAAGACAACACTGCGCGGACACCCTGGGTGGACCTGGTGGAAAGCGCATTGGAGGTCATGATGGAGTCCGTCCGCACGGGGGACGCCATGACCTTGCGCCGCGTGCTACTCAAGGAGCTGCCCGAGTCGTCTGCGGGCCGTGTTCACCACCCGCTTTGAGCGGGTATCCCGCATCCCAAAACAGTCAAATGCCTCCTGCCGTCAAGGCGGAATGATGGCGCAGCCTGGGTCCGGTGGCGTGGAAAGCCCCGGATGCATTCCCGGCGCCCTCGGTGCTGGCCTTGCTGTGCTGCGGTCGGGATGGGGTCCTGGTTGTCAGGCCACCGGGGATCACGCTCGACACGGGGCTGATCCCCTCAAATCTCCATTGCTCCCATCACTGGAGCAACGCAATGGCCCGCACCACCAAACCCGCTGCACGCACTCCCATTCCGTCCCGGACGTCGGCGCTCCGCACGCCGGGCAATCAAAAGTCCGCTCCCCTGCGTGGCTTCCAGCATGACCGCACGAAGGGCGAGGAGACCTGGCTCACCCCCCGCTGGCTGGTTGACGCACTGGACCTTCCCCACAATGCCGACGTCGACCCTTGCGCGCCGCCGGTGCGCCATTGGAAAACCGCCCGCCGGCATTTCAACAAGGTCCAGGACGGTTTCAACCGGCCGTGGGACCCGGCGCATTTTTACTGGGTCAATCCGCCCTATGGCGCCGAGTGCGGGAAGTGGATGGCCAGGCTCGCCGACCACGGCAATGGCCTTCTGCTGGTGTTCGCGCGCACCGACACTGCCGCGTTCCACGAAAGCGTGATTGGCCACCCCAATGTCGCGGGTGTCTTCTTCATCCGCGGCCGGCTGAAGTTTGCAAATGGCGCTGGCGAACAGGTCGGCACCGCTGGTGCGCCGTCGATGCTTGTGGCTTACGGACGCCGCGCGCTTACGGTCATCCGCCGGGCCATGCGGGACGGAGCGCTTGAGGGGCACCTCCTCGAGCTTTCGAAGTAGGTGCAGGCGCGACCACTCATCGCCCGGTATTTGCGTCCGGGCGAATGAATACGCATTTGTTGGGCGGCGCGTGGTGGACGACGGGGCGTCGCAGGAGGGATTGGTATCGGTCGGATTCTCCGCTGGCCCCGTGGAAATTCAGAGGGTGGGGGACGGTGGCGCGGGAAGCAGTATCGCCACACCGCCCAGCTGCCCCTGCCGACAACGGCCGCGACGCGACTTATCGATCCCGGGTCTTCGGCAATGTGCAGCCGGATGCTACTTAGGGGAGTGGGACCGTGCCCAGGCGCAAGACATCAAAGCCGGATTTCAGAAGGAACGCGTACTGTCAGTGAGATCTGGAATCGCCGACTTTTGGCTTTTTATGCGATGTCAGTCCACGACGGACTGTGTCGGGCGCTGTTCCGTGGACCGCCCTGAATTGACGTCGGTGTATGCGGCGCGTTCCGCCTTACGGAAGGCACCGGGTGTCATGCCAGTCTCTGCCTTGAATACTCGGGTAAAGTGGGCTTGATCACTGAATCCACATGCCGTGGCGACCTCAGACAGCGACGGAACATCCCGTCTTAGCGCGTCTACCGCCGCCTCAAGACGAACCGACCTCAACCATTGTCGCGGGCTCTCTGCAAACGTGCCCCGGAACGCCCGAAGAAATACACGCGGTGTCATTCCACATGCGCCTGCGAGCTCCGCCGTCGATGATCCTTCCGGCAGTTTCGCGCGAACCACTGCAATGATGGAGCGTACCTGCCCGGATGTGAGTTCGGATTTTCCGGCGGAGTAGGTGATGCCGGCTGTGGCAGCGCGGTGGGCGAGCAGTGCGCGGCGGACATGGTGACGAACGGGTTCCATCTCACCGCCACTTGCCGCGCCAAGGAGGACAAGAGCAGCGTTCAGAAGTCTGTCGAGCCGTTTACACGTCGCAAGAAGGGCAGGCATTGCATGCGGGTGTCCGTCAGCATCAATTGATTCGGATTGTTGCGCTTGACCCTGGAATGTGGAGGGTCGGCTGGGTTCGAGCATCTTTACCTCGGTCATTGGATGATGGGTCGTGACGGTGGCTCCCGACGGTGGCAAGCGGGAAGCCCGCGAACAGCGCAGACCTGTCGTCACTTCGGTCGTGACGCTTGCCGCCATCCCGCGTGCATCGAGGCAGTACATGTCACCCCTTGCTCGCATGGGCCATAGGCAGGCATGGGTCTCTGATCACTGATTCAGGAACCTCTCATCGGGCATCAGCCCCGGGACGGACGCTTCGAAGGTGTTCCGTTACTCAGGCCGGCTCGCGATCGTGTAGTCGGCATCGTTCGTTGTTGATGTTCTACACCGCACGCATCAGTCGCAAATTTGCCATGTTTGGCCCATGGAACTCCCTCAGCCGCTCTTGCGCAGTGACGCCGCCCAGCGAGGCGGGGTTCCCGGTGATGGTCAGTGATACTGTATGGCCGGAACCCGTTCAAACATGACAAGCCCGCCGGTCTGGCAATTGCGCACTATGGCATCGTACTGGGTACCGGGTTCGTTGAAGCAGGCTGGGCTGTTTCTGACTACCCTCCGATCGCATCGTGGCCAACGGCCATTCCCGGCTTTGAGTGGAATTCGCTTGATGACACCGAAGCCCAGCGCAGCGTCAATGTTGCAGGCATGGCAGGATTGACGCCCATCGGGATGCGCAAAACTCCGAAGCCGCGTTCCACATGCAAAAGAGCCGCCATGTCGGGCATGTTTCGGTTCGCTCTCGTCCCGTGCGGAGTCGAAACGCCGACAGGACTGGTCGTACCCGGCGGCTTCAGGTTGACCGCCTGGGCACATGCGCGATTCAAGACCGATGGAAACGTCATGGTTATTGTGTGTTTCTTGACTGGGCTGGCTGGGCGTGAAAGTGTGCTTTCGAGCCCCATTATTTCGGTGGGGAAGCGCAAGCGATAGGGTGCTTTCGTGCCACGCTGTGTCGCAAAATGGGGAACGCTAACGATGGACATCGAGGATCTGCGTACATTTGTTGAAGTCGCTGACGCGGGTGGGGTCTCGGCTGCAGCAGCAAGGCTTGGGGTGTCGAAATCCATTGTCAGCCGGCGGCTCGCGCGCCTGGAAGAGGAGCTTGGAATTCAGCTCCTTGCCCGAACAACGCGCGGGGCCTCTCTGACAGAGGCCGGGGCCCTGTATCGCGATTTCGCCGCGCGCGCTTGTACCGAGATGGAGGTGGCGAGGGAGACCATTCTTCCCTCCGGCGAACTGCGTGGCAGGTTGCGCATCGCCGCACCGCTTTCCTTTGGTCCCACGCATGTCGCCCCGGTGCTTGCGGACATGGCGCGACGTCACCCTGCGTTGCACATCCATGCCTCCTACAGCGATCGCTTCGTCGACATCGTTTCCGAGGGATATGATTGCGCGGTGAGGTTTGGCTATCTCGCCGATTCCAATCTCGTCGCCCGCTGTGTGGGGCCGATTTACGGGAGTCTCGTGGCCAGTCCCGATTACATCAAGGCGTTCGGTGCCCCGCACAGGCCCTCGGAGGTCACGTCCCACGAAGCGCTGATGCAGGGCACCGAGGTCTGGCACTTCATGGACGGCGAGTCCGTCGTCGTGGTCCACCCCAGAGGCAGGTTCAAGGCCGACAACGCCGTGGCGCTCGTTGCAGCGGCTGTTGCAGGACTGGGCATTGCGTGGCTTCCCGATGGCATTACTCGTGAGCACATCGAGCGCGGAAGCTTGAAACGCTTGATGGTTGATCATCCAGTTCCCCCGGGCGGCATCTATGTGGTGAGGCCGAGAAGTGCCCATCCGCCACGAAAGGTGCAGGTTCTCACTGAATTGCTCTCGGCATGTTTTGAGGCGCGTCCTGACACTTGATGTCGCGCTGCGCGGCACGCGCGGATGCGGACCTTGATACCTGGAAATGGTCACCGGTCCTGCGTGAGAGGGCTTGACCATGCCCGCGAGCGTCTCTTGTTGCAATCCTCCGGCGGTGCACGGCCCGATTCAGGACACAACCTGGTTGCAGACGCAGACTGTCGTTCACGGGGTAGCAATCCTTTTTGGTCCTGGCGGCGTGCTGATCATAAAGTCGCAAACCCTAAAGACACCGGGTTCCTTGGTGTGTTGCCGACCGGAATAGACAGCATCAAGCTGGCGTTGACCAATTGGTTTCGATGACTTCTGGGCGGTACCGGGACTTGAGCGTTCCATTTGACGCGACACAGCAAGCCGCTGCATACGGCTACCCTGGAAAAAAGCTGACAAGCAGAATGCTGGCTCTGAAGAGCGAGCGGGTTTGCACGCTTTCCCGTTGAGCCCTTTCTGACTCCCGCCAACAAAAAAAGGAACGCGCATGACCTTCCGCAATGGTCTCGACTCGCTGCTTCGGCCCGAGGACTCGGTACTCGTCTTGATTGACCACCAGCCCTATCAGCTTGCCAATGTCAACAGCCACGACCCCCAGGCCGTTGTGAACAACACAACCGCACTGGCCAAGCTTGCAAAAGCCTTTGGCGTTCCGACGATCCTCACAAGTGTCATCGCAGCCCGTGGTGGTCTGCTCTTCAAGCAGGTAACCGACGTATTTCCTGACCAGGAGGTGATTGATCGCACCTGGGTAAACACGTGGCAGGACAGCAACGTGGTCGACGTGGTCAAGTCGACAGGGCGAAAGCAGTTGATCATCGCCGGGCTGTGGACAGAGGTCTGTGTAGCGATGCCAGTCGTCCAGGCGCTGGGGGAGGGCTGGGACGTGACGGTGATCACCGATGCGTGCGGAGGCGTCTCCGTCGAGTCCCACCAGGTCGCCATCCAGCGGATGGCGTCCGCTGGCGCAAACCTCATGACGCTCATGGCGCTGTGTGGCGAATGGCAGCGCGACTGGGCGAGGACGGAACATGTTGAGGAGCTGACAGACATCATGATCCAGCACATCGGTGGGAGTGGTGTCGCCTACCTGTGGGAGCAGCAACTTCTCAGGACGCAGCCGGGCAAGGACGCGGGCTAATTCGGGATGCGTGGCGGGAACGGGGGTAATGCGTTGCGCGTGACTGTGGGTATTTTGGCTTCCGCCCCCCCTGATCCCGCCATGTCCGGATTGCCACAGGCTTCGCGGAAAGTCGTCCGCCAAGCGCGGGCACTCCGGATGGCTTTCATGCGGTGCCTGGTAATTGCCGCCGTGGTCCTCTCGGCAGGCGCGAGGGCCCAACTATCGACCAACCCGGATCGTGCGCCGACGCTGACGATTGAACGGTACGCCGAGGATTGGACAATGCTCAGCAATCCTGCCAATCGTACCGGTCGGTGGACGGAGGGGTTCAAATATATTTCTCTCAACGACACTGGCACGGCCTATTTGACGACTGGCGTTGAGGCGCGTATTCGTTTTGAGAGCTACCGAAACGTCAACTGGGGTTCGTCTCCGGACGACAGCTACGTCTGGACCCGCCTGATGCCCTTCGCTGACGTCCATCTCGGCAATTTCCGCGTGTTTTTTCAACCGATATCCTCTGCGATCTCCGGGACGGACAGGCCGAAGGGGCCGGCGGATACCACAGCCACCGACGTATTGCAGGCCTTCGCCGACGTTGAGATCCCCGTTGAATCCAATGGTTCACTGCGGCTCTCAGTCGGGAGAAAACTGGTGTCGTTTGGTTCCGGACGCTTCATTGACCGGCGGTATGGCACGGGGGTGCCGCTGCCCTTCGACGGTTTTGAGGCCGTGTACGCCAGTTCAGTGAATCAGCTGTCTGGCTTTTATCTTTATCCTGTCGACACGGGGCCCGGCACCTTCAATGATCATCGGTCGCACCAAAAAGCAGTGTGGGGCGTCTATGCGACGCATTGGCTCGGCCCGCAGCGCCTGGATGGGTTCGATTTTTACTGGATCGGTCTACGGGATGACCGGGCTGTGTTTGATCAGAGTACGGGCCGGCAACTGGCGCAGACCGTTGGCTCCCGCCTTTTCGCAGACGACGGAGCTTGGCATTGGAACATTGAGGGTGCACTCCAGTTCGGCACGTTTGCAGGTCATCGATCAAGGGCCTGGGGTTATGGGGTCGAGGCCGGTTATCGCTTCCGTGACGCCCGCCTGCGGCCCGAGGTTTCGCTCACGGCCGACATCGTCTCCGGTGACGATGATCCCGACGACCCGCGACTGGAGACGCTGAATCCGCTCTTTCCGAATGGAAAGTATTTCGGGGCGCTCTCTCCGATAGGCCCAAGGAATCTCATCCACGTGCGACCCTCGGTTTCAGTATATCCCGGTAGGGACGTGGCGTTGTCCCTGACCGCAGTGGGCTATTGGCGGGAGAGCACCGCTGACGGCATCTATGCAATCCCCGGTTTCCTCGTGCGCAGTGGTCGGCAAAGCAGCGCCCGCTTCATCGGCAAAGAGCTGGAGGCGGCGGCCAGCTGGCAAGTGACGCCTGAGCTCAACCTCGCCTCGTCGCTGAGCGCGTTCGTACCTGGTCAATTTGTTCGGGATACCGGACCGGCGCACACGATAACGATGGTCGGATTCCAGGCAATGTATAGGTTCTGACGGGGAATTCAGTCGTGCGGCGGCGGTGCGGAGCGGTGCCAGTTGTGATCGGATCGATTTTGCGGCTTCTTCGCGTATGAGAGTGTACGGAGCGTCGAAGACGTCTTCTGGAATGACGCAATCCATCTCCATTTCCGCTTGTGGGCATCAGAGCCTAAACACGAACACCAATTTCAACGCAGGGAGTGTCAATGGCTGTCGCCACCTTTGAAAGAAACGATCTGTCGCCTTTTGCCGACATGCGTGGTCACCACGTTGCAGTTCGCACTGCGGACATCGAAATGATGAAGCGGTGGTACCGTGAGAAGCTTGATTTCCGTGTTGTCGCCGAGTGGAGTCACGCCCATTCGGAACTCGCGTTTCTTGCGCCGCCGGCAGACGATGGCTTCCTCATTGAGATTCTGGGCGGGGATGAGGCCAGTCTTCGAGAGACGCCCCAGTTCGCGGGTTTTGGTCGAAGCCTTGCAAATCCTGGCTATCACCACTTCTGTTTGAACGTGGCCAGCGTCGATGCCACAATTGCGGAGCTCCGGGCGCGCGGTGTAGACATTATTGTCCAGCCCTTCGTCGTGGAGGCCATCGATCGCCGGATTGCATTCTTCGCCGACCCATTCGGTAACGTCATCGAATTGGCGGAGGTGCTCGCCTAGCTCGCGGTCGCCTGTTGGTTCGCACCCGTGATTGCCGTGACCTCAGGGCTTTTGTTCATGCTTGCCGTCGCTGGGTTCGAGCACCACTGAGCATCGGATTCTCGTGTCCGGCATATGCGGCTTGCTCGTGCAACACGACGTCGACGCAGGCACATTTTCAGCCGCTGCACTGATGATGGCCGGCTTCGCGAGCCGCGAACCAAAGGGGTCGGGCGGCCCGCTGGCGAGCATTCAAGAAACGTAGTCCGCCGATCCACGCAGTCCTGGGATGCGTCTGCATCGACGGAGATGTCGTCTGAGAGCGTGATCTGCACGGCATCACATCACGGTATATGGCTGCCATTGCGAAAAATGCAATGACTATCTAGCCCGCCTTCCTCGAGCTTGTTTGGCGCCGCTGAATACTTCTGCTTCGTCCGATACCAATGCGCGGGAGGGGCCCAGAGGCGCATCAGGCATAAATCCGTTCGCGATGACGAGTCCTTCTACCTGGCTCGGTGCTCGACCTCCCAAATCGGAGGCAACCCCGGTGGCGCCCTGCTGCATGGGTGGCGGATCGACGGCATGCGAACTGGTCATTCGTCGTCAGCGTTTGCAAGGAGCGAAGTCCGCATTGCCAGGACTTGGCTGCGTAGCTTCCGCAGTTCGACACGCGAAAGGCCCGTCGAGCCATCGACGCAGCGCGAAAAGTCGCTGGCCTTGTCGCGCAGGGCGGTACCTGTCGGCGTCAGTCGCACGCGCACCTGGCGCTCGTCACGGGGATCGCGGCTTCGGGACAGGAAACCCATGACCTCCAGCCGCTTGAGCAAGGGGGTGAGTGTGTTTGACTCCAGAAACAACGTGTCACCGAGCTCGCTCACAGTCCGGTCATCGTGCGACCACAGGGCGACCATGGCGATGTATTGCGGGTACGTCAGACCAAGCGCCTTGAGCAACGGCCTGTACACCCGCCCGAAGGCGTGACCGGCCGAATACAGGGCGAAACAGATGAAGTCGTCGGGCTCGGGAAGGAGTTCGGGCTGGACGGACACGGGCTAAGGACCTTGGACGGGGCTCCATTCTAATACCTTTGTATGAATCGTGCACGATAAAAGCGCGAGCGCTTGACATTCGCAGAGGCATCGGAAAAATATATCGCACACGATGCAAGCGTGCGCGATATCACTTTCGAGCTGGAACCTGATCATGGACATGCCTAACCACGGCGCCCGCAAATACACGTTTGCCGAGCTGGTCACCTCATCCGAGGGCCGTCGGTGGACGACGCTGTCTGCGGAAGTGCGTTCGCACCCGGTCAGCGAGATGCCGGGCTTGGTGCCGCAGGACATGGAGGTCTCTCTGGCGGTGCGGGGACGCCATGACGGCTGGGTCCTACGGTCAGGGGCAGGGGAGCGGCAAAGGACGCGTCCCTTGCCCGGCACGCTGTGGCTGTCGCCCATCGGCATCGCGGACACCGATATACACGTCACCCGGCCCCTGATGCGGATCCTGCACCTGTACCTGCCAGCTTCCCGCTTCCAGGTGTTGGCTGAGGAACACCACCTTCCGGCTTCGTCCGCGCATTCCATCCATTACGTGGCCGGCTTCCAGGACCAACTGATCCGCGAGCTGGGGATGGCGGTACTGGGCGAACTCGAGTGCGAGACCTCAGCGGGTCGGATGTTGGTCGAAACCTGCTCGCTGATGCTGGCGGCGCGCTTGGCGCATCGATACGGCGATGGGTGGTCGCTGCAGGTGACGCCGCCCTCGACGCGCAAGCTCGATGAGGTGCGGCTTCGTCGTGTGAAGGACTATGTTCTCGACCACATCGAAGACGATCTTTCCGTCGCGCAGTTGGCAGCTGTTGCTAACCTCAGCGTCTTTCACTTCACGCGCCTGTTCAGCGCCGCAACCGGCCTTCCTCCCCACCGCTACGTGAGTCACCAGCGGCTGGAACGCGCAATGACGCTGCTGGCAACGGGGCGTATGCGTCTGAGCGAGATAGCGCTGTGTTGCCGCTTCTCTTCGCAAGCCAGTTTCAATCGCGCTTTCCGCGCCGCCGTCGGCATGACTCCTGGTCAATATCGCCGCCTTTTCGTCTCGCAATCCGAGGACGAACCGGCATGAGCACGATGGGCAAAAAGTGCAGCAAGACCTGGAAATACGTTCGGGGTCCTCCGTGAACAGAATCGTAGGACGGCGATCCTCCTGGACACGTCCGTCCCATGGAAAGTGCAGTCACCAAGAACATTCCGAAGTCACGAAAAGCGGAATCCCAAAACCAACCGAGCATTTCCTGGAGCCGTAAACATGAATCTTCGTCGCCTGATCGCCTCCGCCTGCCTGCTGGGAGCTACCCTGATGAGCCAGAACGTCCTTGCCACTGACTCCATTGCCAACGACACCCGTTTGGACCCGACCGTCCGCACCTTCCTCACCGCGATCAACAAGGATCCAAGCCCGTTCTGGGAACTGCCTCAGCCGAAGCCGCAGGACATTCTCTCCGGCCTGCAGGCGCAGACGCCGGTTGACATGTCCGGCGTGAAGACCATCGAGAAGACCATCGTGCAGGATGGCAAGACCGTGAAGCTCTACATCATGCAACCCGAGCATGTGAAGGGTGAGCCGGGCGTACTGCTCTTCATCCATGGTGGTGTGTGGATTGTTGGCAACTTCGAGAATCACAAGCGCCTGCTTCGCGACCTCGTGGTGGGCTCGGGCCAGGTCGGTGTCTTTGTCGAGTACACCCCGCTGCCGCAGGCAAAATTCCCCACGCAGATGGAGGAGTCCTACGCGGCGCTGACCTGGGTGGCCGCGCACGCTGGTGAATTCGGTGCCGACGGTCGTCGCATTGCGGTGGCGGGCAATTCGGTGGGCGGTGACATGACTGCGGCACTCACGTTGATGGCGAAGGACCGCAAGGGTCCAAAGATCAGCTACCAGGTGCTCTTCATTCCCGCCACGGATGCCAGCGTCGACACCGAGTCCTACAAGTTGTTTGGAACACAGCGCTTCCTGGCCCGCGATTTCATGAAGTACGGCTGGGACCGGTATGCCCCGGACACGGCGAGCCGTGACAACCCCTATGTCTCACCGCTTCGAGCCACGCGGGAACAGTTGCAGGGCTTGCCGCCCGCGCTGGTCATCACGGCGGAGAACGATCCCCTGCGTGACGAAGGTGAGGCATACGCACATAAACTCATGGACGCCGGCGTGAGCGTGGCCGCCACCCGCTACAACGGTACGATCCACGACTTCGTGTTGCTGAACGCCTTGCGCCATGTGCCCTCGACCGAAGCCGCCCTTCGCCAGGCCAGCGAAGGCATCCGCGACCACCTGGCAAAATAGAGTCTGGGGCACCGTTCGGGGGCAATGCGACTCCCGAACGGTGCCTCCATTCGAGAAAGTTTGGTCGTCCTTGACGCAGCGGCGTACTCGGCCCCCCTCCACGCATGCCGTGCTCGCGGAGGTCAATCCAACGGACTCCTGAATGTGGCTGATGCGTCAGCGCTGGATAGACGTGATATTACAAACGTCGCGCCAACCTCAGTGATGAGAACAATGAGTGGGTGGTCCGTTTAAGGACGTCTTTCCCGTGTTTCATATCGCCCACGCGGCACGCACGCCGCGCGTTGCGCTGCAAAAAGGCCTTCCGGTCCTCACTCCACGGGCCGTGCTGCAGGTGCCCTGTGATTCGTCGGGCGGGAGAAGGCGATTGAGGCTTTTGTGTCGGATGCGAGGCTGGGATGCCGACCTGACGACGGGCGATGACGCCGTTAGGCGCGCGACGGTCCGCTCGTGATCGCCTTGGACCATGACGATGAAGGCGTGACGTCGGACCTGAGCTAGTGCGCTTCGGTGCCGGAAGTCTGCTTTGATGACGCGTGGCTCGAAGCCACCACTCGCCGATGGCAACCAGCGGATGCCCGAGCCACGGTTCGCCGATTTGGTCGAGAGTGGCGTTGCCGGACTGCTTGTAGGCGGCGTTGGGTGTCGGGCCGTTCGCTCGCCCTGGGTAGCTGCGTTAAGGGCGGCGGACACGACAGTGGAAAATCACCCTGACCATTTGTGTGCGCTGCCCGACCGCAAAAGGCCGGACGGACGTTGGCGTCGCTTGGCTTCCAGGGGGCGATGCGGCTGCAAAAGCTGGGTCGGCACGATGGCGGTCGCCTGCTTGACACCACCCAGTTTTTCGCTCGCCTGGGAAGCCCAGGACGTCTGCGCTCCCGAGACGTCATGACTTTAATGGACCAGCGTGCATTGTGTGGCGTTCCTGGACGGGAAGCATTGATGTCGTCAGGCAATGCGTCAACGACCCGGTCATACGCCACCTCGGCGACACCCATCCGTCACTTTCCGCTTTGCGTCCACGTGCTTTTTTCCACGCTTTGGTTTGGCATCGCGAAAGCGGGCTCGTCGCCAGGGGCAGGGGACGTGTCGGGGACGGTTGCTGCGGACGTCATCCTATCGTCTGTCCTCGGTGTCGTCGTTTGTCATGCCGGGAATGACGTTGGTCCACCAATCGTCGTATGTCGCGGGTCGTCCCGTGTGACGCAGTCTTCCCCCGCGTCGCAGCCCTCCGGATGGACCGACGCTACGGCCGAATAATCCGGGGATTCGGGTGGCATCAGGCGGCAAACGGGTGCCAAGGGGAGGGAAGTTAAAATCGTGACCACCCCCGACGCGCAGCCTTACCAACGACCACTGTGCCGGTGCGACCATTGAGAATGAGAGGGCGAGGCGGCAGTAATGGAACTGGGCGAACACCGGCGTGGTAGGCAGAGGGGTCGCTCAACGGATCGACAGTAGCGGGCAATTGGTGGACTGAAGGGAGAGACGGCCTGCGCCGAGCCAAGCCACATGCCAGGCCATTCCATGGCCAACAGGAGGTGGTCTCCTTACGAGACCGGTGCGATTCTCACGAATGGCACGCGAAGCGTACTGGAGGACGGCTGTCGCAACAAAGGGCGTGCCGCGTGGCGCCGCCCTCCAATCCTGCGGAGGAGGTCTGGAAAAACAGGCGTACGTGTCCCAGCCTTCCCTCTCTCAGGGGATGGTCGGTCCTGGTGAGGTCGGTTGCGAGGACGTGGCCAGACTGAGGATTCCTGTCCCGGACCGTCACCCAAGATCGGACCAACAGCGGACAGCCAGCACTTCGTGGGCAGCCGTGTACGACGATCGCCGGAGGCGGACTGCGATTCCGGAACCGTAAACCACTCAGATAAGGATATGGTTGACCGTGGCCTCGCGTTCGTTGAAGCTTCACACTTTATTCACGGCGACAATCGACGTGCCTGCGGCTCGGCTCAGCCTTTTCCGCCATCTGCCGCCTGTGGCGCCAGATGGTTTTACCATTGAGCAATCATTCTTTTGGGAGGTTGGTCCAGCGCAGGTTCCAGTCCCCAGGCATTAACACCGTCTTTGCCAAGACCCGCTGTCGGGAACCGATTGCCATTTCACATGTTCAGGTACCGCCCACCATCACAGAGCGGCTTTCCCCGGAAATGGGGTTTACTGTTCAGGTTCAGACCGGGACAGCGGTGGAAATCGCCGAGTTGTACGTGGACGGCAAGGCAATGGGCCTGAAGCCTCAGCACGCCGGCTTTGTGAGGATTGTTGACATGGCGAGTCAGCCATTTGCCGACATCCAGACCCCAGCCGAGTTCGTACAAGTCAACCTTCCTTACCGGACGCTTGATGAACTGGCCTACGAAAGTGGTTCTCCACGCATCGTCCGTCTAATGCAGGCGCTCGATACGCATGACCCGGTCCTGCATGGTCTTGCGGTGGCGCTCAAGTCGCACATGTCGCTTTACGGCGGTGCAGATCAGTTGTTTATCGATTATGTCGGGCTGTCGTTCCACGCCCATGTAACCTCGCGGTACAGCAGTTTTTGCGCGCCCGCGACACCAACACGCTGCCTCACCCCCCGCCAACTCAAAATGGCGACCGACCGGATGATGGATGGCCTCGCGGGAACGGTCTCCCTTGTCGAACTCGCCGCGGAATGTGGGATGTCGCAGGGGTATTTCGCCCGGGCGTTCCGCCATGCAACGGGGCTTCCGCCCCACCGGTGGCTCACTGCCGAGCGGGTAAGGATGGCCAAGAAGCTTCTGCTCGGACCGATGACGATCGCAGGGGTCGCCCTGACATGCGGATTCGCCGATCAAAGCCATATGACACGCGTCTTCGCGCAGTTTGAATCGTTGAGCCCGGCACGTTGGCGTCGACACTTCGGCACGAGAGCCTGATATGGACCAGCGATGATTTGGCAGGAGCGGCGCCATTTGATTGGGCGCACGGGGTTCATGCCGCAATTTGCCACACATCGCACTTGGGGAATTGCCTTCGTCCGATGCCGCAGGACGTAACAATCACCGGCAGTCGTGGCGGAGCATTGATCCAAACAACGATGGCACGGTACTCACTGGACTGACCAGCGTCCAGTTCCGGACGCCAGCCGACCGGGGTCTTGAGCAAATTTCAGGAAGTCGACCATGCAGAAAGCCGTATTCACGGAGACGGTCTGTCGCCGCTTTAACGCTTCGTCGCTGAAGACCATTTTTGCCAGGTCGGAAGCGAGCGATCCCATCGCGATATCCCGGGTCATCACGCAGGCAACTCGGACAAAGAAACTCCCCGCCGAGCCGGCGTTCGTTGTTCATGTTCAGACGGGTCAGGTCAACCATGGCGAACTCTATGTGGACGACCTGCCGCTCGGCCTTCGAACCCAGCACGCTGGCCACGTCCGGATCGTCGACATGGCTGGCCGCCCCTATGCTGATATCCACGATGATGCGGATTTCCTGCGCATCAACTTGAGCTACAGGACCCTAGACGAACTCGCCTACGAGCATGGGTTACCACGATCGTTGCGTCTTCAGCAAACTGTCAACGTCATGGACCCCGTCCTTCATGGCCTCGCGTCAGCGCTCTTGGCGCATTTTGACCTCTATGGCGAGCACGATCAGTTGTTCATTGACTATGTGGGCCTTGCGTTCTTTGTCCATATTGCACGTCGCTATGGGGACACACGGTTGCGGGAGAGGCTTCCCGGCCAACTGACGCCTGGTCAACTGAAGTCAGCATGCGACATGTTGCTGGCCAATATGTCTGGGGGCGTGAATCTTTCCGAGCTTGCGAGGGCCTGTGAAATTTCCCCGAGCTATTTTGCCCGATGTTTCCGTCGGACGACGGGTGTGCCCCCTCATCGCTGGCTGATGAACGAACGGGTCAGGCTCGCCAAGCGGCTGCTTCGGGAAGGCCCAATGCCCATTTCCGAAATTGCCTATGCGTGCGGGTTTTCTGACCAGAGCCATCTGACAAGGATCTTCATCCGGTCTGAGGCGGTATCTCCCGGACGTTGGCGCAAGCAGTTCCGGCCGGCGTCGGAGTCGGGGTGAGGGTGGGAAGGCCCTTGCGTTGTAGAAATCTGTGGTCAGTGAGTTCAGGTTCGTTCCAAATTGTTCATGCTCGTGCAGGAGATGACGTCGCATGACACGCACAATCTCCTCGCGGAATTGCCGCCGTGTTGAGGAAATGAAAATGAAGAAACGAGCCATCGCACGCGCAGCTGCACTTGCTGCGGGCCTCGCCGTCGCCTCTTTCGGCGCTTCGGCAAACAAGGCTGTGGTGCCAGCCTCTCACGTCATCCTCGTCCACGGTGCATGGGCCGACGGTTCGAGCTGGTCGAAGGTCATCCCCCTTCTGACAGCCAAAGGTCTCGATGTGACGGCCGTCCAGTTGCCCCTGACGTCGCTGGCGGACGATGCCGCCACTGTAAAGCGTGCCATCGCCCTTGAAAGCGGTCCAGTTGTCCTGGTCGGCCACTCGTACGGTGGCGCGGTCATCACCGAGGCGGGCAACGACGAAAAGGTCTCTGCGCTGGTCTACGTCGCCGCGTTCGCTCCCGACAAGGGACAGTCAGCTGGGTCACTGAGCGCCTCCGTCCAGCCGCCGCCCATGGCCGCTGAAGTCAGGCCCGACCCGAACGGGTTCCTGAAGCTCACGCAGAAGGGCATCTTCGAGGACTTCGCCCAGGACGTATCTGCAAGAGAGAAGGGGGTCCTCTTTGCGGCTCAGGCGCCGACCAGCGTAAAATCACTGGGTGGGAACATCACGGAAGCGGCGTGGCACCAGAAGCCGTCCTGGTACATTGTTGCCGGCAATGACCGTGCCATTCCGCCGACGCTCGAGGCAACCATGGCAAAAACCATCGGTGCAACGACGAAGACGATCCAGGCCAGCCATGTTGTAATGCTCTCCCACCCTGACGAAGTTGCCGCAACGATTCTGCAAGCTGCCGGCAAGTAAGTATCCTCGAAGGTCCCTGTAACGGTGACCTCAGGTCACGGTTACAGGGACGAGCTCCTGCGGCCAGTCCCAGCGCATTCGCTGTGCATTCTTGGCCCTGGTCCGCCGCCCGGAGGCGATTGTCTGCTCGTCGCCGCTTTGGTACTTCGCTCATTCGTGGTCGGGATTGCGCTGTCCCTGTTGCGTAACTGCAGAGAGCACTTACAGGAAACCGAGGCCCGCCACCCTCGGTTGGGCGATCCCTCCATGAGTAGCCGGTGAGGCTGTTGGCGAGCCGTGCCCTTGCTTGAACGCTTGGGCTGCTGAGTAATGAGCTTTGGGGGTGCAACGCGAGATCGCACTCGACCTGGCCGTATGTTGCGCCTGAGTCAGGTCTTTCCCATTTGACGGCGATGGACCGGTGTCTTCGCAGCGCAGGACCCTGAGTCGCAATGCAACCCTTGATCACGTTGGCGCATCCAAACGCTGCGCTGCCCTCGTCACCGCTTTGCGATGGGGCAAGGCAGTCATTCCGAATCGACCGTCCAGAACCGTGATCTTTATGAATCCTATTGTTTCTATTGCATTTTCTATTTCTGCAATCATTGCGCCATTGACGAACGCAGGCGAAGTGTCCCTGCCGCCTGCAGAAGTCCATCACACCCAGCAATTTGACTTCGTTTCCTCGGCAACGCACGAGTCCTACCGAGTGAAGGTGTCCATTCCGCACGGGCATGCGCCCCGTGGCGGCTTTCCAGTTATCTACGTTCTCGACGGCGACCTACTGTTTGGCACCTTTGCCGAAGCGGCGGGAAATGAGGGCAAAGCGGCCGAGCGAGCGCCTGCGGTGGTGGTGGGAATTGAGGGTGGGGAAGGGAAGAAAGGTGCGGATCGCACCTATGACTTCACTCCAAAAGACCTGACACCTTACGAAAAGCAAGTCGTTGTTGATCTGGGGCCGAATCCCCGGTTTGGCGGCTATGACGCATTCTTTCGTGCCATCACTGATGAAATCAAGCCACGGGTGGGCCGGCTCGTGCCGGTTGATGTTGCCCACCAGAGTATTGTCGGCTGGTCCCTTGGTGGTCAGTTCGTGGTGCATACGATGCTGACGCACCCGGAGGCCTTCACCAACTACGTTGCCTTGAGTCCAGCACTTTGGCGAAGTGGCAGGGCAGTATTTGGCGAGATCGATGGGTTCGAACGAACCATCACGAGCAGCAGACGCACGGTCAATCTCTTTGTTGGAGTGGGCTCCTTGGAAGAAGAGCTCTCGCCAGGCATGCTGAAGTGGGATATCGATCAAACCAGATTCGCGGCTGAGATGAAGTATGCGCGCATGGTCGGGAATGTCCGGGATCTCGACGCTGCGTTGGCGCCCTTCTTCCGCTCGGAAGGCATGGCGATGGAGTCGCATATTTATCTTGGGGACACCCATAACACCGTTGTTTGGACCGCAGTCAATCCGGTGCTTCGTTTCCTGCTCGACACCGACCACCCCAAGTGAGGGGCTTCCGAACTGATGGGGTTGCGTTGGCTCCCTTTCCGCAAAGCTGAGACAAAACCTGAGTCCGTCGCGGCCGAACGTCTGTTGGTCCCGGGGTTTCGGCAGTGGCTGGCCAAATCAAATCGGAATCGGCTCTCGTGGAGATCGCCGCAGGAACCCTGCGTGCCTGTTAGCGCTCCCTGCCGGCATGGACCGATTTCATGAGCTCCAATCCGTGCCTGCCAGGCGGGTTTGCCATGCGTACTCGTCTCGCTATCAATCCGGTCGTCCGTCGGCGCGCCGGTCGTGACGTTGTCGAAGAGCTTCTGAACGCCGATGCCCCGGGGCAGGGCGACGATTTCACGCGGTTTGACGCCATCGGCTGCTCCGAAAAGCGGTTTCGCCTGATCGTGGCTGCTCCCGGTTCACCGAAGGCGAGCTCGCTGTTACCCAGCGCAAAGCGACGCCCATGGTCATTCCTGGCGTGGTCAATCCGCCGGGTGGGCGGCCCGTTGCGGGAAACGGGCGGCTTGCCTGTCTTTCAGGGTATCGACTTGATGTGCGGGTCGTGTACCGGTGCTGGTTCGCCCGCATGTGACACCCCCTGATTCGGGACACGCATCCTCAGGGCGGGCGAGGGCTTGCCAGCAGGCCATCATTTTTGCAGCATGGGGGGGCATTTCCGATGGTCGTGATTGCGTCGAACATATCGTCATAGCCATGCCGCTTCGTCGTCTTCCGCGCATCGTCGGATTTGAGGTCCCGCCGCTGAAAAAGCGCGGTGGAGGTTGTGCGCGATCCCCGATCGTCGGCTTGCTGAACGTCGAGCCGAGCAGGGAATGGCTCGATGCCTTCATCGGGGAGGCCGAGAACACGCGTGGCTCGCTCACGAACGCGCTCGTGACCGTGGAGGGAGGGCGAGTCCTGTTCTTTGCCTCTGCTGGCGATGCCCAGACCCGGTGCACTGCCGTCCCGGCAATGATCGGCGACGTGAGCAAGAGCGTGATGACCAGGACTTCCAGGAAGCAAGGGGTTGCGCCACAGGCAGCACAGGCGTCACGCCCGCGGAGCGTGCTGGTCGCCGAGGACAATGAGGTGTTGCTTGATGTCGCTTGCGACGCGCTGAGGGCCGCCGGATGGTCGGCGTTCCCGGCGTCAGGCGTGGCGCAGGCCACGGCTTTGCTTGAGTGCCAAGCCATGGATGCGGGTCCGACCGACATTGACCTCCTCATCCAGACCGAGGGCGTGGGGCTCGCGAGCGACATCCGTGCGCCGTGGCCCCAGATTGGCGTCGTCGTAACCGGGCGTCATGCCGACGACACGTTGGCCCTACCGGAAGGCGCTCTGTTTCTCGCGAAGCCCTACCAGCGACGTCAACTTCTTGCGATGCTCGATATGGCAATCGATTCATCCCGCAACGGGCGTTAGATTTCCCCGTCCTTCGGCCCTCGATCGAGCCAGCCGACTGGCTTGTTCATCGCCCACTCGATTTCGCGAGCCGTGGCATCGGTGATCTCAGTGCCTCTTCGGATATCGGCCAGCGTTCCTGCATGGAGTCCAAGGAGCTGATCGACGAGCACTGCAGACTCGATGCCGTCGTCTTCGAGTTCCTGGAGGAGTGCACGCAGGTTACCCCTCCGATTGAGCTGGAGCGAATCGGGGAGGAATCCCGGCGACGGACGGCGGCGCCTTCCTGTCATCAGAACGTCACCGCCAAGGCCTGTTCGATGGCTTCATCCAGCTCCGTTACGGTGAACGGTTTGGTGAGCTTGATAGCACCAATCGGGGCCTCAGTCGCGTCCTCGTCCGGGTCGGAAAGCATGACGACTGTTCGAAGCGCTGGGTTGCGCTCGCGTGCAAGCGCCAGGTACGCACCGGTTCGGTCCTCCCCAGGTGCCGGCACGGCTGCGATCAGGAAGTCCACCACGGCGTGGGCAAGAGCGGAGTGCGCGCCGCCGGAATGGGTGGCAGCCACGAACACTTCGAAGCCGCGCTGGCGGAGGGCGTCGGCGACCGTGTCCGCAAGGGTGGTCGAGGGTTCGACAATGATTGCGATCGGAGGTGGTATCGTTGGGGAGGTCATTGTGCTTTGATACGCCAATGCAATGGATGGGGCAAGCATGAGGAGCGGTGCGCTTTACGTTTCGTCTCCCGGGTCGCATGCTGGTGTTCAAGACTTCAGGTCGGGAGGTTGCAATGACGGAGCGCATTGAGGTTGTCGACGAGCACGGGCAACGACTGGTGGCGTTGGTTACGCATGCCAGATTAGGGCAGGAAGTTGTTTGGTCTGCCGAGATTGAGGGCGCGGCGGTGACCATCCCGTTGAGCGGAACGGCGGGGGACGAGGGCAGCATCGCTGCGGCGCTACAGGCTCATGTCTTGCGTTGGGGGATAACGGCATCGCCGGGGGCACGGGTCTCCGATTTTCCTGCCGCTTGAAAATCCAACGCAAATGATTTGATCCGCTAAGGGCAACTATTCCGATAAAGACCCGCGGCGTAGCTTGCGCGACCGCCCGTGGTTGGCCTGGATCAACGAGTGCCTTCAGGTCTCTTGGCCATCCGGGGACTATCGGGCCGCCACTTTGCGGCCGGTACGGTTGCTCCGACCCAGGCGTAGGACGCGCATGATGGCGCTGGTTCCGGACGCGCTCCATCCGGGCTGCGCATGATGGGAGGCACTGCGCGGGTCGGGGCCGGCTCGCATCGATCCTCCCGGCAGCGCCAGTTGGCGGGGTCAGGGCCTCCAGTTGATCGTGCGGTTGGATGTTGCGGCTGCAACTAGTCCTCTGCTCTCAAGAAGTCCACTCGCGCATCGACAAGGTGAGGCCAATGGGCAAGGCGTTCGAGGGCCTTCTGAGTCGAGCCAGGGCGATCAACGCGGACTCAATGCCACTAATGAGCGGATTCTGGGGCATGCAGCGGCAGGATAAAATCCAGGATGGTGTTGACTGCAGCCCAGGGTACGGAGTTGTGCGACTCGCCGTCGAACACTTTCGCCGTCCACTCAATCGCGTGCGAGTCGAGCACTGGGCCGAGCCGGTGGGTGAAATCGCCGAAGTTCGTAACCATGCGGCAGTACCGCAGCTCCTCAATGAGCTCCTGGCTCGTCATGCCGCCGTTGTGCATTCCAGGAGGTGGACGCTCCTCGTTGCCTCCGACACCGAGAAGTATCCGTGGCGAGGTTGATGCGTGGTCCAACCGACGCGCGAACGGTTCGATGTCGTCAAAGATGATTCGGTTGCTGCGCCAGAGCGAAGGGCTGAGCGAGACGTATGTCGAGAATGAACCTGGATGTTCGAACATGGTGTGGATGACGAACAGGCCACCGAGAGACCAGCCAATGAGCGATTCCTTCGCCGGGTTTATTGTTGCCGTCGCGGCGACCTTCGCTTTCATCTCCGACTGGAGCGTGCCGTAGAACGCTTGGGCGCCTCCCCATCGGGGGTGGTCACCTAAATCCTTGATGACCGTTTTCTCACGGTCTGTCAGGTCGGTCCACGTGAAATCGAACGTCCGGTTCCCTCCCTTTGTTCCCGGGGCCGACGAGATACCGACGACCACAGCCGGTTCAATCTCGCCCGCCATGGACCGATTGCGCACGGCGTCAGCAAAAGTGTTGAACAGGATGTTCCCGTCGAGAATGAAGAGAACCGGAAAGCCGTTGTGCGGTGGCATCCGTTCTGGAACAGAGATTCGCATGATGAACTGTTCTCCGCTTTCGCGGGAGGTCACGACGAAGGTCATGGGTCCTGTTGCGGAAACTGTGGGCAAAGGAGGGCGGCCTTCGGAAAACGCGCTCACGTTTGCCGATGCCAGCATGAGGAATAAGGTGGCCTTCAGACGCAGCGTGATGCACATAAGCAGTCCCTCCAGCCGACACGCTGCGCCAGCATTACTTCAGGTTCTTGGCGTTTCTTTCCCCGTCGGGCGGGAACAAAGCTGTACACATAGCTTGCAAGAAAGGCGTTTCCTGGCGAGCGGCTGTCGTTCGTAGCGTGCCTTGAGCGTCAAGGGATAGATCAATCGGGTCCGTGGACACACAGCAGAGTGCTCCTCCAGCTTGCCGGCCCGCACAACTCTGCTTTGGCTGCCAATGTTCTGGAATGAGACGTCCGTCGCTCTTCTGTGGGCAATCCAAGGCGATAGCGGGCAATGGCGGGGCCTCGCATCGGATTCGAGTGGAGTTCATCGGCGACGAAACGTCCGTTTTCAGGCTTCGGCCATTCCATGGGCAACGCGTCGGGCGGACAACAAGTGTCGCCCTTTTTCAAGTTCTTGGTTGATCACGCGCGCCGATAAGAGCGCTGGTGGTGACCTTGGTTGAAGGCGGACTGTTTCTGACGGCCCACAATTGGATTCCGATGCTTCACAGTCCTAGAATGCTTGGTGCCAGAGGTCGTTAACGTGTCCCACTCCTGCTGCGGAACAACAATCGATGTGACAGAGCTTCAGGGGCGTCAGCGCCATGTGCTGTACATGGTCCTGGGCATCAATGCCTTCACATTTCTGATCATGTTGGCCGCTTCGTTCCAGAGCCGCTCCACGTCCCTTCTTTCCGGAGGCCTGGACAACTGGGTGATGCGGCGACATATGCTCTTAGCATTGCCGTCGTAGGTGCCAGTCGACAGGCGAAGGGAGGGGCGACCCTTGTCAAAGGCATATTCATTCTCGCCGCTGCCGGCGCAGTTGTTGTCCAGATCAGCATCCGGTTGCCCATCCGCAAACGCCGCTGTTTGAAACCATCGGTCTAACCGGCGCCGTCAATCTCAAGGCGAACCTTGTCTGCCTCCTTCTTCTCTGGTCCTGCCGTTATCGCGACGTCAACATGGCCTCGGCATTCGAGTGTTCCGGAATGACGTGGCAGAGGGGCTCGCAGTGTTCGTCGCGGCTGCTGGAGTCTGGGTCATCCGTCACGGATAGCCTGACCTTGTGGTCGGCTCCGTCTTGCTGGTCGTGTTCGTGCGCTCCGCGCTGCGAAGTTTCCGAAACGGCGTCATGGAGCCGGCTGCCTCAAGAAGGACGGCGTTTGAACCAATTTCGCTGGTTCCGGCGCAGTCGCGCGACTCATGCACAATGGGGGATCGTCGAGTCTCCCGCGCCATCCTGAGCGGGATTCTTCATGACCTGGTGGTGCGCCGCCAATAGCCGCCTGGAGGGATCCCCAAATGCTCGGATGCACCTCTAATGAAGTCACCTTTAAGGCGGAGCGAAGGGGTCGTATGATCGACTTTACGGTTAGCGTCTCAGGCCCCGCTGGAGCTGGAACCTCTGAGCGGCCTGGGCGAGATCCGCTCGGGGCTCGAAGATGATCCAGGGCGTTGGTGCAGTATCGCAAAGGGTCGAAAAGGCTGCGGTCGTTCGGCATCTGGCCGTGGTATGAGACGCGCACGGGGGTGACCATCGGCAGGCGCGGAAGTCCCATGGCCTCGCCAACATGACCCTGTCAGTCCGAGCAGGAAGGCCCCGTGATCCCCAAGAGTTCCTGGCAGCCCATCGGTTGGTTTCTGTTCTGGCTCACCGCTTTCAGCATTCCGGTCGACCTCCTCAGCGTCCATGCCGGGGCGACCCCGCCGATGCTGTCCCGCATGAGCATGTGGTGCCCGGGGCTTGCCGCCCTCTTCACCACCTTTCAGTTCCGCCTGCCTTTTGCATCATTGGGGTTACGGGCCCCGATACGTCGCTTCTGGCTGGCAGGCTATTTCATCCCTTGGGTCTACGCCATCCCGGTCTACCTGCTTGTCTGGGTTTTGGTTCCCGGTGCCTGGGACTGGGCGTCGTATGTGGCATCCCAGGCCGGCACGTACCACATAGCCTCGCATCCGGACCTGTTCTCTGCGATCTACGGCATCCCCTCGACTCTGACCTTTGGCGTGCTCTCCACGGTGGTCTGGACACTTGGGGAAGAACTGGGCTGGCGAGGATTTTTCTCGCCCCGGCTTGCGGAATACATCGGAGTGACCGGCGCGGGCCTCGTCGTAGGGTTGGTGTGGGCGTTCTGGCATTACCCCGTCCTGCTTGGGGCCGACTACAACGCAGGAACCCCCCCGCTTATGCAGTCACCTGCTTTACCGTCATGGTCGTAAGCATGGGTATCACCATGGCCTGGCTGCGTGAGGCCTCGGGCAGTGTTTGGCCGTGTGTGGTCCTTCACGCCAGCCACAACATCATCGTCCAGGGGGTGTTGGATGCGATGACCGCACGCGATGGCCACGCGGTGTTCGTGACCACCGAATTTGGTTGGGGGATGGCGCTGACGCAGGCGCTGATGGCGGTCTACATTGCCGTTCAGGGAGGCAGGAAGCGTGGCTTGATGTGGCGCGGAACCATCGGCGTTGGCGCGTAGCCTCGGCAGCTGTCGCAATTCACGCCACCCACTCGATGCCTGCAAAGGGTGACCCCGCGGAGCCCATCAAGCGACCCTTCCCCGGAGGTCGCTCCGCGCAGTAACCGCCTGAAAGTCCCGATACGGGCCTTCCCTGGACGCTGGGCTTTCAGGCAGACGAACTGGGCTGTCCTCGCCCCGTGAAGGGCCCGCCACCCAATCCAGGCTATGGTCCGCCACCGGATGGCAAGCCCGAATTCCGAGAGTGGGAGGCGGGAAATGGCCGACGCATAACCCGAAGCGGCCTGCGCCCGGGGAGGGGCGCAGGCCATGGCCTTCCATGGTCAGTAGGGGGAACCTCGCAAACGAGGTTCGTGCGATTCTCACGAATGGCCTGTGCATGATACTGGACATGGCAGTTTTCCGGCAGCGGGCGGCCGGTTGGATGTCGAGGTTTTCATCACGGAACAACGACCGGCGTACGGCGATCATCATCCCTGGTGGCACGGCCCCTTCCACCCCCACCGTGTCCGCCTGAGCCCCTGTCATGAGCAGGGGCTTTTTGTTGCGGGTGCCAACACGTTTGACACCAGCCCAACGGGAGTCCGGAATGGCGCAAGTGCGCATCTACGTCGTGTATCGCGCGCACAAGACGCGGGCGTGGCACGTTTCCCTCAACGGTGCGGACGGTGAGTCGTATGCGAGCGAGCTCCTTGCCCTGCATGCCGCATGCGAGCGCGTACGGGTCATGGAGAAAATTGGCAACGACGTCACCGTGCTGCAAGAAGATGCAGGAGGCGTCTGACACGTCGTCCGGGAATAGGCCCGGACAGGAGCACGCACCCTTCGCCGGGAATTGGGAGCATTTGTTGTCCCCTGCCGAGCGTCGTTTGGATGTCCAAACAAATCCTGAACCGGCCCCTTGAAGACGGGCGGCAAGTCCTTATCTGGCTATCGCCGGAACACCACCGGCCTGGCCTGATGACAGGCGAGCACTCATTCCATCTCCTTGCATCCGGAGGATTTGCCATGCGTACTCTTTTCGACATCACCCCATTGCACCGGTCCAACGTCGGCCTCGACCGCGTCTTTGACCTTCTGGAGGCCACGGCGCAGCGCCAGGGCGACGATTTTCCGCCCTTCGACTCGATCCGTCTTTCCGACAATCGCCATCGGCTGACCATCGCCGTACCAGGGTTCACCGAGGACGAGGTGGCGGTAAGCGTCCATCAGGGCGCACTCATTGTCAGTGGTGAGCGCAAGGGCGAACCACAGGGGGAATACCTCCATCGCGGGATTGCTTCCCGGGTGTTCAGTCGCCGCTTCCCGCTTGCCGAGCACGTCGACGTCGTGGGGGCAACGCTCGCACACGGCCTGCTTTCCATCGACCTCGTGCGGGACATCCCGGAGGCGGAGAAACCCCGCACCATTCCGGTGAGCGTCTCGCCCGACCGCGCGGAACCCGTCCGCCAGATTGGCCGCACCGTCGCCTGACGGAGATGCCCGCCCCTGCCAAAGGGGCGGGCCTTTTTGATGGCAAAGCCAGTCGAATCACAACAGCGGTGGCGCATCACGGCTGCAGACCTTCAATGGGCGGAGACCTTTCATCCGCCGTCCAGACCTCCGCGTCGGGAATGCATAGATTGCTGGCATTATCTGCCGGACGCCATCAATCCACAGGGTGGGCTCGGTCGATGCAGCAAGCGGGAGGGGCTCAGCGTCTTTCCCGGTATTGACCTGGGATGCAGCACGTGGACCGGTACTGCGGGCCATGCGGATGGCGACTGATAACGGCCACACTGCATCGCATGCCCGAATATGGTGGCGTCCGCTTGCCGGGCGCGGGTCTACTTTGCAACATATGCGTTGACGTCCATTTGGCCATCCACCACTGACTGCACGGGTTTCGTCATGCCCCTTCGCCATCTTCCCCGGATTGTCGGATTCGAGGTTCCCCCGTTGAAAGACGCGGTCGATGTGGTGCGCGATGCGCCCGTCGTGGGCCTGTTGAACGTCATGCCAAGCCGGGAATGGCTGGATGCGTTCGTCAACGAGGCGGCGAGTACGCGGAACTCGCTCACCGATGCACTGGTATCGGTTGAAGGCGGGCGGGTCCTCTTTTTTGCATCGGCGAGTGACGTCCGGACAAGGTGTACCGCCGTGCGCACGATGGTCGAGGAGGTAAGCAAGCAGGTGGTGACCGGATCGGCCCGGCGGCGAGAACCACGACCCGAATCGACGCCGGACATGCGTCCAAGGCAAGTGCTGGTTGTCGAGGACGACGAGGTGCTGCTGGAAGTGACGTGTGACATGCTCAAAGTCACCGGTTGGGTGCCGACGCCGGCATCGAACGTGGCGCAGGCCATGGCGGCCCTCGAAGCGCAGGTTTTCGATGCCGTGTTGTCCGATATCGACCTCGCGGTGCGAGCAGAAGGCCTCGAACTCGCGCTCAGCGTCCGGACCCGCTGGCCAAAGACTGGTGTAGTGGTCGTGACAGGGCGCCATACCGAGGGCGCGCTTGCGGTCCCCGAAGGCGTGTTGTTTCTTGCCAAGCCCTACCAGCGACGCCAGCTTCTGGCAATGCTCGACCTCGCCACGGGGGCTGCCCCTGCACCGCGCTAGATTTTGTCGTCCTTAGGTCCTCGGTCGAGCCAGCCAGCGGGCCTGTTCATGGCCCATTCGATTTCCCGGGCCATGGCGTCCGTGACCTGTGCACCCTCGCGGAGCTCGGCGAGGGTGCCCGTGGGCAAGCCGAGTACCTGGTCGACGCGGAGGGCCGATTCAATGCCGTCGCCCTCGAGTTCCAGAAGAATAGCGCGCAAGTTGCCGCGGCGGTTGAGCTGGAGGGTGTCGGGGAGAAATCCCGGCGCCGTGCGGGGCCGTGTGCCGGCCATTAGCGTCTCATTGCAGGCGAATGGCCAATGGTTTCGGCAAGGATAGCCTGCCGTTCGAGGGTGTATCGTTTTGGGGAAAGCAGCGGTTCGGAAGTCATTGTGATGTGATACGCCAACGCGGTCGGCACATCAGGTGAGAGGCAGCGGGCTTTACGTCCCGTCTGTACGGTTGCATTGTGGAGCTCGCAATCTGGACCCGGGAGGTACGAATGACGGAGCGCATCGAGGTCATAGATGAGCACGGGCGACGGCTGGTTGCGGTCGTCACCTATGCGCGGTTTGGCAGGGAGGTTGTATGGTCGGCCGAGATTGAAGGCGCGGCGGTGGTTATCCCATTGAGCGGCACGGCGGTCGATGAAAGCACCGTAGCCGCCGCCCTTCAAGCACATGTACTGCGGTGGGGCATCACTGCGCCGAAGGGGTAGTCCGGCGTCGACTTCCCGGACGCTTGAGGAAGGTCTTCCATTGACTTACGCACCCGAAGGAATGGGCAGCAGAGGGACCAGGGCGGGCCCCGATGCAATATCGTCCGTGGAGTCCATGCGCAGGGCCTGTTCGACCAACAGATGCCCTGCCGGTCCGGTGACGTCCTGGTGTGGCTCGTCGAGCCAGTGCATGTTCACGCCCATCAGGTGTTCAATCGAGCGGGCAAGAAAGTCCGGAAGCGGTGCACCACCAAGAACGTCCCGGAGCCGTTCGCGAGTCATGGAAGGGCCGAATGCCGCAGCCAGTCGTTGGTTGCCTGAGAGACCCCTGCTTTCAAGGGCTATACAGAGTGCCCGGATGTTCTCGGGTCGTATTTTCAGCGAGACGGACTGGTTCATGGGAACAGAAGCGGTCGAAGCAAAGCACTCTCCTGTATCGGCCTGCTTCCTTGGCGCTTGAGCCAAATCGCCTCGAAGGCTGCGCCGGAGACGTGGGTGAATGGATGGCGTCAGCTGCCGTTCGGGAACGCAGCCTCGTAGCTCGGCCAGCCCCGGCACTTTTTGGTCTGTTTTGCATGAACCGTGGTACAGCGCGCGGGAGGGGAAGACGGGCTGGTCGATTTACCAGTCCGTCATTCTGCCCCTGCGCAGGAATTGTAATCCGCCACTGTGAGCGCGTCTCGTCGCGCTTGTGACGACCGCTTAGATGCGTCTCGAGCAGCCAAATTTTGCCCTGAAAGCCAGCGGGGTGAGTCCTGTGCTCTTCTTGAAAAGGCGGGTGAAGTAAGCCTGATCGCTAAATCCGCACCTCTGGGAGATTGTGCCAACACATTGCGATGTCGCAACCAGGAGTGTGCGCGCTTTGGCCAATCTCTCCGCCTGATGCTGGCGGCGGGACGGCGCGCGCTGGAGCGGATTGAAATGCGCAAGGACGGGAGGAATCGATATGGCGCCTAGTGGGTCTCGGTGAGGCGGATGGCTGCTACCCACGTCGCTACTCGCGTCCGGTAGTCCCGGCGCGACAAAGGTTGTCCGTTGCCACGGCATCCCTTTGCAGAGATGGAGCGCACGGAGGAGGTAATGGGTGCAAGCCAATATATCCGAGGGGGTGTAATCGAGGCATCGCTGGGCTTCGCGCGCGAGGCGCAAAGCCTCGTTACGCCCTTGGGGTTTGAGGGAGGGGAATCCGTGGTCAGCCATCTTTTCGAGCCAATCAAAGCCTCGTTACTCTACTCCCTGGCCCGGTCTCCTCATCCCCCAAACGAGGGACTTGTTATGCTCAGTGGCATGTCATTGCAAACAAGCGTGGGTAGGTACAAGCGCGTATTTCGGGTCGGACCTTCCATTTGCTTGGCTTGCGAGGCTGTCGCCGTGAACTTGCGAACGAATTCGTGGCACGATGACGGGGTCCTGCATGGGTAAGGTGGCGCAGTCTGAAGGAAAGTGTAGGCATGATTCCAGAGATACCCCGCTGGGCCTGGTTGTGGGCCATTTGCCTCCCGGTTGTCGCCGGCGGCGTGAACGCCATCGCTCTGATGGCCCTGCATCACGGAGGTGTGACACATCTGACCGGAGTGTCCACGGAGGGGGCCATCGGCCTGGGTACGTCCCACACCAACCTATGGATGCATGCAGCGATGATCATCGGCTTGTACGCTCTGGGCTGTGCCATCAGTGGATGGGTTTCCAGATCTCCCCGGTGGATTCCAACGAGGGCTGCCGGGCTCATGCTTGCGGCCGAGTCCGGGCTCATTGCGATTGCCGCCGGGATGGGGTCAGTGCACCTCTCGGCGGCCTTGGGGTTGTGTGCCGTCGCCATGGGAATCCAGAACGGATTGACCTCTGTTGTTTCTGGCGCGTTGCTGCGGACGTCGCATCTCACGGGCATGTTCACTGACCTCGGAATTGCGGTTGGCCAGCGCTTGGGCCGCTCTGCCTTCGATGGCCGCCGTGTGATCGTGTGCGTCGTGGTGATCGGTGGTTTCAGCGGGGGAGGGGCTATTGCCTCAGCGTCGTTCCAGCGTTTTGGCTTCGATGCGCTTTTTGCAAGCGCTCTGCTGTCGGCACTTGTTGCCGTGGTGACGTTCTTTCTCGGGCAGATTCGTCTGACCCGATTCGCAAGATAGCGGTTGATCCGGTCGCACGAGTCGACGATTTGGTCGGAGTGAGCGCTTGGCACGTACACTCCGTTCGCAGTGGGTAGGTGACGAGCAGGATTCTGATTTCGGTGAAGACATCGACGGGGGTGCTTGGTGGGCGCGCGCAAAACGGTCGGTACGGCAGGAAGTGGTGCTTTGACACCTCGCGCGAATTGTCCGACCAGCAGGGTCGTGCTCGCGAAAATTACGCGGCTTGGTCGCACAGCCAGGCAAGCGATGGCCGATGGCCCCCCGTCACGATGGGATGGATGTGCGTGCTTGGTGCGGTAACGCCCCGGCATGTTGAAGGCCGGTTGGGAAGGGTGACAGCTTCTTGTACGCCTCGGGCGTTCGGCCATTCATGGCTGGCGGAGGTCCGAGGGATGCATCGTGATAGTGCGATTCGCACGCAGGGAGCGGGCTGTGCGGAGGTTCTGGCCGGTCGCGACACTGCATCGCGTAAACCCTAAAGCTGATCAGCGTATTTTCGGGCAGGTCTCGGGCAGGTCTGCTGCACAGGCATGTTGTCCGTTCGAGCTCGCGTTTAGTTCGAATCGGTCAACGGTAGGGGCTTGTGCCGCGAACATCCGTGCCGCCGTTGGCGAGCAAGGTACGCACCTTCGTCTGGATGTCACTGCGGATGTCGGCAAGCGATCGCGATGAGCCGAGCATCTCGGCGGGTGGACTCCCCGACGCGGGAAAAACCGCATGCCAGACAAATGGCGAGCTCGCATCATCCTGGGTCGCGGTGACCTCCGCGAGCAAGGAAGCGCCAGTGCGATCCTGGCATTGGAAGCTGAAATGGATGGGGTGCGGTAACGTGTGCACGTGTTACTCCTTGAGGGCCGTCATAGATTGCGCGTTTGCCGCTCTTCGTCCATCCAGCCTGTCCTGCGCTGCATCACCCACTCGAGCTCGCGGGCAAAGATATCGGAGATGTAGCCGCCGTTGAGCATCGTTTCAAGGAACGCGCCATTTACATGCAGGACACTTGCTTGATCCTGTAGGGCGGAAATACCTTCGTCCTTGAGCTCGTCAAGCGCCGCACGCAGGTTGCCGCGCCTGTTCCGCTGCGAGCAATCCCGAGTCAACTTCGGCGTCGAGCCTGGCGATGATTCCATGCAGTTTTCGATGGTACGCGCCAGCGCGGTAAGGGCTCCCCCCAACTCGCTTTCCCTGTGGTCGGGAGTCGCCAGGACAGCGATAACTCGATATGCGGCGAGCACAATCCCCAGTGCTTCGTCGACGGCGGCCACAGCGGCAATTCGGCCGGCGCGGAACACTGCCTCGTCAATTTCGCCGCTTTCGATTGATGACGCGAGTGCATGGGCGTCATCCACAATGTCGTGGAGGTCCATCCCAGTCTCCGTTGACTCACCGACAAAACGAAATGAAAGAATGGCAGACCCTGACCATCCCTCGCAACAGGCATCGGCGAATTGCCAAATTCGACAATTTCGGGACCTGGCGCCCATCAACCAGTGGGAGCCCCGGTATTCTCCAGCTGTTATGCGTCGCCGTTGTGATCCAGGGGTGTTTGGGTGCTTTTTTGCACTGGTTTTGCACTGGTAAGGAGTTCTTTCGACGTCCTCGCCGTCCAGGACATCTGATCCTGCACCCGGTCATTCGTGCACCGCGGTTCAAGACGCGCGCGAGAGGTCGTGCGCACGGCACGATGCAAGGACGAGGCGACCAGGCTCAGTGATGCGCCACCATCCGTCACGGTCTTCAGTGGCCAATCCGTGGGCTTTCAATTCGCGGCATGGGCCTTGATCGAGGGGGCGGACGGCGAGGAACGCGGTATCGGCCAGCTGTCGAAGCGTGAGCAACTGCGTCGGGGTCAGCTTCGGTGACATGGCGGTATGCACCTCCTTCCGGGTTGATCGGATCACGGCAATCGCAGGGCTGACTAGGGTGCTTTTCGGCAAATCGAGCTCTTCTTGGTGCCGCTCGGGGTCCGAGGTCGTCTACGTTCTGGTGCCTCTCGGGGAAGCCGTTTTGGCCCTCAAGTTTCTCGTGCCACTGCCGATGTCGTTGTCAGACGGCTGGGCGAACGTCAGCGCAGCGGCGTGATTTGTGCGCGATAGGTGGGCCACAGTGAACACCTTGGGCGGCAGAAGCACAGGTCGGTGAATTGAAGGTCGACGGCTCCCAGTTTCAGAGGGACCCCGACGTTGACAGGAACGCGAAGTGCACGAACTCAGTCTTAGGCTTGAAAATCCCGTGGTCGAAGGCATCAACGATCGCGGGCGGCAGGGATATCAGGTTGTGTTCAACGGCATATTGACAGACGGGGCTGTGATCAGAACGGGCAAGGAGCTTCGGGTATTCCATGTCACGGTCCGTCATGCTCATTCTGATGGCGCGCTTCATGCGAATGGCATTTCTGTTGAAGATCATCGGACGGAGGAGGCTTGCGTGGATGTCACGTTTGCGCCGGCAATCGTTAACCGGCTCATGGCTATGAGCGATCTTGAAGAGGCGACATTGGCGCTTCGCTTCAGCGACGGGGGGACACGTGATGAGCGAGGAACTGTCTTCGAGGCGGCCGGCTCCCCATGCGCCATCGAATGGAACGCCACCCGCATCACGCGCGTTGAGCCGGTCCTCTGTACCATTCGCATTGCCCGTATGCCGAAGGCGGGCTCGTCGGGGCTGTCGACTGCCGTCTAGCGTAGCGGGACTCGCGTCCAGAGGGCGCAGGCACAACTGATACTGACCAGTTCGGTCAATAGCGCCGCTGTGTCTGGAGATGTTACAAATTCGACAACGACAGGGCGATCGGCCCTGTCGTTACCCTGCCGCGAGCTCAGGCCCTTTTGTTTGTGCAGCATGGCACCTGACCGATATAACCGGCCGCTTCCGAGTCCCCGCAGTCGGGCCGCCTCTCTTAGCCAATGATGAAGGGGCGAGCCGCGATGTTGCGCGCGCGGCCACATGTAGAATCGCAAGATCCATCGTTCCATCGAAGACTCCGCCGACAACCCTGATGGAAGCATACGCCGCCGTGTAGCATGGCTTCAGTCTGGTCTGCGCGCTCGATTGGGACTCTGCCTGGCTTGAGATGGTTTTTTGCGTGCGGGGTAAGGCCAGGTTGAGTCGATAACGCCGCCGCAGATTTCTTTGTCAACGTCGACTGTCAGGCGAAGGAGTAGCCCTGGGGGAGGGGCGGACGTCGGCTCGGCGCATGACCAGGTTGATGCGGCAAGCATGGTGCGCTCGGTGGGACTCGAGCGCGTCGAGCGTTCTGGTGTGGGCGCCGCCGGCCGCGTGACCGCATTCATCTTTTGTTGCGCGGGGCGTCGGCCGACCCGTCAAAGGCAGGCGGAGTGAGCAGGAGCCCGTTTTACCGACCGCGCTGCGGTGGGGGGGGGGCTCCCACTTGCCAGGACATTCATTAGATACGCATGCTATGATAATGAAATGTGTTCAGGAGTCCTTCCATGACCCAGGAAACGCGTACCGCGAGGTTGACCATTCTGGTTGACCCTCGAAAAAAGGCCATCTTCGAGCGCATTTGTGAGGAGCAAGACACGACTCCCTCGCAGGTGGTCCGGCAGCTCATTCGAGACTACATCGAGCGAGTCTCGGGCCACCCGTGGCACGCAGAGGAGCAGAAGCCGGAGACCGACGGTGACTAGCGCACCAGGCATGTCGTCCAAGGGGGCCGTCCCGATTGAGCAGATCGCGGTGTGGGCAACGTCGACCCGCGCACCGGCAGACGCTCCCGACGCACAGCGTTCCATCCGTGTCTTTTGTTGGCCTGAGGTCGGAAAGGCATGGGTTCGCCTCGGCGAAGCAATTGCGGCCGCCGGGCAGCGATTCGGCCACCGTGTTCCTGATAGCGGTCAATGCTGGATGGAAGGGCCGGCGCCACAGCTCCGCGCGTCGCTTCATGGAGATGGGATCATCGCTGAGGCAACCCTCGGCGCCTTGGTTCAGCGTCTACCCATTCGCCTGACCCTGGCGCGGGTTGACCATAAGCCAGGGTCGCCCTCAAATCTCGGCCAGCGCTGCCGTTCGCTCTTTGGCGAGTGCATGGGACCTTACGCCGCGTATTTGAAAAAAACCAACCAGACAGCGCGGGCTGCGGCACTATCTGCGGATGTTGACGGCCAAACGCGCACGGCTCAGGCAGCGGCTTTCACGGCGATACATTCGTTGGTTGAAGAGGGCGGGCGCCTTGGGGCGATGCGTTTGCGGTACTGGACCGACGGCCCACCGCCGTTGCCGCTGGAACTCGCACAGGTCATGGCGGAAGGGGTGGCCAGACACCTTGATGATCCGGAAAGGCCCAGTCCGCTTTGGGAGGCCATGCGGGCAAAGCTGGTCGGTCACGTGCGTTGGGTTGGGGCAAGTGGCCGTCGCCGTAAATGAGCCAAAGGCATTCTGCTCCCGCCCCATCAGGCGGGACAGGTGGTCACTATTTTGGGGAAGAGATCATGGCAGTACGTGACAGCAACGGAAACGAGCTTGTGGAAGGCGACAGCGTTCTGGTCATCAAGGACTTGAAGGTGAAAGGTGCATCCCTGACGCTCAAGCGCGGAAAGCAGTTCAAGGGAATTCACTTGACAGATAGCGAAGACGAGGTGGAATGCCGCGAAGGCAAGAGCGTACTGGTCCTGAAGGCCTGCTACCTCAAGAAGGCTTAACGAGCCGCTGACCACGGGAATATCCGCTCGTGGCTTTTCGTCCGAGACCGCCCTGTTTTGCCGGCCTTGGGGACTGTGACGGCGTGGAAGCTGAAGAAATGCCCCCACTCTGGGCACCAGTTGCCTTTTCTTCATTGTTTATCCATGCGAGCGGACCTGGAGGCCGGACGGAGTCGCGACCGCCTGCCGTCACCTGCCTGGAGTGTCGCGACCTTGGGCACGTACACCTGCGGCTGGGCGACGCTGCCCCGACCGTTCGGACAGGCGAAGCCTGCTGTTGAAGCACCACGCAGTCACAGCGGGAAGCGTCAACTTTCCCATGGTTCGGCGCGCGATGACACGAGCCACCGGACCGACTGAGTGTGGCATAGCTTTCGTTCGCCGATTCGAGGGCGCCTAATCAAGGTTGGTCAGGGGCGGCGCGTGCAGATGCGAGTGCGCATCGGACGTGCCCGGACGCGGCCGCATTTGGCAATCGCTTTTCATTCGCGACAGCCCGTGGCGCACGCGATACCGAAGGCTGGGTCGGTGGTTCAGTGGTCCACGCGGCGCGACGTGATCTGGCCGGCAGGACTCCGCCACGCAAGCCGCTCGATGGGGGGGCACTGCAGACGACATCGGCGGCATCGCGCGTGGTGTGCAAAGAAGGTCCTGATGGCAGGTGCGCCTGCAAACCGGAAACGCCGCATCTGATCTGGCCGGCGGCGCTACGCTCGCCACCCGGAGTGGATCGCGCGAACGCCGTCCTTTGCAAGGCGAAGGCGGGAGAGCCGTTAGGGGTGGAGCGTGCTGGACAGGATGCAAGGTGACGCGCGCACTTTGGCCATCCCGGTCATCACGACGGCGGAGGGAAAGTACCCCGGAAAAAGCCACGTGCACGGACTTCAAACGTGATGGGGATCAGGATGCCAGCGAAAACCAGAAGCTAACCGTCGCGATGTTGAACGCGAGCCCTGCAAGAAACGTCCCGCACTCCGCAAGGGACGACCCGGCCACTGTCCTGTGATCACGAATGCAAGGCCAGTCATCCCGATGACCAGGTAGCTCAGAGGCTTCCACTGCGCCGCTGGCAAGGGCCCTGCAGTTGTACTCACGATGACGGCTTCAGTGCTGTGGGCAGGGCAAGGCAGCGGAGGGCGGCAACGCCACGGAGCAGGGCTGACTCAAGAGCAATGCCGGTCACCTGTTGCAACAGGGCGGAGTCATCGATTCCGGCGAGGAAGGCGGGGCGCATGGGGAACGTCGGATTTGGGATGCCGTCGGTCACGTCACATGGCCCTTTGTCCGCGGGTAGCGCGGCGATCCGCCCCGTGCGGCGTGTGCAGCAGTCTCATCCAAGGGAGTCGCCACCGGCTCGCCTACGATCCAAGGGCCGTCCGGTGACCCTGAGCGCATTGTCCGCAGTGGCGTGAGCCACCGCAGCGCCGACGTCATCTGCATCGCCGGACGGCATCGTTCTCAACCCGCGCCTGCCATCGCGTAACCGCGTGACTGGACAATGCGAAATCCCGTCGTGTTGGCGCTCTTGCTGGTGGTCGCGTCGATAGGGCTCATCCTTGCCCGAGACTTCAAACAGGGCTAGGAAGTCGTTGTCGGCGTGGCGGTCGACATGGCCTAAAGCGCGCCGACCGAAACGAACGATTCTCGCCGCGCCCTGACGAGTGCTGGACTCGACGGCGGCCTTATGCATGCCCTCGGGGGTACCCGGTCGGTAACGGTTCGCCTCCGGCCTAGGGATGACCATGTTGTTATCAACAAGTCTGGGCAAAGCGAGTTCGCAACGCACACCATGGCTGCCCTCCAGCAGAGTCGGCCGGATGCGGTCATGACTCGCAAGTCCTTCGTTGGTCCACAGGTCGGCGCTGAGCTTCGCTCGGACGGCATTTATGCGGTCATCTTCGTCATCATCGGCATCATGGGTAATCTGTGGATCCGCTTTGAGCGGCGCTTTGCCATCGCCGCCCTGGTGACCGAAATCCACGATGTGCTCGTGACCCTCGGTATCTTTGCGCTGACCCAGTGCGAGTTCGACCTCACCGTGCTTGCCTCGGTCCTCGCGGTTGTCGGCTACTCCATCAACGACAAGGTCGTCGTCTTAGACCGGGTCCGTGAGCTGTTCCGCTCATCCCGCAACGCCACGCCCGAGGATGTCCTCAACCGTTCGATCAACAGCACCCTGTCGCGCACCATCATTACGTCCCTCTTTACGGGAATCACCATGGCTGCGCTGTTTTTCTTCGGTGGCCCGGCGGTCCACGGTCTTGCCGTCACGCTCCTCATCGGTCTTGTCGTCGGCACGCTCTCGTCGATTTTCGTGGCCAGCCTCATCTGCTCTGGCTCGGGGTGTCCAAGCAGGACCTGATGCCGCAAACGAGAAGACGCGACGCTGGACCGCCGTCCGTAGCACGCCTGATTCCGCGATGTGGACGCTAAGACGGCGCCCCGGGCCCGCTTGACAGCGGTCCGGCCTCTGTTAGGAGTAGGGCACTTTTCAGGGCATGGAGGCCCATATGGACTTGCAATTGCAACGCGCGCTCTGCGATGCCGCATGGGACGGTGATGCGGCCACGGTGGCAGCCCTCATCAAGCACCCGGACGTGGTCCCGGCGGCCCATCATTCCACGGCCCTCGTTCACGCGGCCCACCGGGGCAAACTCGGCTGTGTTCGCCTGCTGATCCCCGTCAGTGACCCCAGCGCGCGAAATGCCGAGCCCCTCTGGCGCGCTGCGCGCTATAACCGACCGTCGTGCGTCCGGGCCCTCATGGGCGTTTCCGATACCAGTGGCTGGGAGGACTGGCAATGGGAGGAGCTCCCGGTCCCAATGCGCCGTCTCCTCGGCCGTGTGCGGTCGTGAGCGCCGGTATTAAGCCTATATGGTTCAAAAACTGAATGCTCTATGATGCGCGTGCGGGAGAGACAGTGCCCCGCACAAGATGGGGCGAGGTAGGCGCCCCTTCCCCTGGCCGGTTGTCCGGGCGGTATCCCGTTCGACGCCGGGCTCCGCCCGCTCATTGAAGGACCACCCATGACCACACCTGTCGGCAACAGCAACGCCGCATCGAACCAGTCCTCGTCCGGCAAGCTCCAGCAGCAATCGCTCAACCAGGACGATTTTCTGCAGTTGCTCGTGACCCAGTTGACCAACCAGGACCCAACGAAGCCGAACGACCCGACGCAGATGGTTGCCCAACTCGCGCAGTTCTCGCAGGTCACGGCTACCCAGGAGCTTCAGAAATCGTTCGACACGTTGGCGGGGAATCTCACGGGTGACCAGTTCGTTCGGGCATCCGGTCTGGTAGGCCATGACGTACTCGTGCCATCTGTAAAAGGCACGCTCAAGGACGGTGTCATGACAGGGGCGGTCAATGTCCCGACCGCCAACGCGAACGTCAATGTGCAGGTCAAGGACAAGGACGGAAATGTCGTCCGCACCATCCCTCTCGACAAACCCCAGGCAGGGCTTGCGAATTTCACATGGGATGGCAAGTCCGACGATGGGACGAAGATGGACGATGGGGTCTATACCATCTCCGCAGTCGTCAATGGCACGGCTGCCGACACCTTTGTGCGTGGCAAGGTGACGGGCGTTGGCGCATCGGGCACCGATGGCACGTATCTGCAGGTCGATGGGTATGGGGGCGCGCTGCTCAGTCAGGTCGCCCAGATTCTCTGACCGATAAGCGCTGACCGGGGCGGGCGAGCCTGTTTCCGGGCGCCCCCCGGTCCTTACCGCATGTGCCTCAGCCTCATCCAAGGCTGAGAAGGCGCGGTCCGCAAAAATCCCGTGTAGCCAGCCGAGCGCGATGGAGCGCCCAAGCGGAGTGCTTGTCAGCGGCGAGACGCCGCGAGACAGGGTCGGGTGGGTCCACGGTCCCCGGCAAGGCAGCGTGTCCCCGTTTGCGAGAAGAGTCCATGCATGCCCCGACCCGGATGTTCCTGACCCTGTGTCTGCCTGCCGCCATCGTCGGCAGCGGAACCCTTCTCGTGGGCATTCGCTGGGGCGTATTTCGGGACATTGCCCAGCGCGGGACACTCGCCTTCCCGGTGGAAGACCTCATAGTCCTGATGGGGGCTGTCGTCGCCGTGCTGCTTTATTGGGGAGCGGTGTGGCGCTTTCGGAAATGGGAGCGAGGTTGCTCTGCGTGCTGCAGGCGGTGCGGCTGTGCGCTGGGGCGCACGCGGGAAACAGCGACTGGCCGCGTCCGCAGTTGTCTGGGGTGTGGGAGGACGCATGCGGTCTGACGCCACTTCCGATGCTGGGTAGAAGGCATGGCGAGCATTCTTGTTCGTTCGCTTTCAGCGAAGATGATTGCAGCCTTGCGAGTCACCCGCCAGCGTCGTCCTGTCGCATCGGCATGACCACGCGCCAGGTTTCGGGCCGTGCACGCTTTCCGGTGCGTCCGTCGACGACGATGGCCTGCACGGTTTCCCCAGTGTGTGCATCCTCGATGTGGCCGAGCACGCCGTCGCCGTTGTGCGTGCGCCCCCATTCGCCGATGGCGGCAAGGATAGGAAGAAAATCCACGCCGGCGTTCGTGAGCACGTACTCGTCCCTCGGCGGCCGTTCGCTGTAGCGGCGCCTTTCGAGGACGCCTGCCTCCGTCAGCGACTTGAGCCGTCGAGACAGAATGTTCGGCGCAATGCCGAGGCTGACCCTGAACTGGTCAAATTGCGTCATGCCACGACCTGCATCACGCAAGATGAGGGCGCTCCAGGTGTCGCCGACGAGCGCGAGCCCGCGCGAGATGGCGCATGTTCCCGTCGAAAGTTTGTCGATGTCCATTGCACAAGACTAGTGACGACGCTATCGTTTCGCAACACACGCTTCAATAACCAAAGCAAGGAGTGTTGCATGAACACCGAATCGAAGGGCACTGCACTGGTCACGGGCGCATCAAGCGGCATTGGCGCGGTCTACGCTGAGCGCCTGGCTGCACGGGGCTACGACCTCATCCTCGTTGCCCGGCGGGCAGACCGCCTTGGGGAACTTGCCGGCCGCCTGCGGGATGCGACTGGTCGCCGTGCGGAAATCCTCCAGGCGGACCTGTCGAAGGCCGAGGACCTCGCCCGCGTCGAGCAGCGTGTGATTGAGGACGAGTCCCTGACGCTTCTGGTCAACAACGCCGGCATCTCCCTGCAAGGCGGCGTGCTCGAAAACAGCAGCGCTGCCATCGCGGAGCTCATTGCGGTCAACGTCACCGCCCCATCCGTGCTCACGGCCTCGGCCATCAAGCGCTTTCTTGCCCGCAACAGGGGCGGCGTCATCAACATCGCCTCGGTTCTCGCCCTCGCACCGGAAATTCTCGAAGGACTCTACAGTGGATCGAAGGCGCACCTTTTGAACCTCACGCGCGGCGTTGCCCTCCACCTCAAAGACACCAACGTGCGCATCCAGGCCGTTCTCCCGGGCGCCACGAAGTCGGAAATCTGGGACAAGGCCGGCATTGATGTCGACACCGCGCTTCCGGGCATGGTCATGGAAACGGCCGATCTCGTCGACGCCGCCCTTCTCGGGTTTGACCGGGGGGAGGTGGTGACCATCCCGCCGCTCCACGACGAGGAGATGTACCTCGCCTATGACCAGCACCGTCTCGGCATGGCCGAGCACCTGTCGAAGAAGGAAGTGGCCCAGCGCTACCGCGCGGCCTGAGCGAACCAGTGCGCCGGGGCAAGAGGGCCCCGGCGCGGGGCAATCATCCGCAAAAGGACGCCAGTCATGCACGTCGCCTCACCCGCGCCAACGCCCCATTCCCTTGTTCGTCGCTGGTGGTCTGAGCAACGACGCCCACGGCCCGTGAGGGAGATCCTCCTGGACCAGGCCCTCGCCGTGGTCTCGCAGGCTGCGCTCTGGGTCATCGTTGGCTTTCTTGCCTGGATTGCGCTTCCGGGGAAGGCGACACCGGATACCGAGGCTCCCTTCCTTCTCGAATTTGCCTCTGTGCTCTACAACGCGCGGGATATCGCCACTGAACTTGCGATTGCAGCCGGCGCGATGGTCTTCTTCGCGCTTGTCAACGTCGGGCCGGTGGCCCGTCGCCAGCAAGACGACATCAGCCGCGTGATGTATGGCGTCGCTATGGCAACGGTGATGTTTGCCGTCTTGCTGCGTGCCTGGGGATTGCCCTTCAAGCCGTGGCCCTGGGTCTGGTTCGTCGTCGTCGGATATCTAGCCTTCGGGGTTGGGGCCGCCGTCGGCGCAGAGTTCCTCATTCGGGTGTGGGTGAGGAAACCGCGCCCTGATGATGCGACTTCAGCTGTTGGCCCAACGAAGGGCGAGGCCGGCGGCGATCCCGAAGAGGGCTGAGGTCAAAAGCGTCCAGACGACGACCCCAAGGGTGTAGAGGAAGGTCCGCATTCCGGGGCGCAGGCGCCGGGCGAAGGGAAACAGCGTGTCGTGGTCCATGAGGGTGCTCCAGGAAGGGAGCTCCAGGAATAACCGCTCGCCCCCTTTGCGCAATGGGCGAGCGACATTGCGTCCCGTCTTGAGCGTTGGAGGGCGGGCGCTCAGGCTTTTAGGCTCTGCAGGAGCATGTGACGGACTGTCAGGTTCTCGAGCTTGGAGACGATGGGACTGCTCTCGTCCACGCTCTCGTTGACGTGCATCCCGTCGTTGTAGATGAGACCGAGGAGGTAAAGGGTGTCATCGACCACGACCCCCTGGGACGCTGCGTATTCGAGCTTGTTTCGGGTCTTCCAGGTGCCGAGGAACGTGGTTTTTCTGGCCTCGTCCGGAAGTGCATCATAGGCATGACGCTCGATGGTGACCCGGACATGGCAGCAGACCGCAAATGGGTCGTAGTTGTCGGCTTGTTTGACGTATTTTTCCCATTCCGCCTCGATGTGGGCACGAAAGACGGCGGACTGTCCCCAGGCTTCCTTCAGCCCAACCGCCTTCATCTGGGGCCGGATGTCGACGTCGACCGGGTCGTAGTGCAGAAAGTGGCGTCCGATGTCCTTTTCGATGGACGGATCTTCGCGCTTTAGAAGCAGCAGGCGGAACTCCTTGCCAATGGAGGGTTTGGATTTCTTGAGGAAATAGACCTTCGGCTTCGGAAACGAGAAGTGGCGGAAATAGTAGGGATTGAGGTGGGTGAGGATGAGGGGGTAGATGTTCCGGCCCTTTTCCTTGACCCGGTCGATAAGACGCAGGATGTAGTACTGCACGGCCACGAGGTTAGCGTCATCGAGATAGTCAAACACCTCGTCGATAACGACGATGACGTCCTTTGAACCGATGCTGCGCTCAATTTTCCGCAGCTCCGCCGCGAAACAAAGCGAGTCACGCTGGCCGTTGGAGATGTGCATCGCGGCCGGGAACGACACGACGAGGCTTCGTTTGTGTTCCCTTGGGCGTACTTCCTTCCACGTGGCTCCAAAGGCGTTGATGACGTCCTGGTACCCCTGCTTTTCGTCAAGGTACGAAAGGTACTTGCAGGCCGCCTTGAATGCTTTCCTGTCGTCAAGGTACGTCAACGTGACCTGCAGGGCGGACAGGAGTGCGTCGATGCGCCGGTCGCCAGTGGCTGCATGCGGCTCGATGAAGTCGGCCACCGCTGAAAGCGGAGGAATGACCTCGAAGCGAGGCGCAAGCGTCAGTTCGGCCCACGTGCGGATGTCATCTGCCGTCCCGGTGGCGTTGGTCAGTGCATCCATCAACCCCGTAATCTCGGCACCCATGCGCACACCGTCGGCCTTGTCCATCACCGGGCAAAGGTCGGTGAAGCCATCGGCAAGACCCGGGTTGGAAAGGATGTCATCGACCTTTCGCAGCGCCTTGCCGGCGTTTCCGAAGCGGGCCCGTATGGACGTTGAGCTGTAGAGGTGCTTAGCCTTTTCGGGGATGGTTGCAACCAGGATGAGGTCGCTGATTTCAAGCGCGGCAACGGCCGTGGTGAAGCGACCCATGTTGTGCTTGGTTGCCTTCGCACGCAGCCGGCTTGAGACAACGTGGACGTCGAACGCCCCGGCAATGGTGTTGCTCTGCCCATCTGCGACCAGTGTTTTGACAGGGCCCTTTTGCTTGACCGTCAGCGACAGCTTGGGAGGGAGTGCTTCATCGCCCAGGTGCCATTGCTCCTTGGGCAGCTCCATGCGCCTCGTCTTCAACGCCGCAAACGCGGCAGCAAGCGAACTTTTGCCAAAGCCGTTGGGCGCAACAAGCAAGGATGGCTTGTTGGGGAAGATGTCGAGGTCGAAGGTCTTGCTGCCGATGCCGCGTACGTTCTCGATGGCAATGGTTTTTATCATCGTCCTTGGTCCCTGCAAGTTGGAGGTGCTGCCCGCGCATGATTATGGCTACACGGTGCAACGGGCGCCATTGGATGCCGTTGCTGTGACTGCATGACGGAGGGCAGCATGCCGACGGTCTTGATGGCAGCCATGGGTTAGGCCCTCACCCTGGAGGCCGAGGCCAGGGCCGGTGGACCGCCCTCTACAGGCTGCCTGGGCAGGCTGACCAACACATCTGTTACCTCACTGGCGGGGACGAGCCGCAGGCGGACAACGTCCGGCTCCGGGGAGATGACCAGATACCTGTCCTCGACGGCGCGAACCATTCGCCACGCGCCGGGACCGTCGCCCTTGATGCAGACATCGGGATGCCGGCTCCTGGCCTCGCCCTGCAGCACCTGCTCGGCATCGAGCTTGCCGACGTGGTAGGGCCAGAACATGAGCAGACCGAGCTTCACGACCGTCCCACCGAGGGCGGCCCAGCGCAGTTCAAGGGGGGTTGTCGGTTTTCTTGCAATCAGCGCGGTCCCACCCGTTGCGACCAGATAGGCACCGGCCAGGGTGGTGACAAAGGCGAGCGTGTCGGCACACCTGCTGCCCCGCACAGACTGCAGCGATGAAAGGCCCGTCGATGCACAAACGACGGCAATGCAGATGATGCAGAAAGACGCCATCTGACGGCGCGTAAACAAGCCGACGACGGTGACGGCAACGGTAATTGTCGTCGTCAGCAGGAAGATGAGGGCGTTGAGTGCACCGGCCCGCACCATCGCGGTATAGGGGATGGTGTCGACGGCCCATGTCGCGTGCAGGTGTTCAAGAAGCGCCTGGTAGTAAGACGCTCCCGAAATGAGAAGAAACGCTGTCGCCCCGACCAGGCTGGACCCGATGGTTGAGAGGTAGCCCGGGACGGCAGCAAGGACTTCGCGTAGCTGATGGTCGCTGGTGGCATCGGGAGGGGGTGCGGCAGTGGGGGTGGGAGTTTCCGTGTCCATGTGCATGAAAACCGGTATCGGCACAGACGCTGCCGACTTGAGGAGGGGGGCTGGACAGGGGCACCGTACGGTGCCCCGGCTTGGCCATCAGGCGCTCACATCAACAAATCGTCCGGTCGACTGTCCGTCGGGGTCCTCGAGCAGTACATCCGGCGAGAATGCACGAAGCAGCTGTACAGATGGCCTGGGTGAACTCGTTTCCGTCGATTCGACGCCCTGGGTATTGATACTGCCATCGCCGGCGACCTCTGGTTTGCGGGCGTTCTTGGCGAGGTCGGAGGCCGACAGTTTGGCGAGATTGGCGGTACCAGTTTGGCTAACGGTCAGGGTGGTCATGTCTTTACCTGCATGGTGTTGGATCGCAAGACTGCGAGGATTGTCTGCCCGTATTGGAATCAGCTACCAGGGAAGGACTCTTCCGGTGGCAAAAAAGCCGCCCGTCGGAATGACCGGCGCGGTCGCAAGACGCACAGCCTCCGCCGCGCCCTGTTGCAGTGACTGGTAGCCCTGGTGCCGGTTCATGTCGGTGGCGGTAAACCCGGGATCGACGGCATTGACGGAAATGCCCTCTGGTTCAAGTTCGACTGCGAGCTGGACGGTGAGCATGTTGAGCGCGGCCTTGGACATGGCATAGCCGGCAAGTCTGACGTCGGAAAACTCCGAGTCACGGTCAATGGCATCCCCAATCGAGCCCAAAGCACTTGACAGGTTGATGATGCGGGCGCCCGCCGACTGTCTCAGCAATGGAAGCATGGCACGGGTGACGGCAAGGGTCCCCAGAACATTGGTCTCGAACACGCCTCGGGCGCCATGGATGTCCATGACGGTCGCCGGGCCGTCATTCGCGTCGATGACCGCCGCGTTGTTGACGAGTACATCAATGCGCCCATACGCCAGCGCAATGGATGCGGCGGCCGCTTCGTGGGTTTGTGGGGAGTCGAGGTCGATGTGAACGACATCGACGTTGATGCCCTCGTCGGCAAGTTGCGTGACGGCTTCGGCACCACGCCCGGGGTCGCGCGCACCGAGCAGTACGGTGTGTCCAAGCCGGGACAGGTCACGGACAACCTGCAGGCCGATGCTGCGATTGGCGCCAGTCACAAGGGTGATGGGGGAGGGAGCAATGGTCATGGTCGGTCTCGATGGGTGCGGGAGTGTTGTCGCCGCACTCAGGGAATGAGCCGCGCGTCGCGCAGGCGCTGGAGATGTGACAGGTAGCTTTCATGGGTGTCGATGCAATCGCCAAAGCCGGCTTTCCTTGCCTTGATGGTGCTCTGGACAAGGTCAAAGCCCACGTTGACGATGCCTTGTACAAACGGCCATGCGGCAATCTGCGCCCACGACGTGGGGACAAGGTTGTATTTGGCAACGATGGCGTCCCAGACCGGGCCCTTGTCGGCCATGTACTCGGCGAGGGGAATGGGTTGGGGTTCTTCGACCGGGATGTCGAAAAACCGGGCGAGGTCGGGCCAAAGGTGCTTCCAGCGGTAGTGGTCACCGTTGGTGATGTTGAAAATCTCGTTCCGGGATGAATCGCTCTCGAGTGCCCAGAGGGTCGCACGACCAAGAAGGTCGGCATCGGTGACCTGGTGAAGGGCGGACCACGCCTGCGGTGAACCGGGGAAGCGGAACGGAACGCCGAGCTCCTTGCACACGGCCGCATAGGTTGCCATGCCGGTGAGGATGTTCATCGGCGACCCGAGGCTGGGGCCGATGATGCCGTCGGGTCGCAGGATGGTCCAATCCGCGCCATTTGACGCCGACCATGCGCGCAGCGCATCTTCCTGCGCCTCGAAAAACTGCGGAGGCAGGTGGCGGGGGTCGGATTCCTTGGCCGGCGTCTTGTAGGGGCCAAGGTGCGCACCGTATGACTTGCCGCCACCCATGAGCACGATTCGGGAGACCTTTGCGCCAATGTGCTTGAGTGCGTTGAGTGTGTTTCCGAGCATGGCCACATTCGGCGCCACGGTGTCGGCAGCGGTGCGACCTTCCAGGTAGGCACAGAAGGCAACGTCTGTGACGGCTTGAAGGTTGGCGAACGCCGCGTCCGTCCCTTCCTTGTCGAGGAGGTCGACCTGGATGTGTGCCGGTGCGGGCCGTCCACCAAGGAGCGTCTCGGGCGCCGGGCGGCGGCCCGTCGTGATGGGTGTCCACCCCGGGCGGGCGAGGGCGGCCTCGACGACGCCGGTGCCGGAGACGCCATAGCCACCGGTAATGAGGAGGGTTCGTTGCGGGGCGGTGGTCATCTCGAGTATTCCGGAAAGAATTGAGACTTCAAAATATAAATCATCATACATACCGTCCACATTGGACCGTTCTGCGTCAGCTCATTGGCGCCGCGCTGAGCATGCGCCCGAGGATGCCCGTGGCGATGAAACGCGGGCTGGTCATGGCCGGGGACTTGGTCCCGGCGGGAAGGTGGACGGCATGGACCGCTGTCACATCAAAGCCGGCATCGAGCAACCGCCGTCGTCTGGCGTCGGTTTTCTGGCGGCTGCCAAGTGCGCCAGCGGCAAACGCCCCGTCTGTCAGTGCCTGGCAAAGCACCGCATGGTCGGTGTCGTCGTCGTGGGTAAAGGTGTAGATGGCCGTGCGGGCATCGACCTTCGCCGCACTGAGTGCCGGGCCAAGGCTGCCCCGGATGTAGCCAATGCGGGGAAGGGGTGGTGGTCCGTCAGGGCCATCGGGGCGGACGAGCACCACCTCAAGGCCCGTGTGATGGGCAAGGTCGGCAAGCGCAAGCGCCACCGGGTCCGCGCCAACGACAACGAGCCGCAACGCGGGACGGTGCACGCGGCCGATGTGGCCTTCAGGCACCGGGGTTTCTCCGTCGACGGCATGCCAGCGGCCTGTGGTCACCGACGTCACGATGGTGACCGTTCGGCGGGCGGCACCTGCCGCCCTCAGCAGGTCAATATATCGGCCTGCGTCAGAAACGGGGCGCACAAGGATGTGGATGCGTCCCCCGCAGCTGAGCTGGAGGTCGAGGACGGGGCTCCCGGCACCGTAGTCGAGCATCACGGTCGTGTTGTCCCGCAGGCACCCGAGCGCCGCATCAACGACGGCAGCCTCAACGCAGCCACCGGACACGTATCCTGCGCATTGGCCGTTGCGGGCAATGGCCATCTCGCTGCCCAGCGGCCGTGGCGATGAGCCTTCGACCGAGACCAACGTGGCAAGCGCCAGGGGTAGGCCCTGTGCATGCCACTTTGCCATTGGCCCGAGCAGGTCGTCGTCGACCGCGTACCACGGCCAGTCCGGCATCCGGGAAGGGTGTACGGACTCAGTCGTCATGGCGTCGGCCAACTCTCGCGGGCGGCGGCGGTCGCGGGTGTGCTGCTTCGTCACCGCAGCCACCCGCATCCTGCCAGGTCAGAACTCGACCCATTCGTCCTTCCGTGCGCCAGCCGTCCGGGGCGGGACCGGTTGCGTCGGCGCCGCTTGGGCGGGTGCCTTTTCCGGGCGCGCCTTTGCGACGTGGCCAGCGATGGAGAAAAACGACACCTGCTGGAGGAGCCGGGCCGCGAGTTCGGCGGTCGCCCGGCTCGCGGCACTGGCCTCCTCGACCAGGGCGGCGTTCTGCTGTGTCACATCGTCGAGCGTGGTCACTGCATTGTTGACCTGCTCGATGCCGGCCGACTGTTCCTCGGACGCAGCGGCAATTTCCTCGACGATGGCGCTGACCTCACGGCTACCGTGCGCGATGCCCTCGAGCGCATCGTTCGTGCGTCCGACAAGGGCAGCACCATCGCTGACCTTGTCGACGGTATCGCTCACAAGCGCCTTGATTTCACGGGCAGCGGTGCCGCTTCGTTGCGCAAGACTCCTGACCTCGGCAGCGACGACGGCAAAGCCACGTCCCTGGTCACCCGCGCGCGCAGCCTCGACGGCGGCATTGAGGGCGAGAAGGTTGGTCTGGAAGGCAATCTCATCGATGAGCACCACAATCTCGCCAATCTGCCTGCTGGCGGCCGTAATGGCGGTCATCGCCTCCGTTGCCTGGGCGGAGACCGTCCGTCCCTCGCTTGAGGTTTCGAGCAGGCGTCGGGCAAGGTCCCTGGCACGCACGGCGCCATCGGCATTTTGCCGCACAGTTGCAGCAAGCTCTTCCATCGAGGCGGCCGTCTCCTCCAGTGAACTCGCCTGTTCCTGCGTGCGTTGGGACAAATCTTCATTGCCCTGTGAGATGTCCGAGGCCGCGCCGGAGACATCCTCCGCAATGTCCCGGATGTCGGCGACGATGCCCGCGAGCTTGAGGTCCATGGTCGAGAGCGTCTTGAGCGTCTCGGCGAGCTCATCGGTTCCCTTGGCATCAACAGCATTTCCGAGCCGGCCATCGTTGATGGCCTCCGATAGCGTACGCGCCTTGACCAATGGCCGTACAATCGAGCGCGTCAGGAATAGGGCGACGGCAATGAGGGCAATGCCGCTGATGACGATGACCGCGACGCACAGGTCGCGCGTTCGACTATAGCCGCGGGATGCTTCAGCGTACGCTTCCTTCGCCTGCTCCTCGTTGACAACGATGAGGGCGTCGATGGCGTTTGCTGCTTTGCCCAGTTCATCTGCCGTGCGCGTGATGTGCAGTCGTCGAGCCTCTTCAAGCCTTCCTCCATCGAGCATTTCGGCCTCCTGAAGCGCGAGCCGCGATGCGTTCTCCCGCATCGTCACATACGCGTCAGCAACCAGTCGCTCATGCTCGGATGAGACAAGCGCGGGAAAGTAGTTGGCCCATTCCTTCTTTTCTGCGGTGATGTCACGATTGACCCGCTCGACAAATCCCCTAACGGTCGGGTCGGCAAAGCCACGGTTGAGCGCAAGGCGTTCGTCGACAAGCTGTTGCCTCGCATTGACGACATGGACAATCGAGAGAAGGTTGCTCTGATAGATGTCTTCGGCGTTGCCGAAGGTATGATGGAGGCCTGCCAAGCCGGCGACCCCCACCACAATTGAGGCACTGAGCGCAAAGCCCATGGCCGCGAGGATTTTTGTTTTGACGGTGATGCGCATGGACGTTCCCCCTGTTGAAACGGCGCGCAGGATGACAGACGGGCCCAGCATTCTGTCGACATGCCGGACCCTTCCAATGAAGTGGCGCGTGGTCCGCCCGGCGGCTAGGCCGGGCGCACGTGTCAGATGGCCTCGAGCGCGGAGACCAGCTCGCCGGTGGTCAGGATGGCGTGGGCGTACATCGGTGCGTTGATTTTTGCAGCGAGCATGCCGTCCTTGCTGAAGGCCGCCGTGGCGTCCGTCACCAACGTGACGTGGTAGCCGAGTTCCATGCCAAAGCGCGCCGTCGACTCGATGCAGCTGTTGGCAATCAGGCCGACGAGGATGATGCGCTGGATACCGTGCTGCTTGAGGAGAACATCGAGGTCGGTGTTGGCGAAACCGCTCTGCGCCCAGTGCTCCTTGACAATGACATCGCCAGGCTTCGGGCCGAATTCAGGATGGAATTCGCCACCCCAGCTGCCGGCTTCAAACGCCTTGTGCGGCAGGCCGGCCTTTTGGAACATGTTCAGGTGCTGCCAGTGATCGAAGTCGCCCGGCGTCGAGCGGTGGTGCGGCACGATGAAGACCTTGATGTCTTTTTCGCGAACAAGGGGGATGATTTTGCGCAGATTGTCGAACAGTCCGGCTTCGGAGGCGGTTTCCTCGATGGCCTTGTACAGCTTGCCGCCCTCACTCATGAAATCGTTGTAGGGGTCCACAATAAGAAGGGCGGTGCGGTCGGCCGTGTAGGTGTTGTCGGTCATGATGTGTTCCGGTGGCAGGTGGGAGCCGGGCGGCCAGAATGGGTGCGGCACATCCGCCGCACGGAAAACAGGTGTCCCGGTCACGGTTTTTGCGTCGCTTTGATTAGTGAAGCGACTATTTCTTGCGGTGTCAACAGCCCCTGCAATGCCGCTCTCGAACGCCAACGCGCTGCGGTACGTTGGACCAAATGAGGGTGGTCGCATTCATGAATGCCCGGCACGGTGGCCTCATCCAAGTGTGCTCACGGCATCAATGGCACCATCGGCGCCAACGCCCCGGTCAGGGGTATGTCCCGCTACCCGTCCGAGAGCTGCCCATGACCCACGCCATCGCTTTCCCGTCGCGTCGCGCCCTTGTCATCGGCGCGAGTCGCGGTCTTGGTCTTGGCCTCGTTGAACGCCTCCTTGAGCAAGGCTGGGCCGTGTCCGCGACGGAGCGCAGGAGCCGCCCGAGTGCGGTTGCACAGTCTGGCAGGGCCGAACCTGATGGTCGGCCACGTCGACATCGATGACGCATCCTCCATCCACGCCCTTCGCGAGGAGCTCGCTGGATTCCGGTTCGATGTCGTGTTCGTCAACGCAGGCGTCCTCAGCGACCCGGCTCTTTCTTTTGCCGACCAGGTGATGCAGGTCATGCGCACCAACGTCGCCGGTGCGATGCTCGCCACGGAGGCCTTTGAGCCGCTCGTTGCCGACGGCGGCGTGCTCGCGGTCATGTCATCCGGCCTCGGCAGCGTCTCGGGAAATACCACCGGTGGGTGGGAGCCGTACCGCTCGAGCAAGGCAGCGCTGAACCAGTCGTTGCGGAGTTTTGCCGCTGCCCGTCCGGCCATGCCGTACGCCCTCGCGGCCATCGCCCCTGGCTGGGTGCGCACCGAGATGGGTGGGCCGGATGCCGCGCTCGATGTGGCCACCAGCACCAGTGGCATGGTGCGGGTGCTGGAAGGCCTGTTCGGCAAACCGGGGCTCGTCTTTGTCGACTACAAGGGCAATGAACTGCCGTGGTAAGCGAATGCCGGCCCGGAACGCGCCCGGGCCGGCACATCGTCACGGACCAGCTGTCCAGATGACCTTGCCCTGGTAGACAATCCAGGCCTTGCCATCGTTTCGCAAATCCAGCCACGCTCCCGGGTGGCCGGCGGTGTTGCTCGCCCAGCGGGGCGTTCCGTCCTTGGCATACTCGACGAGGTTGCCGTCCCCCTGCATGACAGTTGTCACCACTGGCTGGCCACCGGTCCCGCTCGAATACAGCGCAGTCGTGCCCCGATAGACGGTCAGGTCCCCGCTCGGGTCGAGGCTGACGTGGACAAGCTGGCTGCATGAGTAAAGCGGCTTGCCCGGATTGATGACGCCGTTCGGGCCGAGCACGCCGCACGACGGGGCCGGGTCGAGCGGACCCGGGTCGCCTGGTACCGTATCGGTCAGCGTATCCTCACCTCGCAACACACGCCCTGCGTTCCACGCCAGACGCAAGTACCAGTCGGACGGCAGCTGGTAGCCGTCTGCGTCGAGGTTCAACCATGTGCCCTGGTCGGGGGCTTGGCTGGCGTTTTCGGCCACCTTCAGCAGCGACGTGCCTTCATTGACCTCGTCGAACATCGCAATCTTGATGACCTTCGCCCCGACGCTCTTTGCGGTGTAGAGCTGGTGCCAGAAGAAGTCGCCGCCGTTGCGTGCCGCGCCCTGGCCTACGACGTCGTTCGAATCACGCCCGGCAACCCCCGGCTCGATGACCGGCATGTAGATTTGCCCGTTAGCGTCCGTGACCTTGATTTCGGGGATGAACTTGTTGGTCTTCCACCAGTCGATGTTGTCCCGGTTGCTCAGCGCGCCGACGGTCCAGGGCTGGATGATGTCCGCCTCCTTCAACACATCACCCCACGCCGGGTCGGCCCCATTGTTGGGGTCGTCGTAGTTGTTGGCCACGCCCGCCATGACCTCTGCATGGGCGACGGTCTTGAACCAGTGGATGATGCGCCCGGCAAGGGCTGCGCGCTTGGGGTGGCTGTCATCGTGGAAGGCGAGACCCCACAGGGACACGAGCGGCTTTCCGGCTTCCCTCTGGTAGGCCAGGCTGTCAGTGATGTGCAGGTCATTGACCAGATGTAGCCAGTCATTGGTGATGTCGGCCACGACCTGGTCATCGGAGACCACATCGTAATAATCCCCATGGCTCAGGTCGTATTCGATGGCGAAGGTGCGTCCGTTCGCTTCGGCCGCCTTCATCGCATGGCGTGTGATGGCTTCGCCTTCCTGGCTGTGGTTCGGAATCTCCCCTGTGAAGCGCTGCAGGAGTGCGCCATCGATACCGTACTCGCGCATCCAGCGGAAATGGATGTCAGCCGTCTCCTGGGGGAACGATGAGAAGAGATACGCGGGCTGGCCTCCGACGGTCAAGGTGGTGACCTTGCACCGCGCCACACCTGTCCACTCTGTGGTGATGGGGTAGTTGGAGATATAGAGGTTCTTGCCGTTTGGTTGCCCGTCGGCAAGGTGACTCCAGTTGTTCCATGGGCTCCCGTCACCCGGGCAGCGGAACCACCCCTGGTATCCGACGAGGATGTGGCCGGTGATCGTGCTCGCATCGGCGGATGCGGTCTGCGCGGCAGCGGGCAGCGCGCAGCCAACGGACAAAAGCGCAAGGACGAGTCTTGCGATGGAATGTCTTGTGAGGGGAAGGCGAAGGTCGTAGTGGGACATATGGATTCTCTCAACGGTTGGGGAAGCACCGCTCGGCATGCGCTGCCCGTGGCCATCCGGGGGTGGCTCCTGTCGCTGGAGGGTGCCAGCGAAGCGTTGCGCAAAAAAAAGCGGAGGACCGTGCACAAGTGCACAAGAACGTCATAGGCTTCAAAAAACAAAGCCGGTATACATGCCGCACTTGCGCTCTTTAGGCATGACCATGTTCCCCCTTATCTCTACGAATCCATCCTCCGGCGCTCCCCCAACCACGACCGCCCCTTTCCTTCGCGGGGCCTTCGGCATCTGCGGCAGCCTCTCTCTGGTGAGAACGGGGGCGCGGGCAATGAAGCTTGCCTGGGCACTGCAACGAACGCCCGTCGCCTCGTCACCCTGCGCGACACGTTCGACTTTGACGCGGGGGCCGGTGGGAATGAAGTGGGAGCGGCCCCGGGCAGGACGTCGTTGCGGTGGCCGATTCTGTGATGGCGTTTTATCCGCTTGGCACCCCGCTGTTTGGTTCGGGCGCACACTCCGAGCGCATCCTTGATGAACTTATCGGGATTGCCGACGCGCAGGGCTCGAGCCTCCTTGGACACGGACAGGTCGTCTCCGGGGCCTTGAGCCTTGGGTGGTGGCGTCATGGGGGTGGGGTCGTCATCAGCGACGGGCTCGTGCGTGCTCGTGCCCTGCAGATGGAACTGCAGGCGCCGGTCATCGTTATCGATGAGCGGCTCTTTGCCCATGTCAGGGCTCATTCGTTCGCTCGCAACTATGGGGCGGAGGTTGACCCGGTCAACAACCTGTTTCGTCGTTTCGAAGGGACACTCAGGGGGAGCGAGGTGTCGTTTTGCCATCTCGACTACATCCGCATCTGCCTCGAGGCGGTGGACTGGGCCGACACGCCGGAGCGCATCGAAGCCTACCGCGCTGCACCTGTCGGTGTGGCGCGCCGGGCCATCGTTGAAGAGGGCTACCGTGCCAGCGTAAGCGAATGGCTTCTTGCCCACGCAGCATCCATCGTTCTTGCCCATCGCCGTGCGGAGCCCGACGCCCGCGAGTCGCTCGAATGGCTGGCCGCGTACCACAACGCGATGGTTGCGATGGCGATGGCAGACCCCGTTTGTCTGTGCGTGCTCGACCCGGCCCCCCCCAATCCACATCTCATCCAGACGGGACGCAGTCATGAAGGTTTTTGTCACCGGCACGTCCCGATACATTGGCGGGTCGGTTGCCGTAAATCTGCGCGCGCAAGGCCATGAGGTGCGCGGGCTTGTCCGCCGTCGCGAGAGCGTCGTATCCCACCGCTCAGCAGGCATCGAGCCCGTCCTCGGCGCCCTAGACGACACCGAGTTGCTTGGCAGACTCGCCAACTGGGTCGACGTAACCATCAACGCGGCAAGCTCGGACCATTTCTGGGCCGCTCACGCGCTCATCGAGTCGCTCTCGGGCACCGGCAAGATGCTCATCCACACGAGTGGGTCGAGCATCGTGGGCGATGATGCAGCAGGGATGTACGCCGAATCGACAGTCTACGCCGATGATATGCCCTTCCAGATGCTGCTCAACCGGTCGCCGAGGAACGAAATTGACCGTCTTGTGCGTGCCGCCGGCATCTTCCGTGGCATGCGCACCGCCGTCATCTGCCCGACGATGGTCTACGGGCAGGGACTGGGTGAGAAGGCCGACAGCGACGAGATTCCCAAACTGCGAAAGAAATCCACCGAGGTCGGGGCAGGGGTGTACATCGGCGAGGGCAGGAGCATCTGGTCGAACGTCCACATCGCAGACCTCGTCGACCTCTACCTCCTGGCCGTTGAACGTGCGCCGTCCGCGTTATTTTATTTTGCCGAGAGCGGTGAGCTTGCAATGCGGGACGTGGCCGTCGCCGTCAGCCATTCGCTGGGCTTTGGTGGCAAAACGCAAAGCTGGAACGTGGACGATGCTGTCGCCGAGCTTGGCTTGTGGCCACGCATCGCGCTCGGCACCAACTCCCGTGTACGCGCCACCAACGCGCGCGGTGTGCTTGGATGGACGCCCTCGAGGCCCGACCTCGCAGCGACGGTATCGGCCAATCTGTGAGACCGGAGGCGGGCGTTACGACGCCCGCCGCTCCCCTGGACGCTCGCCAAAGCAGGCCTTGAAGGCGCGGCTGAAGGCTGCGTCCGACGAGTAGCCGATGCGTCCGGCGACTTCGCCGATGCGCATCCCGCTCCGCAACATCTCAGCGGCCATGTGTAGTCGCCAGCGGGCGAGATAGCGCAGCGGGGCTTCGCCGACTTTGGTAACAAACCGCTCCGCAAAGCCCGAGCGCGACATGGCCGAGATGTGCGCAAGCTCCGCGACCGTCCATCGGCGAAGGGGCGCATCGTGCATGGCACGAAGCGCCCGACCGACGCGCTCGTCGGTCAGCCCAGCCAGGCGACCGAATCGGCCATCGCCTTCCGTCGCCCAGGCGCGCAGTGCACGGATAACCAGCACGTCGACGAGACGGGAGACCATCAGGGACGAGCCCGGTTCAATTTGACGTGATTCTTCCAGCAGGAAATGCGTGAGCGCGCCGAGCCAGTCCGGGACCCGGCCGGCATTGGAAATATGCACGCAGGAAGGCAGCGCGGCGAGGACGGGCGGCAGTCCGTCGCCATCATAGCGGTAGGCGCCTTCGACACAGTTCAACGCGGTCACAGCGGTAAGACGGTGGGCTGCACCGGTGGGCAACAAGACAAGGTCGCCAGCCACGGCTCGCGTGGTCGAACCGTCGTCGGTGTCAATCCGGCATTCGCCCTCACTGATAAAGAAAAAGCATCCGGCGCCTCCCCGCGAGGACATCGACTGCCCTGCTGGGATGGCCCTCGGGAAAACCGCCTCGCCCCGCAGGCGAACCCAGGTCAGCACCTGCGACAGCACATCGGGGGCATGTGTGACACGTTTGGACGTGATGTCATCAACGCTGGTGTTTGGGTCATTTGGTTCGGCTTGCATGCATCCCACCTCGTGTGTGTCCTTCCAACCGAGACACCATCATGAAGATTGCTTCAATTGTTGCACTGGGTGCCATGGTCGCTGCCGGCGGCGCCGAAGCCGCCACCAAGCCGACCATCGCGCTCGTCCACGGTGCGTTCGAGAATGCGCAGGTCTGGCAGGGCGTCACCGCTCAGCTCAAGGCCGACGGCTACACGGTCATTGCGCCCGACCTGCCAGGTCGCCCGGGCAACCCGGCCACTCCTGACAAGGTCAGCCTCGACCTCTACCGTGACACGGTCATCAAGGCCATCGACAAGAGCAAAACCCCTGTCGTCCTTGTCGGTCACAGCTTCGGTGGCATTGTCATCTCTGATGTGGCCGAGGCGGCCCCGAAAAAGGTGCGCACACTGGTCTATCTTGCCGCCTATTTGCCCAAGGACGGCGAGTCGCTCATGAGCCTTGCCCAGACCGACGCGGATGCCAAGATTGGCCCGCATCTGGTCATTGACAAGGAGCATGGCGTGGCGTCCATCGAGCGCTCGGCGCGTGCGGACCTGTTTGCCAATGATGCACCGGACGCTGTCAAGAAGATGATTCCCGACCAGATTATCGACGAGCCGCTGGCTCCGCTGGCAACGCCGGTCAAGCTCACCGCCGCTGCCTTCGGTTCGGTCGACAAGGTCTACGTGCACACCTCCCTCGACCAGGTCGTGAGCCCGTCCCTGCAGGCGCGCATGGTTGCGGGAACGCCGGTGCGCAGTGAGACGACGCTCAAGACCGGCCACACGCCGTTCATCACCGACGTGCCGGGTCTGGTCAAGACCATCGAAGAGGCCGCAAGCCACAAGTAACCCGCAGTTGCGCGGCGGGCACTCGGGTGCCCGTCGCGCCGAGGTCGCCGCCATGTCATCCCCTTTTGCCCGTGCCACGTCGCGTCCTCCGATGGTCTGGAAAAGGCCTTCTGGCTACTCGAGTTCTCACCCATCGATGTCAGGAGGCGGCTCCTCGACTGGACCGAGCACCTCGGCGCGCACCTCAACGCACTGACCGTCCGGCTCGACTCGCTGGACTCGGATATCTGGTCGGATGCGCGGGGTATGCGGCGGCCCTTGCCCGTTTCAACGACACCCGCGTCCTTGCCGGCGGCATCCAGGCCGTGCGCGACGCGGTCGCCGCCGTCGACAGTCCTGATGCGATGGCCGATGGTTGGGCGGTCGTGTTCGGAGCGGAAATCCTGCTGACGAACCTCGGTAACCTGAGCCTCGCGCCGGTTTTCGGTGACATCGGGCTCGAGGCCGTCTGGGGGCCGGCGGTTGCAACCGGCATTGAAGCCGAACAGACCCTCTCCGCACTCGGCTTTGGCGGACGGCTTCATCTGGCCCACACGAGCTTCCAGCCACTCCCGGGCTTCCTCGACGCCGTCGTGACCCTTCTCGACGAAGTCGTCGAAGGGTAGCGGACAAAGGGCGCCGCCGTTGATGGCGCCCTTTGTCCAGCCGAGTCTTACGGAACGATGTCGCCGATGTCACGGCCGAGGTTGTACTCGAGCTCGCCACGGGTCTGCAGGCCCTTTTCCATCAGCTGACGGGTGACCGAACCGAACTGCGGGAGCTTTGCCGCCCCCCAGAACGCATCGGAGTGCAGCGGGAATTCCGAATCCGGAAGACGCGTGTACTTGTTGATGTAGTCCTTGAGCTCGGTGATGACACGGAAGTCCCACTTCGACACGCGAAGTGCCCACGCATCGACAAACGCTTCGAACTTGTCGTCGTCGATGGCACGGTTGATGTAGCCGTACTTCTCGGCGAGTTCCGCCGGGTAGTCCTCACCGCTGAGCAGGATTTCAAACGCGCGGGCGCGGCCAACGAGTCCCGGAAGACGTCCCGGGGCGCCACCGCCGGCAACGGCCGTGAAGCCGACTTCCATCTGGCCAAGGATGGCCTTCTCACGGCTGCCGAAGCGGATGTCGGCCGCAAGCGCGAACTCGCTGCCGGCGCCACGAGCAATGCCCCGGATGGCGGCCACGGTCACGGCATGGAGGTGCGACAGGCGCACCGTCACATCAACCCAGGCAGCAAAGCCGGTCTTGCTCGGCAACGCTTCCGTGGCGGCATGGTTGGCGGCGAGGTCGTAATGGGCGAGGTAAAAGTCCGGGTCCGCGCTTTCGAACACGACGACGTTGACGGTCTTGTTCGACTCGAGTTCGGTCAGGAGCTCCTTGAGCTCCTTAATCATCTGCGTGCCGATGACGTTGACCGGCGGGTTGTCGAAAGCGACCTTCCAGTACTGCGGGGTCACAGCCGTCAGCTTGAAGTGCTGGGGTTTGAAGGTATCGAGAAACATGGGGATTCTCCTGGCGTGCGCGACGCCGAGCAAAAGAGGGGGCCGGGGCAGGGCACCGGCCCGAAAAAGGCCTCAGGCCAGCAGCGTCGCGGTCATGCCAAGGTCGACCTTGAGCAGGAGGGCGATGGTGCACGTCGTGCGCGCCCGTTCGACGCAATAGTCGAACTTGTCCTTGGCAATGCCCGGGACCTTGGCTTCGGTGGTGATGGCAATGCCGAGAATGGCCGGGTGGCCGTTTTCGCCATAGCCGAGCTCGACCGTCGCCGAGGTCTTGATGCTCTCGGCCTCAAAGCCAATCATGCCGAAGTTGTTGGCGAGCGCCTGGTTGAAGCAGCCTGCCTGGGCGACGGCAAGGAGTTCCTCGGGGCTGCCGCCCGGCGTGCCTTCGAAGCGACTGGAAAAGCTGTAGGGCTTGTCCTTGAACGTGTCGGTGGTCGTCGACAGGGTGCCCTTGCCTTGCTTCCAGTTGCCTGCCCAGGTGGAAATGCCGGTTGCCTTCATGGTGTTGCTCCGAGGGTTGGGGGGAGAAGTCCGCAGGCTAGACGGGGAGTCGCTTTTGTTATTGCAGCAGACTGCGGCGGAAGAACCTGCGGGCCGTCGCGCCGGAATGGACTACCGTCCGGCGGTGTTCGTGGCCCAGACCGGCCCCTGCGGAGCGTAGATGACGAGGTTGCCGTCTTGCTGGAGATACATGTGCGCACCCGTCTGGCCGCCGGAACCGGACGCCCAGAGCAGTTCACCAACCGCGCCCCGGAGTTCGAAGTTGCCGTCCGGCGTCAGGTACGCCTCGGCAGCGTCCGAGCCGGCCGTTCCCGTGTCGATGAGGGTGGTCGTCCCCGAGGTCACGACGAGGTTGCCGTCGGTGCGCAGGGTCAGGGCATGGGCGCCATCGCAAGATCGCAGCGACTCTCCGGGCCGCAGGCCTTCGCCGGGCTCGATGGCACCGCACGAGGCAGGCAGCGCAACCGGTGCGAGGCTCACGGGCGGGAAGTCGGCAAGATTGATGGCGTTGGCAAACGCCTGGTAGCCGGCGTCGGACGGGTGGAGGTTGTCTGAGGCGACATAGGCCGGCAATGTGTAGGTTGGGCGGTTGGGGTCTTCGAGGACCTTGTGGAGGTCAACGACACCGTCGCAGCCACTGTCCGGCGAGAGCATGAAGGCATTGAGCGCATCGGCGCGTTTCTGTCCTTCCGCTGACCAGTTTGCCGCCGCATGGAACGTCGGCATCGTCGTGCAGTAAAACTTGATGTCCCGCGCATGCGCCTCGGCAATAAGCGTCCGGTAGGCGGCAATCATGTCGTCGGCGGTTGCGTTGGCGGCAACCGGGAGGATGTCGTTCATCGGTGCATCGGAGAAAATCACCCACCGCACGCCGGGCTGGTCGAAGACATCGCGCGCAAAGCGGTCGAGCACATTGGGGCCGCCGTTGATGAGCCCGTTGCCGCTGATGCCCTCGTTGATGATGCCGACCTTCATGCCGGCCGCATTCAGTCGACTGGCAAGAACGTTCGGATACCGGTGGTTGGCGCCATAGGTCGAGGCAAAACCATCGGTCGCCGACGCGCCAAGGGCAACGAGCGTGCCCTGGAGGCCGTCGCCCTGGACGTCCATGTTGAGGAGGAACTGGTAGTCGCCTTCCTCACTCGCCTGCAGCTCGGGCTGGCCACTGACGTCCCCGTTGGCGACCCACTTGGACTGGTTGCTGTAGCTGTGGCCCGTGACCACGTTCGTCGCCTCGGGCACATAAAAACTCACCGCGACGTCGCCCGATGCAGGAATGGGCATGTCGACAGCGTCAGTCGCAGCCGTCCGGCCCACGGGGATGGTCACCGAATGCTGTCCGCCGAAGGTGGCAACGCGGTCGGTGGCACCATCAACCGTCGACCCCGATGGATTGAGCGCCAGGTGGACATCACTGATGACGAGGGGCGCGTCGCCGAACGCGTTGGAAAAGCGCAGTCGTACCCGGGTTCCGGCGACGCTGGTGTGGACAATCTCCCGGAGCGTCTTCCCTCCGTAGTTGACGGGCCCCATGGGCACGGGGGCCACACCCCAGGTACCGACCCAGGGCGGGTTGCCGGCGGCGAGCGCAGGCAGGCTGGTAAGGCCGCATGCAAGGGCGAGGGTCAGGCGGGCGCGGTGGAAGGGAAAGGGCACGATGGGAGGACTCGGTTGGGGAGGAAAAATCAGCCCGGTCCGAACCGGCGGTCCCCCCGCCCCCGGGCCGGACACGGCAAGCGTCAGGGGGTTTCCGCATGGGCTTTCATGGCCAGGGCCCCGCCTTCAAAGCGCCGGGTCAGCCGTTCGAATTCCTCGCCGCGCTGCGCGTCCGAGGCCTGCGTCTGGTCGTACGTCAGCGCCCAGGTCAGCAGGCACTGCGCCGGACCGGTCGCTTCAACCGACAGGCAGCCGTGGTAAGAGCGCAGCGCCATGGGCCCTTCGAGCTGGGCGTAGGTGTAAGACGTTCTGGTCTGGCCCACCATCACCTCGACGACGGCATCACCGACCGTCCGGATGGACCCGAGGTTGCCGTCTCCCTCGACCACGCGGCTGGTGGTGCCGAGAAAGCGGCCGGCGTCGGCAAAGTCGCCGATGCGCGCCCAGGCCTGTGGGGCACTCGCGTCGATGGGCTGCCGGGCGACGATGGTGACAAACTGCGGGAACATGGCCATGGCGCGGTTCCGGGTTCAGGCGACGAGGACCGGCCGCTTGCCGGTGAGAAGCTGCTGGAAGACGAGCGCGTACTCGGAGGCCGACTGCTGGTTCTGGCCGGTGACAAGCCGTCCGTCAACGACAACGCGGACGCCCTGCGGCTCGACATGGACAAAGGCGATTCCCGCCTCTTCCATGACCGGTTGCGGGTAAAACGGGATGAATTTCGGGCCGTAGATGGACTCGGCCTGGATGTCCTCGGCGAGCGTAAAGCCCGTCGCCGTGCGTCCGGCCACCCGGTCAGGGTTGTTGGCCAGTGCGATGGAGCCGTGGCAGATGGTCCCGACGACCTTGCCGGTTGCCCAGAAGTGCTCGAAGAGGCGCGCAAGGTCTGCATTCGGGTAAAGGTCGACTGCCGCGCCGGTGCCGCCCGCCACATGGATGGCATCGAATTGCGCGGGGTCGATGTCGGCAAGACGTGTCGTATTGCCAAGGCGTGCCACCAGCGCGGAGTCCGACAGGAAGCCCTTGCTGACAAGGTCGTCGGCTTCAAACGAGCCGTCCGTTGCCGGGTCGCTCAGTCTGTCCCAGATGATTTTCCCACCTGCCGGACTTGCAAAGGTGATGTCGTGGCCGCGCTCGGAGAGATGCCAGAAAGGGCGGGTGACCTCGGCAAGCCAGGTGCCGAGCGGAGCGCTGGTGATGACAAAGAGGATTTTCATTGATTGAGGAACTCCGTGAGGTAGGTCAGCAGCGCATCGGGCTTTTCCTCGGCGATGAAATGGCCGCTGCCTTCGACGCGGTACGTGGTCGACATGGCTGCCGTTGCTTCAAGGAAGGCCTTCAGGCGCGCATACCCCGGACCACCAAGCCCGAGGACCGGCATCGGGAGCTTGCCGTAGGTCTCCGAGTCGGCGATGTCCTGGTTGAACGTCTGATACCAGCCATTGGACGCACGGATGGCGTCCCGGCTCGCGTAGGCGGCGGCGTACACGGCGCGGTCGCGCGCATCGATGGCCGCTTCGTTCTTTGTCATGTAGCGGAAGAACCACGCTTGCTCGCGGTCCTCGCGCCCTTCCATGAGGTCTTCGGGCAAGCCCTTGACCTGGTGGAAGGCAAACCACCACAGGTACGGGTGGTCCTCGTCAATCTTGTCGTTGAAGGTTCCGGCGTCAGGCAGCATCTTCAACTGCAAGTACCCTTTTGAGGGATGGCCCACGTCGAGCAAAACGAGCTTCCTGACCAGTTCGGGATGGTTTGCCGCGAGACTGAAGGCCACCATCGCGCCGATGTCGTGCCCCACGACGTCCGCGTTGCCGTCGCCAACCTGTGTGATGAGCGCCGCGATGTCGTTGGCCATCGTCTTCTTGTCAAAGCCACCCGCCGGCTTGTCGGAAGCGCCCATGCCGCGCAGGTCGACGCTGATGACCCGGTGTGTCTTTGCCAGTTCCGGCATCGTCTTGTGATAGGACCACCAGGTCTCAGGCCAGCCAGGCAGCAAGATGACCAGTGGTCCCCGTCCGCCGATGACGTAATGCAGACGCACGCCATTGACCGTCGCCATCTTGCTGGCAAAGCCGGGTAGGGCGCGGACGAGCGCCGTATCAGACACGGCCTGCGCTGGCACCGTCGGATGGCCAGCGAAGACAGGGGGCGCAAGCGTGAGGGCGAGGGCAGCGACAATGGACAGCCGTTTCATCAAGGAGCATCCAGGGCGGAAAGCCGTCATTACGCCGTCGGGACGCGGCAGGGTATTGGACCGGGCTGCGGCAGCACACTTTCACACGCTGCCCGGTTGCTTCAATTAAAAAAGCGGGTGATAGTCCAGCACAAACTTTTTCTATAAGGCATGCAACATGAAAACTGTGCGTTTCCACGAAACCGGCGAGCCCGGGGTGTTGCGCTACGAGGATGTGCCCGAACCGTTCCCGGGTCCGGGGCAGGTTAAAATTCGCGTAGAGGCTGTGGGCGTGAACTTCTCCGACGTTCTCCGCCGCCGGGGTGATGACTACCCTGAAGCTTCACCGACCCCCTTTACACCTGGCAGCGAAGTCGCCGGCACCATCATTGAGCTCGGCGAGGGGGTCGCGGGGCTCGCAGTGGGCGATGCGGTCTACGCTGTGCCGCGAACGGGAGGATACGCCCAGTATGTGGTCGTCGATGCCGCAATGGCCGTGCCACTTCCCGAAGGGATTGCCGCCGCTGAGGCGACCTCGCTTGTCATCCAGGGGCTCACGGCCCTGCTCTCGCTCCGGGACGCAGGCCGCCTGAGCCCTGGCGACACCGTTCTCGTTGAGGCCGCAGCCGGGGGCGTTGGAGCCTACGCTGTGCAGCTCGCCAAACTCTCGGGGGCGGGCAAGGTCATTGCGGCAGCGAGCACCCCGGAAAAGCGCGCTTTTGCTGAATCGCTCGGTGCCGATGCGTCCGTCGACTACACCGAAGAGGGTTGGCCGGAACGGGTGCGGGAACTCACCGGTGGTCGCGGTGTCGACATCGCCCTTGAAATGGTCGGTGGCAACATCCTGGGGGAGGCGCTTCGCGCCATCGCACCCTTTGGCCGCATGGTGGTCTACGGCCAGGCCAGTGGTGAGCGGGCCTTCATCAATCCCCAGGAGCTTACCGTCGACAACATATCGGTCATCGGTTTTTACATCGCTGGCTATTTCAAGCTGCGCCCCGACCTCATCAATGCGTTGCACGAAATCATCGGCCATGTCCGGGACGGGCGCCTGTCCATCAACATCGGAGGCCGCTTCCCGCTGTCGCGCGCGGCCGATGCCCACCGCTTCGTCGAAGGCCGCCAGAGTTCGGGCAAGGTCGTCCTCGAGCCCTGGGTCGACGTCTGAGCGCCGGCATGGAAGACAGGACAATGAAGGCGATCGGCTATTCAGACTGGTCAGGCACATGGAAAGAGGGCGCGGGCAGCATCTCGACGGACAGCCTGACCGTCCCCAAAACCTACTACAGTTTCGCGACCCGTTTTGAAGGCGCCAACGGGGCAAGCCCGGAAGAGTTGCTTGCGGCGGCCGAGGCGGGATGTTTCAACCAGGCCCTCGCCAACAACTTCGGCATGAACGGGCTCAAGGCCGAATCCATCGCCACGAGTGCAGTGGTGGAGATGGGCCATGACGATAAGGGGAGCCCGACGATTGTAGGCATCCTGCTCAAGGTCGAAGCCGTCGTTCCAGGTGCGACACAAGAAGTGTTCGACCAGTGCGTCGAGCGCGCACGCACGCGCTGCAGCATCGCCAAGGTGCTCAAGCTCGACATCCGTGTTGAGGCGGCGCTGGTCGTGAATTGACCTGCCTCAATCAGGGCGGCCGCCCGGTCATCCGGCGTTCGCCCCGGTTGGCCGGGGACGATGCAAACCGGCAAACTCGATGGCGACCAATGCGGCGACTGAATCAGCCGACTCAATGAGCCGTGTGTGCAGGGTGACTTCGATGTCTTCCGCAAGCCGTGCCCTGTCGTCGGCGGGCATCGACCGGGCAACGTGGAGCCCGCGCGCGAGGACGCCAGGTGAAAGCCCCAGACGCGGCCCAAGTGGCGTCGGCATCGACGCGGTGACCCAGGGATTGTCCGCAGCCCCTGCCAGATGCAAAACGCCGCCCGATGCGGCTATGAATCCGCAAGCACGTCTTGCCTCGCCATCGTCGGCCTCAAAGCTTGCGCAGACAGGAAGGACCGCACTGCCTGTGGCTTTGCCGACCGGACGGATGACCAGATCTGTGCCGTGGCTGTCGACAGAGAGCGTTCCGACCATGTAAGGCAGGGTCGGGCGTGTGGCCAAGGACACCCACGCGTTTGCCAGGGACCCGCCGAAGCGGTATGCAGTTGCTGCTCCGGGTACACGGGCGGGCAAGAGCGCAGCGATGGTCCCATTGACCGCTCCGGGCAATGCGCGCCATACGAAGTGCCCGAGCAGCGCTGTCGCGAGCACGGGCCGGGCAAGTCCAAAAAAAGGTCCATTGCTGACGTCCGCACCCGGCTCAGTGCCCGTTCGGGCGGCCCTCGGGCGAGCCGCTGGGACGGGTGCTGTCGCAGGGGGGATACCCGGCAGCGGCAGCCCCCAGCCGGGCAAGGTGCTGTAAAAGTCCGGCATGGCCGGGAGGATGGCTGCCAGAAGAAACGCTTGTGCGGTCAGACGAGGCATGGGGCACCGGGTTGGATTTCATGGCGATGCTGCCATGGACGCGCGTTTGAACATGCGGCGATGACAAAGTTCAACATTTGAAGCTGTGCCGTCAGTCATGGCGTTTTCGTCAATTTTCTCCAATTCCGTTTGTGGCCATCCCTCCACGATGTCGATTGTTTTCCCATCCGGCCCCCCGCTTGAACCGTTCCCCTCTGCGGCGCTTCGCTGCCGCCGTCGTCCTGTCGCTTTCCGCCGCATCGGCGCGGCCCCGTCACTTCTGTCGGTCCGCCCGCAAGACGTCCTGGCAGCGCCCGTGCGGGTTATCAAGAGGCCAGGCCGGGGTGTCGGCAGGGAGTTGTCTGCACGCCGGTCTCGCGCCCCTGGAAGCCTCGTTCGCTGTCATCACCTACGACCCGAGAAACAGCGGCCGGCCCGACCGGGTACGTCAACCGGAGAGATTCTCCGCGCGACAGATGGTCGACGACCTCGGATCCCTCCGGCAGGCTCAGGATGTTGGAAGGATTCGACCTCTTGGAAAAAGTGCCGGTCCCATTTGCGCGGACCGGGCCGCTTTGCAGCTGCTGTATGCCGCAGATTGCCGCACGCGGTCCCTGTTCGGCCGAGTGCGCCGGCAAGGTCCGAGCTTTTTTTCAAGCCGTGGCTGCCGAAGGTCTCCGGACTTGACCGTGGCTCGAGCCAGGAGGTCGAAGCCGTCGGGCTCTGCGGCGCCCGCCTCCTCGACCAAGGCCTGTCGGTCCTCATGAGCCATTGACCGGTTGGCCGGGGCACTGTTGCCCGTCCCCGGTCCAATGCACTGCCCCGGGGCGGCCACCCCGCGCCGCCCCCGTCACATAGAAGACAGCACCGGGCCACAGGCGCCCGAGGGAGCCCACGCTTTGCCATTCGCTTCAATCAATCCGTCAAGCGGCGAACTCATCGTTGAGTTCGCCCCCACCACAGAGAGGGCACTCAACGCAATCCTCGAGCGGGCAGACCTTGCATTTCGCGGGGACTGGGGCCGTGCCCACTGCGCGGTTCGAGGCAACATGCTCCGCGCTGCCGCAGACAGCCTGCGGGAAAACCGCATGACGCTCGCGCGAACCGCGACGCTAGAAATGGGCAAGCGCCTCACGGAGGCGCTTTTCGAAATTGAGGCCGCAGCTGGGCTGTTTGAGGTCCACGCCGATAGCATTGCCGATGAGCGCCTCGGCGATATCGCCGGGCACGGGCCGTCGCCGGGCCTCTGTGACGCCGCTCCGGTCGGTGTGGTGCTCTGCGTGGAGACCTGGAATTTCCCCTTCTTCGAACTCGCCCGCGTCGCAGCACCCAACCTTGCGGCAGGAAACACGGTCATCGCTCGCCACAGCAGCCGCTTGCCCTTGTGTGCCGCAGCGTTCGAGCGCGTGGTGCGGGCGGCGGGCCTGCCCATGGGCGCTTTTTCGACGGTCTTTCTCACAGACGACCTTCTCGAACGAGCCCTGCTCGATACGAGGGTGCACGGCGTATCCATGCATGGAACGCACCGCCGTGTGGCCGCATGCGCAATGGCCGCTGGCAAGGCCCTCCAGTTGATGTCCCACGAACCGGCCGGAACGGACGTGTTCGCCGTGCTCGATGACGCCGACGTCGGTCTCGCCGTCGACCTCGCCGTCGAGGGGCGTCTCGCCAATTGCGGGCAGATGTGTTCGGGCGCGCGCCGCTTCCTCGTCACGCCCCCCATCGCCCGCGCTTTCACCGAGCAACTGGCGGCTGCCATGGCGGCGCGCATACCCGCCGAGCCCGGAAGCGCTGCAACGCTACTCGGGCCTGTTGCCTCCCGCGCCGGACTCGAACACTCACTGGACTTGATGGGGAAAGCCATGCGGGCGGGCGCGCAACTGCTTACCGGCGGCCGCCGGGTCGACCGGCCCGGCTTTTACCTCGAACCCGCCGTATTGGCGATGGGAGCCGACGATCCTGCCTTCAGCGAGGACTTCCTTGGCCCGGTCGCCATGGTCGCGACCATTGGTGGGGATGACGATGTGGTCCGGATTGCAAATCGCAAGCCGGGCGGCCTCGGCGGCAGCATCGTCAGCCAGGACACTGACCGGGCGCTCCGTGTCGCAAGGCAGTTCGCGCACGGCCGGGTGTACATCAACGAAACGGCCCTCAGCCGCAAGGCGCGGCTTGGCACGCACGGGCCGCAGGGGGCGGCCCTATCGCAGCTTCCCGTGCGCGCCTTTGTCCATCGCCGCACCATCCATATGCCCTGACAGTTCTTGGACCCAGTTGCCCCGCCGGGCAGCCTGTTCCTCGCGCCAGCGGTGCGGGGACTGGCCGTGGATGCGCCGAAAGGTGTTGGTCAGATGTGCCTGGTCGAAAAAGCCGCAGTCGGCGGCAATGGCGGTCAGGGATGTTGCTGACTCGAGAATCAGCTCTCGCGCGCGTCGCAACCGCAACCCCATGATCCACGCGTGAGGGGTCTGCCCCGTACGCAGGACAAATGCCCGGTGGAAGTAGCTCACGCTCAGGCCCGCGACGTCCGCCAACACGGAAGTCGGCAAGCTCGTGTCGATGGACCTCTCGACAAAGGCCGAGAGCGCCTCGAAGCGTTCGTCTGACAGCGCCAGCGTGCGGCGGGGGCGGGCGGGACCATTCGTGGCGGGGACTTCGGTTGCAAGCGCTGCGACCTCAACGAGGCGCAGCACGGGTGGGGTCGAGCGGAACGCGCCCGTGCGCTCGGTGCAGAGGCGGCCCGTTGCCGTGTAGCAACGGCACTCGGGCAGCGCAGGCGCAGTCGGGTTCGCGGATTGCAGTCGCAAGCTGGCCACTCTCCCCCACGTCAACGTGGGCAGATCCGGAAAAGACGCCCCACGGCGCCAACGGGTGCGGGCGGTGCGCCCCATGACTGCATGTTACTGTAAAAAATGAAGTGGCTATTGGACGAAAGTCGCTTCTCCGGATTTGAACGGCAGTCGATCCGTCGAATCTGCCCGCCCCAGGTCGGGGGCGGTACCGGGCCGGCGGTCGGTCCGCGTTGAAAGACTGCGGAAAGGGCGAGGAAGCCCGACGTTGCATACATCTGATGTTTTTTGACAAATGCCGACGACTTGGCGTGGGATTTGAGGAATCGCTCATCGTTCCATTGACACCGATCGGTTTGGACGTCTAATTTCCAACACGGTCTTAACGTCACCAGCACATGGTGCAGTGATTGAAGTGACCAGAAAATCGTTGCATCAGTGCGGCAGTCCAGCGCCCGGGGAGGGTGGGGTTGCACCAAACGCCCTGGTGCAACTGCCTCTAATCCTTGGCCACGTGGCCGCCTTGAATCAACTGGCCCTGTCTGGGGTCTTCTGGGGAGTGTCTTGATGCATGTCCAATCCTTCCGCCGCGCTGGCGTGAATCGTCCGACCGCGTTGGCGTTCGCCCTCGCAGTGTGCCTCGGCGCAAGTGCGCCTGTTTTTGCCCAGGCGACAACGGGTGCCATCTTTGGCCAAGTGCCGTTTGCAGCGAACGAGACGATACTCATCTCCGGGTCGACCGGTTTCACCCGCGAGGTGTCCGTCGATGCACAGGGTCGCTACCGCCTCGGTAACATTCCGCTCGGGGCCTACAATGTAAGCCTCAAGCGTGACGGAGCAGTGGTCGATTCGCGAAAGAACGTCCAGATTACCGTCGGCGGCAGCACCGATGTCTCGTTTGACGCGCCGACGGCCGCTCTGACGAGCGCACAGTCGCTCGATTCGGTGACCGTTGTCGCCAACGCACTCCCGCCGATTGACACCACGGCTGTCGATTCGCGCACGGTCGTTACCTCCGAAACGCTGGCCCGGCTGCCGCTTGGCCGCAACGCGGAGGCCATCGCACTTCTCGCACCGGGCGCCGTGCCGGGCTCTTCGAACCTCGGTAATGGTCGCTTTCGAACGGTCTCGTTCGGCGGTTCGGGCGCATCCGAAAATGCGTACTACATCAACGGCTACAACACGACCGACCCGTACAAGAACCTCGGTGGCGTGGGCTTGCCGTACGGCGCAATTGACCAGCAGGAGGTCTATACCGGAGGTTACTCGGCCAAATACGGCCGCTCCGATGGTGGTGTGATTTCGCAGGTCGGCAAGCGTGGCACGAACGACTGGCATTTCGGCGCGCAGATTCTCTGGGAGCCGAAGTTTGCCGCATCGAACCCCGGCAGCATCTACTATGGCAACCGTCCGCTGCCGGCGGGCTACGGTTACCAGGATCCGTCTAAGGTCGGCGCCATCTACAAGTCCGGTGACGACAACACCAAGTGGACGACGACGTACTCGGCCTATGTTGGTGGCCCGCTCATCAAGGACAAGCTCTTCTTCTTCGTCGCAGCCGAAGCCGAGAAATCCGAGGGTGAAAGCACCAGCTCGGTTGAGGCCAATCCGGTCGCCACCAATCACTATACCTACAAGCTGCCGAAGTACTACGCAAAGCTCGATTGGAACATCAACGATTCTAACATCCTTGAATTGACGGGTATCCACTCGACGGACGAACAGCAGGGCTACTACACAGGGTATGACTACGACGCGCGATCGGGCTCCGGTCGTACCGGGGCGAACGCTGACACGTCGAAGATTGAATCCAAGTACGCCATCGCAAAATACACTTCTTACATTACCGACGACCTGACGCTGTCGGCGACCTATGCCAAGGGCTGGACCGACGACTACCTGCACAACCCGACGCCAAACCTCGACCAGCAGCCGTATATCTACAATCCCTACCTGCAGAATCCGGCGCTCAACGGCGGCAGGCCGATCTCGAATCTCAACTCGTCCCAGACTACCCAAGACCCGAGCGCCGGCAGCCGTACGCATGGCCTGCGCCTCGACCTCGAGTGGCAGGTCGGTGACCACCATCTCGCCGGTGGCATCGACAACATGCATTACCGTGGCATCGATGAAGGCACTGCGACCAGCGGTCCGGGCTACTACTGGCGCTACTTCCGCTCGGCCAATCCTGGCAACGCTATTAGTTCCTCGCAAGGCGTCGGAGCGCCCGGTGGCGACGGGTACTACGCCCGCAAGGTCGTCTTCTCGTCGGTGACCAACATGTCTCTCGATCAGCGGGCGCAGTACCTTGAGGATCGCTGGCAGGTCACCGACCGCGTGCTGCTGAGCGTTGGCGTGCGCAACGACCGCTTCAAGAACTTCAACGATGAGAACAAGCCTTACGTCAATCAGGCGGCGCAGTGGGCGCCTCGTCTGGGTGCCTCGTGGGACGTCTTTGGGGACTCGAGCCTCAAGGTCTATGGCAACGTCGGCCGCTACTACCTCGCACTGCCCAACAATGTGGCTGTGCGTGGTGCTTCGCCGTCGACCTACACGTTCGAATACTTCAGCTACACCGGCATCGACTCGAACGGTCGCCCGACCGGTCTCAAGGCCCTCGGTCCTGGCCCGGTGTCGCCGGATGGCGAGTACGGTCAGCCGGTCGACGCACAGGCGGTGGCAGCACGGGACCTCAAGAGCCAGTATCAGGACGAGGGCATTGTGGGGTTCGACAAGACACTCGGTGACGGCTGGGTGACAGGCGCCAACCTTACCGTGCGCAAGCTGCGTACGGCCATCGACGATGTCTGCGACACCGGTAAGATTGGTGACAAGCTCTCTGCCGAGGGCATCAACCCCGATTCCGTGGTCATTCCGGGCTGCGTCATTTTCAATCCGGGCGACAGCAACACGTTCAGCCTTGCCAATGCCAACGGCGTCGGTCGCACCGACGTGAAGATGAGCATGGATGACTGGGGCTTCACAGACAAGGCAAAGCGCAACTATTACGCGCTCGACATGTACCTCGAGCATCCGTTCGACGGGAAGTGGCAGGGGCGGCTCGACTACACGTTCTCGCGCTCGTACGGCAATACGGAAGGCCAGACCAAGTCGGACATCGGCCAGACCGATATCTCGAAGACTCAGGACTGGGATTCGGCGGAGCTGATGCGTTACGCCAATGGCCTTCTGTCGAACGACCGTACGCACCAAATCAAGGCGTACGGTTCCTACCAGCTAACCCCAGAATGGTTGCTCTCGGGCAACCTGCGCCTTGCCTCCGGCGCACCGAAGTCGTGCCTTGGCTATGAGGATGGTGAGGCTGACCCTGATCCGATTGGCTACCAGTCCGCTTACCACAACTGCAACGGACAGCCTTCGCATCCGGGTGCCAAGCGCAATCCGTGGTACCGCCAGGTTGACCTCGCCGTGGCTTACCGTCCGGCCTATTTCGACAGCAAACTCGCCTTTGGCGTACAGGTCTTCAACGCGACCAATGAGCGCAAGCCGCTCAACTCGTACTCGACGTACGAGTCGGTGTCGAAGACGGTTCTCAACAACTATGACCTTGGTGAGTACTACCAGACGCCACGCTATGCCCGCCTGACCGTCTCGTACGACTTCTGAGTTCGACCCCGATAAGAAAGTCCCCCTCCCGGGTCAAACCGGGAGGAACAACGACGCAAGTCCCCCATTTAAGGCCGTCCGCTCCCACGGGCGGCCTCCTTTTTATCTACCGCGTCGAGATTCATCCCTATGGATAGGTTGAAGAATGCTAGTGAATACTTCAAATATGGAAGTGGTTCCGACAGTACGGAAAAATCACGGTTAGAGATGCATGATTGACCGCCCAGAGTTTGACCCCGCCGATACGGTCGGCCTCCTTCCGGAGCCCTATCCGCACCTTTCAGACGAAATGGTCGCGCGAATCGGAAGCTACGGGACGCTCGAGTCCATTGACGAGGGCCATCTGCTGTACGCCCGGGGCCAGCGCTCGGTCGATTTTTATGTCCTTATCTCCGGCACGGTCACCGTTTTCGACATTGATGCCCGGGGACGTGAACGGCAGGTCGTCGTCCACGAGGCCGGGTCGTTCACCGGCGAGCTCGACCTCTTTGACGACCGGGGCATCCTGCTCAACGGACGGGCAGGCCGGCACACGAGTGCCTACCGCTTGCCGCGCAGCGCCTTTCGCCGCATGGTCTCCTGTGAACCGGACATCGGCGAGTTCCTGACCCGTTGCATCATCCTTCGCCGGTTCGGGCTTGTCCGTCGGGGGTTTGGCGGGGTCATGCTTATCGGCCACGACACCTGCGTCGACACTGCGCGCATCCGCCGCTTCCTGTCACGGAACGGGTATCCCTACCGCCTGCTCGATTCCATCGACGACCCCTGCGCGCTCGAACTCATCGAGCGCCAGGCCCTCCGGCGCAGCGACCTCCCGGCGGTGTTCATGGGGGATGGCACGGTGATGGTTAACCCGACAACGCCGGTGCTTGCCGATGCACTCGGCTTTTCCGCGCCCGGGGAGCCTGGCCACGTCTATGACCTCGCGGTGGTCGGGGCTGGCCCGGCCGGGCTCGCTGCTGGCGTTTATGGTGCGTCCGAGGGACTCGACACGGTTGTAATCGAGGGGCTTGCACCGGGTGGCCAAGCCGCAACGTCATCGAAAATCGAAAATTACCTTGGGTTTCCCTCAGGTGTCTCCGGGCATGCCCTGGCGAGTCGGGCGCAGGTCCAGGCGCTCAAGTTCGGCGCGCGACTGACCATCTCCCGGACCGTCACCCGCCTGCGCAAGCTCGAATGCCACTTCGAGCTCGATCTCGACGACGGAACGAGTGTGAGCGCGCGCTCGGTGGTGGCGGCCACTGGCGCGCGCTACAGGAAACTCGGTCTTGGGGATTTTGATCGCTTCGACGGGCGTGGCATCCACTATGCCGCAACGGCCATCGAGGGGTCGTCCTGTTCGGGGAGCGAGGTCGTCGTTGTGGGTGGGGGAAACTCCGCCGGACAGGCGGCCGTCTACCTCTCCCGCGTCGCGGCCCACGTCCACATCATCGTCCGGGGTGAGGGCCTTGCCGCCACGATGTCCGACTATCTCGTCCAGCGCATTGGCGGCTCACCCAGGATCACTTTGCATGTCCAAAGCGAGGTGGTCTCCCTGGAGGGCGCCGAGCGGCTCGAGCGTGTGATTTGGCGCAACGTCCAGACAGGGGAAGTGACGACGGCTCACGCCGACAGCCTCTTTGTGATGATTGGCGCCTCCCCAAACACCGGATGGCTCGAGGATGCACTGCGGCTCGACCCCAAGGGATTCATTCCCACTGGTGACCAGGTGTTGTCGCACCGTGCGGGCCCATTCGGGACAGAGTTGCGCGGGCTCTTTGCAGTCGGTGATGTGCGCTCGGGCTCGGTCAAGCGTGTCGCATCGAGCGTAGGGGAGGGCTCGGTGGTCGTTCAGGCCATCCACCAGTTCCTCAGGCCCGAGCTCGCTTGCTGATTTACTCGGACTTCGAGGCTGAAGCGCGCCGGCCGGCCCGGAATGCTGCAGCGCGGCCCTTGCGTTCAGCGGCAAACTTGCGGCCCACGGTCGCATCACAGAGGTCGAACGTAAATGGCGTATCGGCCTTGCCCGGTACCCAGTCGGCGTCAATAGTTTCCCCGGTGCGTTTGAGGACCATGTTGACTGCAGGTGGCTCGTTCTTCCGGTATTTGCCCCACCGCATCCCCCAGCCACGAAGCGCAAGCAGTACGGGGTCGAGCTCCTTCCCCTTGTCGGTGGCGACGTACTCATATCGCAGCGGTCGGTCGCTGTAGGGCACGCGCTCGATGACCCCGTCGGCTTCCAGGCGCTTGAGGCGCGTGGAGAGCAGGAACGACGACATGCCTGTTTGCGCCTGGATTTCGTCGAATTTCGTAGATCCCATGGAAAGCTCGCGCAAAATGAGCAGCGTCCAGCGGTCACCGACCACGGACAGCGAGCGCGCGATGGGGCAGACGCTTTCGTCGACTTCGTCCCAACTCATGAGGGGGCTCCTTCAGAATTAGCAGCAGATTCTCCGCTGAATTCGGGAGTATCGCAAGGTGGGGCACAGTAATTTCCAAGACCTTACGGGCCCAGTTCTGCCTCAGGAGCGTCGTTTCCGGGGGCACGCCGTCAGGACAGGCGGGCGCGTTATAGCCTCAGAGGAGGGTTGCAGGGGCACACCGGCAATGCCAGGCCCGCCGATCATGCCGCAATCCGCGCGCCACTGACTTGGAGAAATGCCGTATCGGACGCGGAATGTATTGCCAAGATGCGCTTGATCGAAGAATCCCGCCGCTGCGGCAACATCCTTCAGGGCGAGGTTGGTCCTTTCGACCAGCAGTGCGGCATATCGCAGTCTCGCATCGAGAACGTAGGCATACGGCGTCATGCCGAAACTCAGTTTGAACGACCTATGGAAGTGGCAGACCGACAGCCCCACGGACGCCGCCATCTCTAGGGGGCCGACCGCTTGGTCGAGATGCTCGGCAACGAAGGACCGCAAGCGGCCGCACCGCGCCTGGCAGAGCGGTGCGGCGTTTCGGGATGACCTTGGAGGACGGATGGTCACGGGGGAGGGGCGGGGGAAGCGCTGCCGGTCCCGGGCAGTGCGCCGGGCTCAGTTGTGGATGAGCTTCTTGTTGACGAATTCGCCAAAGCCGAGGTCGGCAAGCTCGCGACCGTAACCTGAATTCTTCACGCCACCAAACGGCAGGTCCGGGGCGGAAAAGCCGCCCTGATTGATGAAGACCATGCCCGTGTCAAGTTCTGCGGCAACCCGCTTGGCGCGCTCAAGGTCCTTTGTCATCACCATTGCGCCCAGTCCAAAGGGGGAGTCGTTTGCAATATCGACGGCGTCCATCTCGTCCTTTGCACGGAAGAACATCGCCACCGGCGAAAAAAACTCCAGATGGAATGCCGGATTGTCACGAGCGACGCCGGAGAGGATGGTCGGCTCCATGAATGCGCCCTGCATCCCTCCCCGACCGCCACCTATGACGATTTTCGCGCCGGCGGCGACCGCTGCACGCACCTGGGCGATGGCGTTCTCCAACGCGGTTTCAGAGTTCATCGGCTGCAAGGTCGTCGTCGGCAAGGCGGGGTCGCCAGGAGCAACCGCCTGCATTTCCCGGATAAACTTCTCAAGGAACGCGTCAGCCACGGTTTCCTCGACGATGAAGCGCTTGGCGGCATTGCAAACCTGTCCCGCGTTGTGCAGACGGCTGGCTGCTCCAATCTTGGCGGCGCTGTCCAGGTCGGCGTCATCAAGCACGATGAAGGCGTCGCTTCCGCCAAGTTCCATGGTGCTCTTTTTCAAGGCGTGGCCGGCTTCGGAGGCGACAGCCGAGCCCGCGCGTTCACTGCCCGTCAGGGCAACGCCACGGATACGGGCATCGGCAATGAGGGTCGCGGCTTGATCGTTGGTGATAAATACATTGGTATAGACACCATTGCCAGCACCCGCATCGTGCATGACCTGCTCGAAGGCAAGCGCACTCTGGGGAACGTTCGGGGCGTGCTTTGCTATGAGGGAGTTTCCGACTGCGAGATTCGGCCCCACTACGCGGGCCAGCTGGTAGTAGGGGAAATTCCAGGGCTCGATGCAGAAGATGGCCCCCATGGCGCGGGTCACGAGGGTCGCGTTTCCGGACGCGGCAGCGATATGCCGGTCGGCCATGAATTCGGCCGCGTGGTCGGCATAGTACTCAAGGATATGCGCACTGAGTTCCACCTCGCCGAGTGCATCGCGCGTTAGTTTTCCCATCTCGCGGGTAAGCAGTGATGCCAGGTCCACCGCGCGGGAGCGGAGCAGGCCGGCTGCGCGCAGCAGAACGTCTGCACGCTCCTCCACCGGACGCTTGCGCCATGTCTTGAACGCGGTATGTGCCCGGGAGATGACCCGCGCGACGTCCTTGTCGGTGTGCTCGCCGAAGGTCTGGAGGAGTTTGCCTGTAAAGGGATTTACGGACTGGTATGCCATGGAAGCCTCAGGAACGTGTCGCTTGGAAGTCACGGAAGGGTGAGCTCAGGTTGAGCCGTGGATGTCGGGATCGCGGGACGTTGGCGCGAAGTGCCTGGGCGTGTAGTCGCCTGCCTTGCCGAGCCACGTGTTGGGCACGAACACCGGGTCTGCCTGATGGAGCGAATGCCCGCTCTTTCCGCCCAGGAGCTCCTCCCGGAGCACCTGCACGTCGTTGTAGTCCCCGCCGTTTTGCGTTCGCATGGGAATGGGCTCCGTGGTCGCCGCAGCAAGGAGCCGGCCACAATAGATGCGCGTCATCTCCGCGACGACCGACTCATCGGCTCGGCCCAGCTCGTAGAAAGTGACTGGCGGAAGGACCGACATGCCAGGATAAAAGAGCACCCCATGTTCAATGGGCCACAGAAGGTCGTCCATTGCGCCATTGACGCCGCGCGGACCGTAGTGGGCCATACGTCCGCCGACCATCATGGCAACCATGCCGCGACGGCCCTGCAAGGTTCCTTCGCCGAAGCGCTTGCCCCAATCAGGGCCGCCATGGGGTCCGACGCCGTAGGCAAAGCCATAGGCGTAAACACGATCAACCCAACCTTTCAGGATGGCGGGCATTCCGTACCACCAGATGGGGAAATGCAGGACGACGACGTCCGCCCAAAGCAGCTTTTCTTGTTCGGCGGTGACGTCTGGTGCCTGGGTGCCGGTGGTAAACGCCTCCTTGGACGCCCGTTCATAGTCGAGCGGCTCAGACGTTTGCCTGCGCATTGGAAAGTCACCTTCATCCGCCACCGCCTTCCATTTCATGGCATACAGGTCGGACACAACGACTTCATGACCTGCTGCAAGCAGGGCGGCAACTGCATTGTCCTTGAGGTGGCCTGTCAGGGACCTGGGTTCGGGATGGGCGTATACAATGAAATATCTCACCCGACTTCGCTCCCGCTGGAGGATACCGCAGCCACCAGGTAGCGACTTGCTATCTTGTCATGGGATACATCGGCCGCAATCGCACCTTCTGCAGCCAGGAAACGACTCCACGCTTCAGCATCGGGCAAGGATGGAATGCAAACGTCTTCGCGAAGGTCGACTGCGGAGAGGGACGCCGTTACCAGGTCTGCAGCCGACATGATGCGGTCTGCGGGGTATCGCGCGAGATCCGCCCCGGCGATTTGGTGAAAGTCAGTGGCAATGATTCCAGGGACCAGAAGTTGCACGTAGACGCCGGTGCCGGCAGCCTCCAATTGCATATGGCGGCTGAATGCCATCACATAGCTCTTCGACGCACCATAGCCAGCATTCCCGGGCCTCAACAGGAACGCCGTCGCCGAGGAAACGTTGATGATGATGCCGCTGCCAGCTTGGACCATCTGTCCCATGGCGCTTCTGGCAAGACGCGTCATGGCTTGCACATTGACAGCAAGCATCTTGTCGAGAAGGTCAGCGTCGAATGCGGTGACCTTCCCTCTGAATGCATACCCTGCATTGTTAATGAAAATCTCGATTCGCGGACCCGCTTCTAGCCTGGCTGCGATGCGGCGCACGTCCTCAGTTCGGGCAAGGTCCGCAGCAATCACTTCGACCTCGACGCCGAAGGAACCGGCCAGCCGTTCGGCAACGGCGTTCAGGCGGTCTGTCCGCCTTGCGACGATGACGAGATTGTAGCCACTCTCTGCAAGACGCTCGGCATAAGCTTCCCCGATCCCTGAGGAAGCGCCGGTGATGAGAGCCCAGCGTGGTTGATTTGTCACGATGCGTTTCCTCTTACGTCAGTTGGTTCCACGGTTCCAGCACCAGTTTTCCGACGGTGTGGCGGGCCTCGATCGCCTTGTGGGCGACGGCGGCGTCGTTCAAGCCGAAGCGGCCGGACACAGATACGCGGAGATGACCATCGGCCAGTGCGTCGATGAGCGTTCGCATGCCATGCCTGACCAGGCTCGCGCGGTCACCGGTGAACCAGGCCGGAAGGTAGAACCCCCGCACGAGCTGGTTGCGCTCGACGAATCGGTGCAGGTCAAGTGCGTTTTGTTCATTGACCCCGCGACCGAACTTGACGACCGTCCCGAACGGGGCGAGGCATCTGGAAAGCCCGGCGAGGGAAGCGCCGGACGACTCGTACGCCACATCCACGCCTTGGCCGCCCGTAAACCTGGTGATCTCATCGGCCCAGCCATCGACGGAAGGGTCGATTGCGAGATCCGCACCAATCATCCGGGCGAAATCTCGCTTTTCTTCAGAGCTCGCCGTTCCAATGATCTTCGTCGCGCCCATCCAGCGAGCCATCTGTACGACTTGTGAGCCAACTCCGCCAGCAGCTGATTCAACGAAGACGGCTTTCCCGCGAACGTCGGCAACGTGGTGCGTCAGGAGCCATGCGGTGGTGCCTTGGGCAAGGACTGCGGTTGCTTCGGCGAATCCGATGGTGGGCGGCAGCACGTTGGCTTGTGCGACTTCCACGAGGGCGTACTGTGCGTATCCCCTCGATGGCACACGCCCAACGACGCGGTCCCCGGCGGCGAAGCCCCTGACGCCGCGCCCGGCGCTGACCACGAACCCAGCAACTTCCGTTCCTGGCTCGTATGGTAGTGCTGTAGGCAAAAGATAACGGTCGGTGCGACGCATGACATCGCCGTACAGGATGCCGGCTGCCTCGACGCGCACAAGGACTTGGCCCGGGCCTGGGCTGGGCACAGGTACGTCGACAATTTCAAGCACCTCCGGGCCGCCGAACTGCCGGACGATGACTTGCTGGGCTGATGCCATGGCACACTTCCTCAGGCCGGCAAGGCCGGCGCACTCTCTTGGGGGACAGGTGACGGACTTCCGCAGAGTCCCCGGCGGACGCCAGGGAAATGCGTCATGCCGGATCGATGGCAGCAAGGAATTCGTCGATGGTCGTCACCTCATGCCCGAAGGTCGGATAGGAGAGATCAATGGCCGCCCTGTGCGCCTCCTCTGTAAACTCGGCCACGCCATCTGTGAGGAAAGTGACATGGAATCCCTCCTCCAGCGCATGTCGGCCCGCGCTTTCCACGCACGTGTGCGAGGTCAGGCCGGCGAGGACCACCTTTTCAATCTTGTGCTCCTTGAGCTTGGCCAGCATGTCGGTGTTGACGAAGCTGTCGAACGTGCGGTGTCGACTGATGATGACGTCCCCGTCATGCGGTTTGAAGGTGGGATAGAAGTCGGAGCCCCACTCTCCCATCCAGAACACCTTGTTTTCCATTGCCCATTGCCAACGCGGGTGGACATGGGTCACGTCGTCGAAACTGTGTTCGTGAAGGCCATGCGGCACATAGAAAATCTTCACGCCCCGAGCGCGTGCGCCGGTAACGAGGCGCGTGAGGTGGTCAATGAGACCGGTCTTCTCGAGCATTGGGCCGATGCGTTGCGACAGTTTCCCTGTCTCATCGAGAAAATCATTCAGGAGGTCGACGAGAAGAAGGGCGGTGTCGTTGGTCGAATAGTTTTCTTTCATGGCATTGGCCTGGGTTGGGTTAATCAGGGTGGGTGTTCAGTCGTCGAACCGGCGCCATTCATCCGCACCGGCGATGTTCCGCCGGCGCGATTCCTCTTCGCTGATTCGTTGTGGCGGATATGCATCGGCACCGATTAGCCAACGTGCAGTCGTTCGCGCGATGCGTCGGCCGAAGCGCTCGGCCGTAAGACGGTCCCCCGGGTGCGGGGCGGTCTCCGGGGTGCCATCACCAAAGCTCTGTGCACTGAGGCCGAGCCACGACCCATTTACGTTTACGTCCGTATACCGACTTTCAGTGAAATTCCCGCCGGGCTGGTCACCGACGCCGACCCACACCATGCTCATCTGCGCGGCAAACACAGCCATCTGCTCGAGGGCGATAAGCTTGTCTCCGCTTCGCGACGCGGAATTGGTGAATCCTGCGGCAATCTTGTCTTTCCATTGCTGCCCAAGCCATGGCGTAAAGCCGTACTCGAGAAAAAGTTTGAAGAGGCCATGTGCGGATCCCATATACGTCGGCGCGCCAAAGACGATTGCATCGGCTTCATTTAGTGAGGCGACAATGGACTCGTCGTGCCAGCGCCCGTCCTCGCGAACCTGGTCCGGCAGGATCTCGAGCAGTTCCCCGGCAACGCCGGCAACGCCAAGAATCCCCTTGAGTACGTGCTCGGCGATGGTTCGCGTGTGGCCGTGGCCGGATGAAAAAACGATGGCAACTTTGGCCATGTGGACTCCGTAGCAGGGAACGACGGGCTTTTGCGCCTGCCGAATACGCCTAGTCTGTGCCCGCTAGACGCCCCTGTTGAAATCAAAAATTAAAGGTGCTGGTATTTGTCTGATGGATGACAAGCGACTCGACCTCAATCTCCTCCTCGCGCTCGAGGCACTCCTGGCTGAGCGGAACGTCACGAGGGCGGCGCAGCGGCTCAATCTGAGCCAGCCAGCGCTCAGCGCCCAGCTCGCGCGCCTCAGGATCCTCTTCGGCGATGAACTCCTTACGCCGACCTCGCGTGGCGTCGTCCCCACGGCGACCGGGGCTGAGCTTGAAGTCCCGTTGCGCCGGGCTCTCGGGCAGGTCAGGGACGTGGTTGCGGCAGCACGTGGCTTTGATCCCATGGTCTCCTCGGTGACATTGACCGTCGCCGCGAGTGACTACATGCAGGTGAGCATCCTGTTGCCGTTCCTCATTGAGATGAGCGCTGTGGCACCGGGTGTACGTCTGATGGTAAATCTCATGCATGACAGCCGCGCGGTCCACGCTGCGCTGGAGAAAGGTGTCGTAGATGTGGCCTTTCTACAGCGCGAGGATGTCGCTGGCACCTCCCTGCGCCGCATGGACGTGCTATCCGAACGCTACATCGGCGTTGCCCGCAAGGGTCGCTTTGACGACGGGGCTATAACCCTGGATACGTTCACGGAAGCTCGTCACATAATGGTTTCACCCCGGGGCGATGGATTCGCTGGGGCGACCGATATTGGGCTCGCAGCGGTCGGCCGGTCGCGCCACGTCGCCTTCGCAGTCTCGTCATTTCTCGTCATGCTCGAGACGGTCGCGGCTTCAGACCTCATTGCCCTGGCGCCTGAGCGCCTCGCCCGACGGTACATCGAACGGCTCGACCTGTTCACGCCACCTGTGGAGGTGGCGGGATTCTGCATCGCCATGGTGTGGCACGAGCGCACGGACTCCCACCCGGCACGGGAATGGCTCCGTGGAAAGCTCGCGGAGTTCTGCTTGGCGCACTGAGCGAGCAGCATCACGCATTTCGTGGTTGACCGTGGCCATCAGCCGCTTCAATATATGAAGTAACAGATGCTGGACGTTCTTTGGGCCGGGCAGCGACTCTGTGTACGCCATGCAGGGCAAACAACCTTGTTGTGAATCTGGAAAAAAAGCTCATGGACCCGTTCGTCCCTTCCGTGCCATCAGGTTTGCCATATCGCTGGGTCGCAACCGGCGTCCGTATCCTTGTTGTGCTCCTCGGGGTCGCAACGGTTTGGGTGTTTGCCACGAGGTGGAACATGTGGTCGGGGGCGGCGGCGCGTCAGAGAACCGATGACGCCTATCTGGAAAGCGATGTGATTCCCCTGTCGGCCCGTGTCGCCGGATATGTTCGCACCGTTAACGTGGGCGACTTCCAGCGTGTCAGGAGGGGGGATGTCCTCGCGGCGTTGGTCAATGATGACTACCGCGCCCAAGTCGCTCAAGCTCTGGCGTCGCTTCAGCAAAGTGAAGCACAGATTGCGATTCTCGAGCGACAACGAGACCAGCAGGTCGCCACGATAGCAGCATCCACGGCTGGTGTTGCTTCCGCCGTGGCGTCCGCCCGGCTCTATAAGCTCGAGGTCGCACGCCAGAGAAATCTGTTCGTTCAGGGGCACTTTGCCTCCAGGCAGGCTGTCGATCAGGCTGAGGCGAGCGATCTTCAGGCGACTGCCGCCCACACCCAGTCGGTGGCTCAGGAGAGTGCCGCACGAAAAGTCCTCGGGACGCTCGACGCCCAAATCGCGGCCGCACGAGCCTCTCAGGCGGCACAACGCGCCGTTCTGGAGTTGGCTCGTATCAACCTTGGCTACACCGAGATTCGTGCGCCTGTCGACGGCATGGTTGGTCAGCGCCAGGTGCGGCCGGGACAGTACGTGGGCGTTGGTGCGCAGGTCATCAGCGTCGTCGCGCTTCCCAACGTGTGGGTCATTGCCAACTACAAAGAGACACAGATGACCAACATTCGCCGCAACCAGCCGGCCAAGGTGACTGTCGACGCGTTCCCCGGCAGGGTCTTCCACGGCCACGTTGACAGTTGGTCGCCAGCCTCCGGAGCACGGTTCTCGCTCCTTCCTCCCGATAATGCAACGGGCAACTTCACCAAGGTCATCCAGCGCCTTGCGGTGAAGATTGTCCTCGACGATGTTCCTGCGGCGGGTCAGGTCTTGCTGCGACCGGGTATGTCTGTCATCGCCACCATCGACACGGATGCGGGCAGGTAGACCATGTCAGGCGCGGGAGGGATTGCGGTAACCGAGCGGGCTCTTCCCGGGCCTGTGGAAGCGCCGACCCACAGACCGTGGCTGGCTGTCGCGGCAGTGATGCTTGCGGCTTTGCTGTCAACGCTCTCGGCGCGGCTGACGAGTTTTGGCTTGACCGACATCGGGTCCGCCATCGGAGCCGGTGTTGACGAGCGGGCGTGGATAACCACAGCCTTCAGTGTCGCACAGATGCTGACCGGGCCCGTGGCGGCCTGGCTTGGCCTGGTTTTCGGTCTCAGGCGCGTCCTTATGGGGGGAGCCGTGCTTTACTCGCTCTCCCAGCTCCTCTTGCCGTTCTGTCAGAACCTGCCGCTGTTTATCGCCGTGCAGTTTCTGGCCGGTCTTGGCTCGGGTACGTTTATCCCGTTGACCATCGGGGTGGTCCTTAAAAATCTCCCGAAGCCGTTCTGGGTGCTTGGCATCAGTGCATATGCTCTTAACCTTGAGCTGACCCTCAACATTGCAGCAACCCTCGAGGGTTGGCACATCGACCACGGTGGCTGGAGGTGGATTTTCTGGCAAAACCTACCTATCGCTCTTGCACTGGTCTTCTGCATCATGGGCGGTATCCCGAAAGAGCCTGTCAATCGCGCTGAGTTGGTGCGGGGTGACTACTGGGGAATGTTTCTCGCGGGTGTCGGGTTTTCGCTTGTCTACGCGTGTCTCGACCAGGGGAACCGCCTCGACTGGACGTCCTCCGGTCTGATTGTTGGTCTGGCAATCGGAGGTTTGGTGCTACTTGCCGCTTTCGCAATCCACGAGTTTACCAACCCCTTCGGTGCCATCGAATTCTCGTTTCTGGCCAAACGCAATATTCTCATTCTGGCGCTCCTCCTCGCGCTCGCCCGTATGCTGGTGTTAAGCAGCAATTTCCTTGTGCCGCAATTCCTGACCACGGTCGGCGGCTTCAGGCCTACGGAGGTCGGTGACCTGCTTTTGTGGGTCGCCTTACCCCAGTTCCTCATTGGCCCCCTCGTCGGCCTTGTCCTTCTTCGCGTCGATGCGCGTTGGGTGCTCGGCGGTGGCATCCTTCTCGTCTGCATCGCGTGTCTTCTGGCTAGCCGTTTGACCCCTGATTGGGCCGAGGCCCAGTTCATTCCGTCCATGCTGCTCCAGGCGTTGGGCCAGACGATGGCACTCACGGCCCTCATATATTATTTCGTACTGCATTTGACCCCGGCGCTGGTCCTGACCTTCGGCGCCATTGCACAAACGGCTCGCCTTTTCGGCGGCGAGATTGCGGTGGCGGTCATCCAGACCTTCCAGCGCGTCCAGAGTCAGGTTCACTCCAACCTTGTCGGACTCCACGTCGGGGCGGGGGAAGCCGACACTAATCTCCGTTTGGTGCAGTATTCCACTGGGCCGCTCCTCCGATTTGGCGGCAGTAACGATCCGGCCAACGCCGGTCGATCGCTTGCGCTGCTCTCGAGTGCGGTGCGGACACAGGCTCAGACGCTGAGCTTTTCCGACACCTTCCTGATGGTCGCAGCGACCGCTGTGCTCGGCCTTGCCCTCGTTGCACTTTTGCAGCGACCACCACCCTCGGAGCCAGCCTAGGTCTCAATGGTGTGAACCAGCAGGCGAGCACGTCGACCGACAGTGGCATTCAGTCGTACTGGCCTGCTCGTCGCCAATGTCATTGCGGGGCGGTTTACCCGCGTTGAACGGAATACGTTCCGCATCATGGTAAGTCGGTCGTCCGTGGGGCCTCGCCCCTTCACGGTTGCCCCCCGTCCTTTCAGCCAATGCCCGACGGTCAGTCTGTTGGGCGTGGGATGGATGTTGCTCCTGCCGGGGCCGCTTGCCGGCAGCCCGTAGTCGCCGGGCAGGGCGCTGGCCACCCCGCAGTCGTGCAGCGGGAAGCCACCCGTTCCTTCGTCTCGAGCCAGGCAAGGAGAAGGAGGCGCCGGGGCCTTCTCCGACCTTCCCGTCGATGCCCATCCTGAGGCGGGCGTGAACATCGGGCAGAGAGTGCGAGCAGCCGCGATACGCGCACGGAAGTTGCCTGGAGCTCTCGGTGCAATGACCGTATCACTCGGCACAGCAACAGTGCGGCGAGGGTCAGATTGAGGCGATGTCTACCTAAGAACGTTCCTCGGACCCGCAGCCGACTCGTGCACATGCCGCCGCCCGCCTTCCGTCCAGTCCTGAACATGGCAGACGACCTTTTGTAACTTCAGTAAATGAAGTAACATCCATTGTCACGAAGAGACTTGTCTGTGTTTCGACCCATCTGGCAGTCGCTCGCACTCTTCCGCAGGAGGGGCTATGACCGGGTGCATCAACCAAGCAAACCGCGCGCGGCACAACAGACGCACTTGTATGGCCGGGGACAGCGCCAGCCTGAGCGAAGACCTGCCGTCTCGCCAGTGCGCAAGCGTAACCTGCATGTATCCCAGGGCAGTCGGTGCTATGAGTGAGAGGCGGCGAAAGATGGTCATTGCGCTCATCGAGGAGTCATTCGGTCGTCCCTTGTCCGGCGACGAGATGGCGGCAAGTGTCGGCCTGAGCAAAGGGGCCTTCCACCGGGCGTTCAAGGCGACCTTTGGCCTCACGCCGTTCCGCTATTTGACCCGAAAGCGGGTGGAGGCAGCCGCGCGATTGATGTTGGCCACGAACCTCAATCTTGGTGCCATCGCCGCCGACGCCGGCTTTTATGATCAGGCGCATCTGTGCCGTCAGTTTCGCAAGGTTTTTGGTGAATCGCCTGACCGTTGGCGCCGCCGTCAGCGCGAACGGTGCACAGGTCAGCGCGTATCGGGCTGACAGCGTTAGCCGTGGGAGTCCGCCGAGCGTCGCCAGACGCCAGGCGGTACTCCGACGGCATTGCGGAAGATTCGGGTAAAGTGGCTCTGTGAGGCAAATCCGCAGTGTGATCCGACGTCAATGAGCGGCATGGGCGTTTCGACCATGAGTCGTTGCGCTTCATGGATGCGTCGTTCAAGCAGCCAGCGGTAGGGCGTCTTGCCAGTGCTCCGCTGGAACGCCCGCGCGAAATGCCCGGGCGAGAGTGCGCAGGCGGCAGCGATGTCCGGAAGCTTGAGTGCCTGCCCGAAATGGCTGTTGATGAAGGCGAGCGCGCGTTTGAGCTGGAGGTCCGACAGGCCCGGCGCCTGGGCTGGTGGCGCCGTCGTTTCGGGCTCTGTGATGAGTGCCCGCATCGCGAGGGCGAGGTGAGCCAGCAAAGGCGTGTTTTCCGGACTTTCGGTGAGGGCCGAATCGAGGAGCCTGCCGAGCGACGACACCGACGGGTCAGTCGTGGCGTCGTGGTGCGTACGGGAAAAGGTAAGCAGCAGCGGGCGCGGTGCGCTGGCGCTCGCCAGGCGCAATCCGCTGAAGACAAGGTGCAGGTACCGGCAGGGGCCGGCCTCGACCTGGATGCGGACCGTCCGCGCCCGCTCCCTGATAAAGGCCAACTGGTGCCCTGGCAACGCTGTCTCCGGCCGCACCCGCCCGTCGCACCGGCGGGTATCGGCAACAAAGGTGGTCACCAATATTGGCCCTGTGACCCCTTCAGTATGCAAAGGTGCGCCATTGGCTGCTGGCACGTGCGCGACGCCCATCAGGCGCTCGCCGTGTCCGGGTCCGGAACCGGGGCATGCGCGGGAATCAGCCCGGTCGCCTTGAGCTCCGTCCAGAACGCGCCAGGGATGGTCATGTTGAGGAGCGCCACGTTCTCGGCCACACGTGCAGGCGTCGACGTGCCTGGAATGACGGAGGCAACGACCGGGTGCGCCTCGCAAAACTGCAATGCCGCAGCGCGAAGGTCGACACCGTGCCTTGTGGCGATTGCCGCGAGGCGGTCGCGCGCAGCGACTTCCTCCGTCTCCGCATCGCGGTAGTTGTAGGTCTTCCCGCCCGCAATCAGTCCGGAGTTGTATGGCCCACCGATGACCACGTCGACGCCCCGGGAAAGACAGGCCGGAAAGAGCGTATCGAGCGCCGGGGTGTTGAGCAGGCTGTAGCGGCCGGCAAGCAGGAAAACGTCGGGGTCGGCCTGTTCCAGCGCCCGTTCGCAGGATTCAACGGTGTTGACGCCAAGGCCCCACGCCTTGATGACGCCCTCGTGCTTGAGCTCCGCAAGCGCGCGGGCAGCGCCCTTCATCGCACCATCAAACAGGGGTCGCCAGCCCGTCCCGTGCGCGTCCTCGGCGATGTCATGGATGTAGACGATGTCGATGCTCGAAAGTCCCAGGCGCTGCAGACTGTCGTCAATCGAGCGTTTCGCCGCGTCATACGAATAGTCATATTCGACGTCAAAGGGCAGACCGCTAACGAAAGGGCCGAAGTTGCCGTCCGATGACGGATTGGGCAGCAGCATGCGGCCAACCTTGGTCGAGAGGACAAACTCGCCGCGCGGGCGCATACGCAGGGCATGACCGAACCGGTGTTCCGAAAGACCCGTACCGTAAACCGGCGCCGTGTCGAAGTAGCGAATGCCCGATTCCCACGCCGTATGCAGCGTCTCCTCGGCCTGGGCCTCTGAGACGGTCCGGAACATGTTGCCGAGAGGAGCTCCACCGAAACCGAGCGGGCCAAGGGAGCGGAGAAACGTCGGGTGCGCCATGTGAGGATCCATAGGTTAGATACTTCAGAGATTGAAGTGAATGAACATTTCAGTCAAGGCGTGGTTTGTATAAAGCGCTTACTTTTCGTCTCATGCTCCCGCCTGTTCCGGGTTTGCCGTCACGTCGTCACAATCCTGTCGCACAAGTGTCATCGATAAAAACGAGCATTCGCGTCGGTTTGGCGCCGTATTGCGCCATTTAGACGTCCATCAGGGGCTTAATCAACATGACATCGTCCTGCCTCGCGAAGGCTTCCCTTCGCACTCTCTCTGCGTGCATCATCATCGCCATCTCAGCGCATTCCGCTGGCGTCATGGCGGCCGAGAAAGGCAAAGAAAACTCAAAAATCGGCAAAGACCAGACAGCAACGCTTCAAGAAATGCAGCGGCAGATACAGGCCTTGCAGGCAAAAATTGCGGACTTGCAGGCAAGGCAGGAAGCGCAAGCCGACGCCCAGGTCGAGACTGCTAAGGCGGTCAATGACGTCCAGGTGGCCAGTGCAAAGCCAGCGGACGAACTGACCAGGAAGCTCGATGCCCTCAACAAGCTCGTTGACAACACCCATGTCGGCGGCACGATGTTCTTTGACGTGACCAGCCAGAGTCACAAGGAAGCGACGGGCATCAGCAGCCTTGTCAAGAAGGACGGCCACGGTTCGACCAATGGCACGGGTTTTGATGTCAAGCGCTTTTACCTGACGGTCGACCACAAGTTCGACGATGTCTGGTCCGCAAACCTGACCACGGACTTCAACTACCAGGTCTCCATCGGGCAGACCAGCCTGTTCGTGAAGAAGGCATACGTCCAGGGCAAGTTCGACGGTCTCTTCACCGTCCGTTTCGGTGCGGCCGACATGCCGTGGATTCCGTTCGTCGAGAAGTGGTACGGGTACCGCTTCGTCGAAAACACCATCACCGACCGTTCGTTCGAAGGGGGGCGTAGTGGCGGCACCGCGACCGCCGGTGGCGTTGGCGCATTCGGCAATTCGTCGGACTGGGGCATCCACGCGCTGGGCGCGACAACGGGCGGCAATTCCATCAGCTACCAGCTGTCGGTCGTCAATGGTCGCGGGTACCGCAACCTCAGCCGTTCAAAGTCGGTCGACACCGAGGCGCGTTTCGGCTACTCGCCCATTGAGCAGATGGTTATCGCCGTTGGCGGCTACAGTGGCAAACGCGGCTACGACACAGAGGGCGGTGCACCCACCCGCACGGCGACTCGTGGCGACGCGTTGCTTGCCTGGCGCGACAAGACCTGGGGTGCGGGCGTGGAGTACTTCCACACGGAAAACTGGGACGATATCCTCAGGTATGCGGGCACCGGCGCAGGGCCCAATCCTGCGACCAACTCCACCAAGGACAAGGCGGATGGCTACTCGGCATGGGCCGACTGGCACTTTTACGACCAGTTTGCTGTCTTTGGTCGCTATGACCGCGTCGACTACAAGTACGACAACCTGACCAGCGTCGAGGAAAAGCTCAAGGACCGGTATTACAATGCGGGTGTTTCCTATGATGTGCTAAAGAACCTCAAGCTCGCGCTTGTCTACAAGCACAACAAGCTCGACGGTCCGGTGGCAACGCCGTACCATTACAAGACGAACGAAGTGGGTGTTTGGGGCATGCTGACCTTCTGAGCGGCCAGCATGAAAAAAAGGGGTCCTACGGGACCCCTTTTTTGTGGGCGCGAAAAGGCCTCATTGCCGAAATTGCCCATGACGGCCGTCTTTGTATGTCGCATCGGCGAAAGGACGCAATAATTGAAGCATTGCCGATGTGGAAAAAAGCTGGACCATGATGTAAGACTGTAGGCAGTGGTCGCGATGAACAAGGGAAAGAGGAGCATGGCATGAACTGGGAGGAAATCTCTGGCAGCGTCTGTCCCATTGCGCGAACGCTCGCCGTCGTCGGTGACCGCTGGACGCTGCTCATTTTACGCGAGCTTGCCATGGGCAATTCCCGCTTTGATGAAATCCAGGCCCAGACCGGCATGTCCTCGTTTCTGCTCTCGACAAGACTCAAGCGCCTTGAGCACGACGGCGTCGTTGAGCGCCGGCAATACACGGACCGGCCGCCCCGCTTTGAGTATTTTGCCACTGACAAGGGCAAGGAGTTCGATGCCATTCTCCTCTCCATGCGGGATTGGGGTGTCCGTTGGACACCCTACAACGAGGGCCAGCCGCTGCCCCTCGCAGTTGTCGTTCGCGCCACGGGTGAGGCGGTCGAGCCCGGGCAACGCCTTCCGGCCGGGGCCTTCCCTTTCCGCTTTGATGAATGCGTAACTGCCATCAGCCCGGCGTTCGCCCATGAGCGCGACCTCCGCCGGGACGCCTTCTTTGACGCAAGGCGCCACCCCCGGGGGGTCGACGCGTGAGCGCCGACGGCTCGCAGGTGATGCGTCAGGATTGGGCGCGTGCGGGCTGTGGCACGCCACCCCGGCGGGTATGTCGTATCGAAGAGACAACGAGAACGGTGGCCGCCCCCAGGGCGATGACGCCGGCGGCGACGAAGGCTGGCTGGTAGGACCCGGCCATCTGTCGCACGGTGCCCGCACCGATGGCGGCGCCAGCCGCGCCGAGTTGGTGGGCCACGACCACCCAGCCAAACACGATGGGCGCGTCGTGCTCGCCGAAGGCTTCGTTGGCGAGCTTGAGTGTTGGAGGGATGGTCGCAATCCAGTCGAGACCGAAGAAGACGGCAAAGATGGTCAAGTTGGTCGTCGAGAAGTCGACAAATGGCATGATGAGCAGCGATACGCCGCGCAGGGCATAAAACCCGATAAGGAGCCGGCGTGAGTCGTAGCGGTCGGTCAGCCAGCCTGATGCAGTGGTCCCGATGAGGTCGAAGAGACCAATCATCGACATGAAGCCTGCGGCGTGCACTGGCGGGATGCCGTGGTCGCCGCAATAGGCAATCAGGTGGGTGCCGACAAGGCCGTTTGTCGTCAGCCCGCAGGCAAAAAAGGTGCCTGCCAGTAGCCAGAACGCCGGCACTTTCGAGGCTTTTTGCAGCACGTGGATGGCGGCCATGGGTGTGCGGGCCTGGTGTGGCGCAGGCGGTGGGGGCGACATGTCCGTTTCTCCCACGCGACGAACGCCGACATGGTGGGGATGCTCGGGGACCAGAAAGTACACGAGCGGTACGAGGGCGAGGGCGGCGATGGACACAGCAATGGCAACGGGTTGCCACTGGGCGTTTCGGGACAACCAGGCAAGGAAGGGGAGGAAGATGAGTGAGCCCGTGGCCGTACTCGCGCTGAGGATGCCAATCATAAGGCCCTGGCGCGTGGCGAACCAACGGTTGACCACGGCTGCCCCGAGAACGCCGGCGAGTGCGCCAGAGCCGATGCCGGACAATACGCCCCAGGTCACGATGTACTGCCAGGGTTCCTTCATCCACAGGCTCGCGAGCGTCGCTGCCCCGATGAGCAACAGGCCGCTCATCATCGTCCGGCGAATACCAAACGACAGCATCAGCGCCGCTGCGAACGGACCAACCAGGCCGTAGAGGAAGATGCCGGTGGCAGCCCCTGTCGAGACCACCGAGCGGTCCCATCCGAAACTCAGTCCGAGCGGGACCATGAGGACGCCCGGCGTCGACAGGATGCCGGCCGACAGGAGCAGGGCGAAGAAGGTGATGGCCACGACGATATGGGCGTGACGCGCTGAGTGCCTGCTGGACTCTGGCTTGGGGGTCATGTGCGGGATTCCACGGAGCGGACGGGGATGCGACGTCGGCGACCGGGACCCGGTCGCAAGGCCCGGACGCATGTGAGGAGGGACACTGTGCCGAGCAGACCCTGGGCGCTCAGGAAAAGCGCGGGAGCATGCGCCAGGCTCGGTCCGGTGCCGTTAACGGCAAACAGCTGCAGCGTGGCCATCAGGGCAAGGATGTAGGTGTTTGAAATTACGCCCACGCGGTAGATGCTGCGCCATGTCCCGTGCTGGTGGCCGATGTAAAAGCCGCGAAGCGTGACACCAAGGAGTAAAAGGGAGGCAATGGCGATGATGTGGGTGGGGCGGACATCGTCAAACCCGATGACGAAAGCGCTTGCGTCGGTCAGGAAGGCGAAGGCAAAAAAGACCCGGAGCATGACGCCGCCAGGGCGATGTGTGGCAAGCCTGCTGCAAGAAACGAGGCCGGTGCCGAGGGCGATGACGGCAATGACGCCGTGGACAAGAGTGGCCCAATCCATTGCGCTCATCGCTCATGCCCTTTGCGTCCGCCGTCTGTAGCGTCGCTCGGTGGCGTGGTCGACCCGGGCGGCGTGGCGCGGAGCGCTTCTTCCGTTTCGCACCAGCTTCGCCCCCTTGGCGTTGGCAACCAGATGGCGTCACTCAGTTGCTCGGCAAGCCCGTGCTGCACCAATACGGCGGCAACGGCCGGGGGGAGCACAACAGGCCCATTGCGCCCCTGGTTGCACAGTTCGCGCAGTTCCCTGCGAAGCTCGTCATCGGTCAGCGGTGCACTGTTCATGGGTTCCCCGGTCTTGTGCGGTGGCCATCGGGTCGATGGGGAGGTGCAGAAGATTGACCGTGCTTCTGACGCCACTTCAAGTATTGAAGCAGTAACAGACCAAGTCAACGGCATACCTAGGTTTGGGTCTCTCGCTGCGGCGGCCTCATCCAAGCGCTGGGTGCACGAAAGGGTAAAGTGCAAGCCGCGCCAGACAGCGTATTGACTCCGCGCGGCCGGGCAGCCGGGTCCGATGGTCTGGCACGGATTTGGGAGGAACAATGGGCAACAAGGTTAATCTGCATGCAGTCGTCAGCCGCCCGGCAAGGTCGGTCGAGGATGTCTCGATGGACATCCTGTGTCTCGCCTCATCCCTTGAGAGCTGTCCCGTCATGCGGGTCCGGTGGTACTTCGAAGGCTGCCTTGCCTGCGTCGGCGGGCTGACGGCACACCAGTTGGTCGAGGCCGGGCGTGGCCAGGAGGTTATGGACTTTCTTCGCCGCGCACTGTTTGATGAGCAGCGCCACTGGGACGCTGCCGAATCTGCCTGACGCTACTTCCTGCGAACACCCAAGATTCGTTGCGAAGATCGTGCGCGTTTCACAAAAGAAAACGCAAACAGAAGTGCGATTGCGAGAGGACAACATGGCCGTACCGACGAACGGGTCGGGTTCCAAGCGACGTCGATAAATTGTCAGCTCTCTCGGGACAAACAACCGTGGCCAAAGTCAACCAGGGCTCTGACATGGATCCTACGTCACCATGGCGCCTTGCACTGCAAAAACCGAAATGATGATGGTAAATATGCATCCTGCTGTCCAATCCTGCCTGACCTCTCGTATGACCACGACCCGCTTGTCCATTCTCCCACTGGCACTTGCCGGGTTCGTGCTCCTCGCGTTGCCCGGATTGGGGTCGGCAACTGGGCTCCCGCAGCGTCCTCAGGCGTTTGCGTTGACGGCGGACGACCATCAGGCGACGGCGGCGAAGGTCGCGATGCTATTCATGACGCGCGTCCACTATCGACCGCATCCGCTCGACGATACATTTTCGGCTGTCGTCTTCGACAAGCTCGTTGAAGACCTCGACCCGCAGCGGGCGATGTTTACGAAAGGAGACATCGCCCGTTTCGAACCACTCCGGCCCACCTTGGGAAAGGGCATCGAAGACGGGAATCTCTCGGCGGCCATGGCCCCGGTCAACGTCTATCTCAGCCGCATTGTCGAGCAGGCGCGCTTTAGCCAGTCGTTGCTCGACGGCGGCTTTGACTTTTCAGCGCACGAATCCATCACCGTTGACCGCAAGGCCGCACCCTGGCCGGAGGATTCCGACGAACTGCGCGCGCTCTGGCGCCTCCACGTCAAGGATGACTGGCTGCGTCTGAAGTTGGCCGGCAAGGACGATGTGGCCATCCGGGCGACCCTCGCGCGCCGCTACAGGAACCTTGAGTCTCGGGTGCAAAAGACCACTGCTGAGGATGCGTTCCAGCTCTTTATGACGGCGTATGCGGAGTCGACCGACCCCCACACCGATTACTTCGCGCCTAGGGCAGCCAGCGAGTTCAATACAGCCATGTCCCTTTCGCTCGATGGCATCGGTGCCTACCTGCGCGCGCACGACGAGTACGTCGAGGTGACCGAACTGGTTGCAGGTAGTCCTGCGGCAACGTCGGGCAAGGTCCATGTCGGTGACCGCCTGACGGGCGTGGGGCAGGGTGCCGGCGGGACGTTGACCGACGTCATCGGCTGGCGGACGGACGATGTGGTCACACTGGTTCGCGGCAGGGCGGGAACCAATGTGCGGCTCGAATTGTTGCCGGACGAGCATAAGGGGGACGTTGCCCCACACATTGTCACTCTCACACGCCGACGCGTGACAATCGAGGACCAGGCCGCCCGGCAAGGCATCATCGACGTCGGTGTTCCTGGTCATCCGCAGAAAATCGGCGTCATTACGGTCCCGTCGTTTTATGAGGACTTCGACGCCAGGCGTGCAGGCGACGCAAACTACCGCAGCGTGACCCGTGACGTGTCGGCAATGCTTGTTGCACTCAAGGGCGCAAAGGTCGACGGCATCGTCATCGACCTTCGAAACAACGGAGGTGGGTCGCTCGGCGAGGCCGCAGGCATGGTCGGCCTTTTCACCGGCCCCGGCCCCGTGGTGCAGGTGCGAAGCGCCAACGGCGACGTTGACCTTCAGGGTACTCCGGGAACCCCGGCGGTGTGGCACGGACCCGTCACGGTCATGGTCAACCATGCTTCGGCGTCAGCGTCCGAAATCTTTGCGGCCGCGCTCCAGGACCGGGGGCGCGCGGTTATCGTCGGCGAGCGCACGTTTGGCAAGGGAACGGTCCAGAATCTCGTTGACCTCGGCGATGCGCTGGGCCGCTCCAAAGACGAGAAGCTCGGCGAACTCAAGATGACCATCGCCCAGTTCTACCGAATCAACGGCCGGAGCACGCAGCTCGAGGGGGTGACACCGGACATTGCGTTCCCGGAGACGCCAGGCGAGCAGGACCTCGGTGAGTCGATGTACAAAAACGCGTTGCCCGCGTCACGCATTGCGCCGGTAGCCTATTCGCGCGACGTCACCGACGCCGCCCGCATTGCCCTCCTTGTGAGAACCCATGAGTCCCGTATAACCACCACACCCGCCTGGCAACTCCAGCTCGAAGAGTCAGCAGCATTCACCGCGATGGCAAAACGCCCGACAGTCTCATTGAACCTTGCCGAGCGTAAGGCCACCCGCGATGCGGACCTCGGTCGGTACGCGGCCTTTGCCGCCCGGCAAAAGGCACTCGACAGGGCTGCGGGCGTCACCGGGCGCGAAGACGCACCTGTGGCGGATGACGGACTCGATCCCACGGAGCGGGATGCAGCAGCTGACAAACGCCCGGACGCCGCGAAAAGCCCCGCCGATGCCTATCTGCAGGAAGCTGCCCACATCAGTGAGGACAGCGCCTCGTTGCTGATGACGGTCGCAGGCGAGGCGGGCTGACGTCGGCGAGACCGCGTCATGGTCAGCGGAGAGGGCGCGGAAACAGCACCGCCCGGTTTCGTCCGCTCTGTTTGGCGGCATACAGCGCGGCGTCTGCCTTGCGCATCAGTACAAGTCCGTCGAGGCCTTCATCGGGGACAAGGGCGATGCCGACGCTCAAGGTCACCTCGAGCAACAAGCCGTTCCACTCGTAGGGTTGCCCGGACACACTGATGAAGGCGTGCGCCCTGGCCAGCGCATCCGCTTCGGTGGTCGGCGGCGCGAGCAACGCAACGAATTCGTCGCCGCCAAGGCGGCAGACCGTATCGTCCGGACCGGCGGCTGCAGACAGGCGCATGGCGAGCTGGCGCAGCAATTCATCGCCTGCACCATGGCCGTGGATGTCGTTGACGCGCTTGAAGCCATCGAGGTCCATGTACAGCACAGCCATCGGTTCGTCCGTGGCCAGATGGTGGAGAGCGTCGGCCAGCCGCTGGTCAAACACGAGGCGGTTGGGCAGGCCCGTCAGCACATCGGACTCAGCAAGTTCCCGCATGCGGTTGGCCATCGCCTGCGCGGCGGAGACGTCGCGCAGCACAAGGACGCCACCGGCGACCGTCCCGTCGCGGGTGCGGATGGGTGACGCCACATCCTCGATTTCCACGTCGCTGCCGTCCGCAAGGGGCAGTTTCCTGGCAGCCAGCATGTCGACGTGACGCTCCTCTTCAATCGCGCGGGACAGGCTGCTGTGGCCCATGCGCCCCATGCTGTCGATGAGCTGCACGACCTGGTCGACATGCAGGCCGAGGGCACGGCGCGCGGTGGGTGCCAGCAGCACCTGTGCGCGGCGGTTGAGGAAGGTGACGATGCCGCGCGCGTCAGTGGTAACGACCGCGTCGCCGAGGGAGTCGAGGGTGACCTGGGCCATCTCCTTGGCCGAGTAAAGGCGGTCCTCGAGCCTCTTTCGCTCCGTCACGTCGGTAACGAGAACGTAAAAGCCGCACACACGGCCTTCCTCGTCGAACTCGGGGGTGTAGGTCACATCGCCAACGAAGGCAAGGCCGTGGAGGTTGTCCTGTGCCATCTCGAGGCGAACGGAACGTCCGCAAAGGACGCCCTCAATGGAAGGCCGAAGCCGCTCATAGGCGGTGTCACCGAGAAATTCCCGGATTGTCGTTCCCACCTGTGGCGCGCCCCGGCCAAACCAGTGCGCGTAGGTAGCATTGACGAACTGGTAGGTCTGTGTTCCATCGAGATGGGCGAGCATGGCGGGAACCGAGTCGGCCATGCGTTGCAGCCGGGTGCGGGAGCGCCCGAGCTCGTCCTGGAGCGCACGCGTCGCGGTGATGTCCTGCAAGACGGCGATAAATCCGGTGGTCACGCCGTTGACCCGCACCGGCACCGCATGCGACTCGGCCCACACGGGTGTCACCGCCCCACCCAGAAGGCGGAAGGTCTGGTCGAACCGCTCGCCGCCAGAAACCAGTGCATCCCACGCCGACCTGACCCGGTCACGGTCCTGGGGGTGGAGTCTGTTCTCGAACAGGGACGGCACATCTCCAGGCTCGCGGGTCGACAGCCACTCGACCGCATGCGCATTGAGCCACAGCGGCCGCCCGTCGGCGTCGGTGTGGACCATCGCCAGGGGAGCCGCGTCGGTGATGGCAGACAGCTCCGCCCGCCCTCGCTCGAGAGCCGCAAACGCGTCCCTCAGGCTTCTGACCATCGCCTTTGCGGTGCGTTGCGAGCGCCGCAGTCCGAACGCCGCCCACGCAACGAGTGCAAACAGGGCACTGCCCGCCATCAGCAAGACAACGTGTTCGCGACGCTGGAGGGTTTCGACCCGTTGCGTCTGGAAGGTCCTCAGCTCGTCGAGGGCAACGCCAAGTTCACTGTTTTGCGTCTGGTAGGCGCGCCCCATCATTTCCACAACCTGGGCATTGGCACCGCCAGGACGCTCGGTAAGCAGCGGTGCTGCCGTCTCGACCCGCTCTGACAATCGCACGGCCACTGCACGAATGAGGCGGGTGCCTTGCGGGTCGGCGGCCGCGCGCCCCTGCAAATTGGCCAGTTCGCCGCTCGCCTGGTGTGCAAGACGCATCCAGTCCGACCGTGCCGCATCGTCCCCGCGAAGGACCCATGCGGCCATCGACAGGCGCATGGCCGAGACCTGGCCGGAAATCGCATCGGCGGCCATCAATGCACGGAACGCGTCGGAAAGCCGGGTCTGGGCGGTGAGCAGGCCGAGGGTCGAGGCGAGTGCGGCTGAGGCGAGGAGCAAGACGAGAGCGCCGCTGGTCTTGATGCTCCGGTCAATGAGGCGGGTAAGGAGCTTGTGGCGTTCCTGGGTCATCAGGCACCGGGAGAGCAAATCGGGAAATGGAGCGGACGGCGCGCACGCCCTGTCGGCAGGAGTCTCCCCCTGCCGACAGGGCATGCGATGTCAGCCCGCGTGGCGCCGCATGTACACCTGGAGATGGGCAAAGGCGGTCTCGAGAACCGGTGCAGGCAGGCCCTTGGCCACCGAACGGGCGAGCATGTCGCCGACGATGGCATCGGCCTCGAGGCGCGGTCGGCCCTGCGCGATGTCCCGCATCATCGACGCGGCCCAGTTCGATTCCGTCGCAATGAGGTACCCGTCCGTAAAGGCTCTGGTCTCGGCGTTGAGGGCGTGCCCGAAAGCAGCAGCAACGGCCGCCGATTCGGCGATGGCCTGCCGCATGATTTTCTCGCCCGCATCGGTGTGCAGGATTTCCCGCAGCGTCCCGCGAAGCAGGCAGCACACCGCCGCGCCAGAGGCAAGGAGCACCCATTTGTCCCAGAGGGCTTGTTCGATGTCGGGCGACAGGCGCCGAACGCCCGGCGTCCGGTGTGCAAGGTCAAAAAACGCACGGACAACCGGTGCGGCGTCGGCGGTGCGCTCGCCCACAATCATCGTGTCGGCGTCGGCAAGGTGGCGGACGGTTCCATCGTCGGTCAGCGTGGTTGCAACGTAGGCCACCCCGCCGAGCACTTTGTCCTTCCCAAAGCGGGCGTCGAGTGCATCGTAGGCGCCAAGGCCGTTGAGGAACGGCAAGACGACGGCACCTGCTTCAACCGCAGGGGCGACGGCGTCAATCGCGCCGGCAAGGTCATAGCTCTTGCAGGTCAGCAGCACAAGGTCAAAGTGGGCCCCGTCCGGCACCCGGGTCAGGGTCCTGACCGGCCGGCTGAAGTTGCCGACACCGCTTTCGACCCGCAGGCCGGAGGAAAGCTGCGCCTCGCGCGCAGGACGCACAAGGAAGGTGACGTCCGCACCCGCTTCAATGAGGCGTGCGCCGTAATAGCCACCGATGCCACCGGCACCGAGAACAAGGATTTTCATGGCAGGGTCCTGGGAGTCAACGAGTGCGCCCGGGCTGCCGGGTCGAGGCCCGCGTTCCGGACCTGATGCACTTTTACCGTGCGGCCGGGCGGGCCAATTGGACAGGAGTGACGCGCACATCTGTCCGGCGCAAAGCGGCATCAATGGCCAGGTGCGCCTTGACCCGCACGACACAACACTTCAATATCTGAAGGTAATGCATCTGGTGCCGTCGTTCGGGTATGCAGCAGGTGGCCCGACGGAGGATATTGCAATGACAGCTCACGGAACTGGTTCGGGCGGGATGGACGGGCGCGATGCGGACGCCTTTCCCCGCCTCGACGACGACATGCTCCAGCGACTCGCGCGATATGGCGTGGAGGAAGACGTGGCCGAGGGCACAGTGCTCTATGAGCGCGGGCAGCGGGCGCCTGATTTCTTCGTCGTCGTCAAAGGCAGCATCGAGGCGTTCGAGCACGATGCCGGGGGTGTGTTGCGGACGGTGACGGTGCATCGGGAGGGCCAAATCAGTGGCGAACTCGATACCCTGACCGACCGTGAAATCAAGGTCTCCGGACGGGCGGGCCCGGGCGCGCGCGTCATCCGGCTTCGCCGTGACCAGTTCCGGTCGATGGTGTCGTTCGAGCCGGACATCGGCGAGGTGGTGATGCGGGCCTACATGCTCCGCCGCGCCCGCATCCTGAAGACCAGTGTCGGGGGCCTCATCATCATCGGTCCTGCGCATGGGGGCGACACCCAGCGCATTCGCCGCTTCCTCGAGCGCAACAACTACCCCTTCGCCCTTGTCGATACCGAGACCGATGAGGCGGGTCTGGCGGAGCTCGAAAGCTTCAATCTGTCCGCCGCCGACCTTCCAGTCGTCATGACGGTCCGCCGCGAGGTGCTCAAGAACCCGGGTGCCGCAGAACTTGCCGACACCCTCGGCCTGACGGAACGCATCGAGCCCGGGCACGTGTTCGATGTGACGGTGGTCGGTGCCGGGCCGGCGGGCCTTGCGGCGGCGGTCTATGCCGCATCCGAAGGCCTTGACACCCTGGTCATCGAAAGCCTCGCGCCCGGCGGCCAGGCGGGCACATCGTCCAAAATTGAAAACTACCTCGGTTTTCCGGCCGGCGTCTCGGGCCACGAGCTTGCCGGACGTGCCCAGGCCCAGGCCCAGAAGTTCGGTGCACGCCTCTCCGTTTCCCGTGCCGCCGTTTCCCTCGACTGCAGCGGGCGACCCCTTGTCATGGCGCTCGACGACGGGCAGTTCGTGATGACGCGAAGCATCGTCATCGCCACGGGCGCCCGCTACCGGAAGCTTGTCCTCAACGACTATGCGCGGTTCGAGGGGCAGGGCATCCATTACGCGGCAACGCACATGGAAGCACAGCTTTCTGCGGGTAGCGAAGTCGTGGTTGTCGGTGGCGGCAACTCGGCAGGGCAGGCGGCCGTGTTTCTTGCCGCCAGTGCCTCGCACGTCCACATCCTCGTACGGGGAGAGGGTCTGGCCGAGACCATGTCCGACTATCTCGTCCGGCGCATCGAGCAGTCTTCCCGCATCACGCTCCATGCGCGGTCTTCGATCACGGCGCTCAACGGCGGCACCTACCTCGAAGAAGTCATCTGGCACAACAGCGCCTCGGGGGTTGACCGCAACCTGCGGGTGTCCGGGCTCTTTGTCATGATTGGCGCCGAACCCAACACCGACTGGCTCGGAGGCTGCCTTCCGCTTGACGCAGGTGGGTTTGTCCTGACAGGAATCGATGCCGGCGTTGCCCCGGACGCTGGCGGGACGTTTGCAACAGCGAAGCCGGGCATCTTTGCCATTGGCGATGTCCGCTCGGGCTCCATCAAGCGAGTCGCCGCCGGAGTCGGGGAAGGCTCGGCGGTCATCGCAAGCGTCCATCAGTATCTCGCCCCTCCTCTCACAGAAGAAAACGCGTGACACACCAATGCAGCGCCCGGTCCGGGCGCTGCATTGCAGACTCACTTTGCGGCTGCAGCCTCTTCAATGACGTGTGCGACCTCGAGCGGGTGGGACACCATGACGACATGGGACGCGCCCTTGATGACCACGGTCTTCTTGGACGCTGCGCGCTCGGCCATGAAGGCCATGGCCGCAGGCGGGATGCATTTGTCAGCGTCACCATAAATGTGCCAGGAAGGGATGTGCGTCCAGGCAGCGGACGTCGGTGCGTCGTTGAGCGCGGTGTCTGTGACCGGGCGCTGGCCGGCAGCCATCAGTGCTGCAGTCTTTGGTGGCAGGTCGGCGGCAAACTGCGCCGGAAACTTTGCCTGTTCGATGAAAAGGTCATGTCCGCCCGAGGCGAGCGCTACCGGCGGGGCGAGGGTCGGCCCCAGGGTGCTCCCTGGATATTTCCTGGACAGTGCCATGCCCGACTCGCCGACTGCAGGGGCAAAAGCGGCGACGTAGACGAGCGCACGCACATTCGCCTGGCCTTCGGCGGCCTGCGTGATGACCGAGCCGCCATAGGAGTGGCCGACGAGGACAACGTCGCCCTTGATGCTCCCGACGACGCGAGCGACTGACGCCGCATCACCCTTGACCGAGCGCAACGGGTTTGCAGCGGCGACGACGGTGTAGCCGTCCTTCTGGAGTTGGCCGATGACGCCATTCCAGCTCGACGAGTCGGCGAAGGCCCCATGGACGAGCACGATGGTTGGCCGTGTGGCAGCGTGGCTGGTCGGGGGAAGGACGGTTGCCGCAAGCATTGCGGCGCCGAGAAACAGACGGGACATGGGTATCTCCTTGGCATGGACAAAAGGCCCGGGGGCGGACTCGCCCCGGGCCCGGCTCACTCGAGTCTGGGGCGAGGCGTTGCTGCGGCCTTGTTTGAGGCTGCGGCAGATGCCGCTATCCTCAGTCCCATCCAAGCGAAGGCTGTGGCAGGTTGCGACGATTGGCGTTTTAATCAGGCCCACCGATGCCGCGCTTTACGGTCTTCCGTGCAAACCGCTCTGACCTCGACAGGCTGCGCGGTGCCGTCGCCCATGCCCACCGCCTTGCCGAATCGGACGGCGTCGGACTGACGTATTTTGTCCCGGCCATCGGACACCTCGGCAGCTCCGACCTTGCGGCGGCACTGCCTGGCGACATGTTGCAAAGGCTCCTCAAGCGGACCCTCGTTCTCGGCAACGGTCATCCGGTCAGGCTCGTATCGGCCATCACCTCGCGCTTTGAGCGCGGCGTGATTCTTGCCCTTTGGACGGCACCTGAACGCATGGTCGAACTCGAAGGGTGCACGCATGTGCGCGACGTCGTCGTGCTGACCAATGACATCGACGAACTCGATGAGTGGATTGCTGCAAACGAGTCCGCGATGGCCTGAAATCCGCGCGCATTTCCGGGACGGCGACTCCTCAGGCCACGCCCTGCCTCCCGCTGGTACTGACGACACGCCACCAATCATCGGGTCGATGGCCCAGGACGCCCCCACCCCTTCCACGCCAAGGCCGCTCAATGGTTCGCCGTACTGCCCTGACAAAACGCCCGACAACGGTCTACCTCGACACGTCGGACATCTCCAACCTGTCAACGCCCGGTTTCGCTGCACGGAAGACCGGTTTGCTGGAACTCAAGGAGCGCGGTCTTGCCCGGTTCCCGTTCAGCGACGTGCTTCTCCTGGAGAGCCTGCCCGTCGATGAGGACGCGGCTGGCAAGGGCATCGCGCGCATCCGTACCATCGCAGAGCTCAGTGGGCTCGAACACCATCCCTCAGCCTGGGCCATCCTCGACCACGAAGTCCGGCGCATTGTCGCCCGCCACCGGAAGTCGCGCGTTCGCGCGCCTATGCCCACCGACTGGTTTTACCAGCTGGGCGAGATTCCCGACCTCTGGGGTGATGTGCGAAAGTCGCTCATGGAGGAGTGGAAGGCGACGCCTGGCAGCAGTCGCACTGAGCGCCGCTACAGGATGAAGAAGCTGGCCCAGACCTTTCGAGCGAGTGCTGCAACGCCAGCCGAGGAAGAACGACTGGCCGTCCTCATCGACAGCTATCCGTTCCGCGAAAAGGACCGCTTGCGTCTTCTCTCGGCCCTCAAGACGTCGACGACTTCCGCTGACATCAATCTTCTCCACCGTGAGGCGCTCGGCGACATCGTCAACTTTGCTGAATGGGTCGTTCGCAGCGGCGAGCGTGGTCAGGGCGTTGTGCGCGGGCTGCGTGCACAGGGCATGGCCATCGAGTCGGTCCTGGTCGAGTACGCGCATCGAACCAGGCAGGCCCACGAGGGAATGCAAGGGGCGGCGTCGAAGTCCGAACGCCTCGCTGGTCTCCGCTTGGCGCTCGCGGGAATGCGAAGCGAGTGGCTCACCGAAGTCCCGCGCCTGATGGCTGCCCGGCTTTTCAGAAAGGACGCGTCCGATTTCAATACGCTCCCGCCCCTGACGCCCGATACCACGCCATCGCTCTACGCGCTCCACGAGTTCATGATGCAGGTCATCGACAAGTCGAGCAGCGAGTCGATGCCGAGAAATCCCGTAGGCCGTGCGTCGCACGATTATCTTGACGCACTCCACGCCGTGTTTCTTCCCCATGTCGATGTGTTCCGGTCCGACCGCTTTGCATCCGGGCTTCTGGTGACGTCGCCCCTTTCCGCTGCGACCGCCATTGCCCCATCACTCGCCGACGTACCCGCGCTGGTCATGGCGCACCAGTCACGGGCATGATGGCTGACCGTATGTGGCCAACCACCCTTTGCCCCGCAACATGACCAGCAAGGACGACCATGGATACCGATGCACTGAACGCGTCAATGGAACAACTCATGGCGGATTCCCGCCTCGTCGAGCTTTGTGAACTCCACCGGACCGGCGACAGTGTCTTTGATGTCTTCGACCTGACCGAGAACCAGAACTCGGCCATGCTCGCCTGGATGCTCGACCCCAAGGAAGGGCACGGACAGGGCGATGAAATCTTGCGTGACCTGCTGACGAGGGCATCGACGATTGCCAGCTCGGGTGATGCGGGCCTCGATGGACGTGGGGCGACAGCGCGCTTTTTCAGCGCGTGGCCCGCCTCTCGCGTCCGCACGTCGAGCTTTGCCTCGGCATTTACCACAACCGAGCTTCGCGTCAGCGACGGAGAGCGCATCGACCTTTGCGTGGTCGATACGCACAACGGATTCATCCTGGTCATCGAAAACAAGGTTGGCGCAAAGCACACCGACGAACAGCTCGAGCGGTACCGGGACGAGGTCAGCAGCGCGCTCAAGGCCAACCCGAGACTGCGGGGGCTCGAGCAGGTCTATCTGGCACTCGACTACTATCATGACGGGGAGGCCGGGGCGACGCGTCCCTCCATGCTCTACTGGCTGCACCTGGGTTATGACTGGCTCGAGACGTCTGCAAGACGGGCGCAGACGCATGTTGAGCGCGGCAACGCTTCGGCCCGCCTTGTCGCCACCTACTGCCAGCAGCTGACCGATTGGGAGAGTCCCAGAACCGAGCGTGTCCAGACACTGGCCGCTGCCATCCACCAGACCTACCCGGATGCCGTGGCCAGGTTGCTGACCTTTGCGGGCGGCGGGAATGACAACAACTGGCTCTTGGGCAAGGAGCAGAACTGGACCCATCGTCTCTTCGCGCTGCAAAACAAGAGCGTCATGACCACCCTTGGCCAGATGCGCGGCATTGCGTCGGTAGCAACGGAGGTGCGCAATGCCATCCCGGTTCTGCCAAGGACGAGCGTTTACTCGCGCAGGAACTCTTTTGAGGTGTGCCCAAGGGGGTATGAGGTTACGGGCCCGGACCTCCACTGGCCGGTCTACATTCGCGTCAAATACGCCGGAAAAGACAGGCGACAGTTCAATCTCTCCCTTTGTCTCGACCGTGAGTCGGCAACGTCCCCGGGCCATGCCGAACGCTTCCGCGACGCCCTCGCGAGGGTCGATGACCGGTTTGCTTCCCGCGTCGGTGCGGCACGCCGGCGGGCCCTGGTCGGACGGAGCGTTGGTCATGCCGAGATGCTCAGGCAGCTCATTGAGCTCGAGGCCCGGATCTTCTCGGCACTTAACGCCGCCTGAGGTTGGGCGTTCAGCAGGGCTGAGGCGCTAAGGAGGCCCCGCGCGACACCGCGCTCGACGTCCGCCTGGGTCTCAATAGCAAGGCCGGGGGTGTCGGCACGCACGGCGTTTGGTCGCTATTCGCGCCAGAGGTGCCGGAAATACTCGTCCCTTTGAGCGTTGAGGCGGCGGCAAACGTCCTTGCATCGGGCACGCCCGGGATGCCCATCGAAGGCCCGTATTGGGCCACCCCGTCCGTTGCCGGCTTGGCTCTGCGGCATCGGGCAGGGTACGGAGATGGGGCGACTTCCAGTACGGACTGGTCAATGGCCGTCACGGGCACCGGATGGGTCCGCCCGGCGAGGACTGCCGCGACAGCTCGAGCGTGGTGGCCATCTCGGTCTTCCGGCGCGGCTTGAACGCAACCACCGCGCCAGGGCCCGTCCGCGAGCTGTCCGGTCCCTGCACCCGGGGGCAACCCCCAGCCATGCCGGCGGAGGTTGCGCCGACAAGCCGAGGTGTCCTGGCAAGCGGCGTTTCCCCATGGACCATCAGCGCCTGTTTGACCTGCCCCGGACGCCGGCTCGCGTCGGCAGCGAGCAAACCGCGTCATGGGTGTCACCGCCATGGGGCAGGATGTCCTCGGTCACCGACGGCGGCGCAACGTCATGCTCTCGAACACGCCGTCCCTGCGGATGAGCCCGTGGAGCAGGGCCGCGCCCATGTGGGCGAGGAAGGTCACAAAAAACAGCCACGCCAGATACCGGTGCGAGTGACGGCGCCACGCAAAGAGCGTCGCGTCCATCGGCGCAATGGAGGGCAGGATGAGACCGCCGCCGAGGGTGACCGGATAGCCGCCTGCCGACAGCGTCGCCCAACCAATGAGCGGCATCGCAATCATGACGATGTAGAGCATCACATGTGACCCATGTGCGGCGAGCTTTTGCCACTCCGGCAGGTCATCGGGCAGCGGCGGCGCCGGATGCGTCAGGCGGAAGGCAAGGCGGGTGGGGGCGAGGACGAAGACCGCAATGCCGAGGGGCTTGTGGAGGGCAAAGAGCCAGTCATGCGTGGTCTCGACGCTGGTGACCATGCCTGCCCGACAAACAGCAGCATCGAGAGCACCATGACGGCCATGGCCCAGTGAAGGACAGGGGCGACAGGATGGAACATGATGAGGCGTGCCATTAACGCGACGCCTTCGGTGCGGTCGTTCTTGGAAAGTGCCCTTCCTCGCTCGTCCGGCGCGGGTACGATTCTGCGTAGGCAGCGGAGCGGGCGGCGAGGAGTGGGTCGCCTGACGCCTCGATGCCCCGGGGCAGGATGGTCGGGTCGTACAGGATGGTCGGGTCGTAATTGATGTCGCGGCAGTTGCTGGACGCCTGGGGTGTTTTGCGGTCGATCGCCAGTGTGCCGGCGTCGACAGTCGGCCGGGCATCCGGCCGGGGCCCTGCCGAATCGTCAACGGGGTCCCCCTTTGCCAGTTGGCGGACAAGGTCCGCCTCAAGATAGTCCCCGTCCCCCGCAGCGGCACCGCCGTCGCCCGGCGTGGGTGTCTCGGACACCAACTTCCAGCGGACGGCCTGGCGCTTTCCTGCGTCGTTGCGAAGGTAAAACGCATTGATGCTCTCATACGTTTCGGTGACATAACTGGCAGACGGTTTGGCCGCATGAATCCAGGTCAGGAACGGTGCGGTTTCCGGATGGGCGGCGTAAAAGGCCTTGAGCTTTTCCGGGTCCGGCTTGCCGGTTGTCTTGTCAGCCGCGCCCGCGACCTGGAGCGCATAGAACGCATCCGGCGTGGAGACGGGAAACATGTGCACGGAATTCATGCCGGTTCGCCACTGCTCGCCACCGGGCAGGTCGAATTTCAGGGCAAGGCTGCGCATCGGAATGCTGCTGTCGGGCGCCAGCGGGTTGCTCCCCGGAAGGGCGAGGCGGCCGACAACCGGTGTTTGCACCGCCTTGAATACCGAGGCACTCGAGTACGCAGACAGCGCACCATTTCCATCGAAGTGACCGGAAACGCAAACCCCCTTGGAGTGGTTGCGTCGAAATCCCGGATGGGTGCCACCGGCCGACTGGAACTCATCGACAATCTTCTCCGGTGTCACCCGCGAGGGGTCGAGCCAGCCGCCAACGTAGCCAAAGACGATGACGGTGGCTCCAACAGCCACGCCGATGAGGCCCATGCGGAACAAAAGATTCGGAGGTGGTTGGTTGTTTGAATGGCGGCCCATGGCGCGGATGGACCTCTGGGTTGCGGATTCTGGAAGAGTGCACGCGCCGTTGCACACGGCGCTGTTCCAACCGGGGGGCGGAAGCCCGCCGACGAACAAGCGGTGTGCGCTGATCAATGGGTATGCGCTTGTGCCCGACTGAAGAACGCGGGCGAGACCTCGTAGTGACACTTCAAGAAGTGAAGCGTATAGTCTCTCAGCACCCCGAGTGGGCCGGCGCGGCGGCCAGCGACGTGCCGAAACGTCGGTCATCCCTGCAAGGTTCAGGGATGCATGCTGGAACGTTCGGGGACAAGACAGGCTACGTCGTCTCCGGTGCGTGACTGTCGACGCAAGGCAGCGCACCGGTAGTGGTCATGGTCTTGGTCTTGCACTGCAGCTTCCCGTCGCACAACCGCAACCAGTGGGGATTTGTCCATGCCTTTCGATATCGCGCTCAGCGGCATCAATGCCGCCTCAACGGACCTCTCGGTCACCGCCAACAACATCGCCAACACAAGCACGGTCGGGTTCAAGGGCTCGCGTGCAGAGTTTTCCGAGGTCTATTCAGTTGCTGGGCAGAACCTGTCGGCGACGTCCGCCGGCAACGGGGTGCGGGTGACCAACATCGCCCAGCAGTTTGGTGATGGCAACACCACGCAGACCGGCAATGCCTATGACATGGCCATTACCGGCGCGGGATTTTTCACCCTGCGCGACGGGTCCGGATACTCCTACACGCGGGCGGGCAATTTCCATCCGGACGACAACAACTTCATTGTCAACTCGACCGGCCAGCATCTGCAGGTCTATCCGCCGACGGCCTCCGGCGGGTACGACATGAGCGCATTGAAGGACCTCCAGTTGACGTCCGGGTCGTCTGCGGCGAAGGCCAGCACCAAGGTTGGCATCACGGCGAACCTTGCCGCGAGCGCGAAGGCTGCGACCGGGACATTCAGTCCTACCGACAGCAACACGTACACCTCCATGTCGACTTTCCAGGCGTTCGATTCACTGGGCGCCACACACACGGTCAATGTGTACTACGCCAAGAGTGACGCCAGTACGAATACGTGGACCGCGTACATGACGGTTGATGGCAACCAGGTCGGCGGGGCGAAGACGCTCAATTTCTCCACCGGCGGCGCGCTGACGTCCCCGACCGATGGCAAGCTCGACTTTGGTCCGATTTCGGCAAATCCCGGCGCCGAACCGCTCGATGTCAGTCTCGACATGAGCAAGGTCACTCAGGTTGGCGACTCGTCGTCTACGACCAGCACGACGAACGACGGTTACCCGGCAGGCAAGTTCTCGAAGATTGACGTGTCGGACACTGGTGTTGTGTCGGCGATCTATTCCAACGGGGTGACCACACCCCTGGGTCAGGTCGCGCTGGCGACCTTTGCCAATCCCCAAGGTCTGCGCCAGCTCAACGACACCAACTGGGCAGCGTCCGCCGAGTCGGGGCAGCCGGTCCGGGGCGCGGCGGGGAGTGGTGACGTCGGCAGCATCGGGTCGGGCGAGCTTGAATCATCAAACACGGCGGACCTCACCGCGCAGCTGGTCAACATGATCAAAGCCCAGCGCAACTACCAGGCCAATGCACAGGTGTTGTCGACGGACAACCAGCTGACCCAGACCATCCTCAATATCCGCAACTGACGACGGTCTGCTGCGTGGGGAGGGGCGACCCGCGCCTCCCCGGGGTTCGCCCGAGGGAATTCTGCTGAGGGCCGGAGTCTGGCCAAGCCTCAGGAAAGCAGGGGCCCGCGCGCCGGAGCCCAGGCGTTGTCCGCCATCCACTCCGCCAGGTCGTTGCCGAGAAAGCGCCGCATGCTCGATGCAGCGATGAATTGTGCAGCGAGTGCAAGGCGGACCACATGCAGCCGGGCAAGACCCGCGCTTTCATAGCGAGACTCGACATACGGTGGAAACAGTGCGACCGCCTGTGCGATGAGATGGTCGTCTGCGTGCGGCGCCAGGCCCGCCAGCTCGTTGGCGAGACTGACCAGCTTGTGGTGGTGCGGAGGCGTTGTTCCGGCATGGGCAATGGCGGCTTTCAGCGAGAGCTCGGCCGTCAGGCAGATGGGCTGAAGCACGCTGTCGACGCCTGCCGTTTTCGGCAGGATGTCAGCGAGGTTTGCAAGGTTTTCCCCCGCCATGTACCAGAGTGATGCTGCCTGTGCGTTTCCGTGGCGCAGGGTATCGACGCCGGTTGCAAAGTCGTGGATGTCCGCCATGGCGTGGATCGTTCCTGTGATGATGCCGTTGTCGTCCTGGCACCATTCGCGCCACAATGTCTCGCTATCGAACCCGAGATACCGCCAGGGTGGCGGGAGCACCGGGCTACCGAAGGGGACACCGGCGATCACCTTCCTCACGTTGTCCGTCGACGCGATGATGCCGGCGCCGAGCCCTGGCCAGGTGTCATCCCCGGAAGGAAAAAGTGCGCGAAACCGGGCGGTGATCGCCTCGACCTCCGGATTGCCGCCCGCGCCCATCGAGAACGAACCCTTCAGGATATCGACGGCGGCACGCAAGGGCCGCTGGAAGGGCTTGATGCCTGCTTCGGCGTACTTTTTGTTGAGGGCGCGCAAGGTCTCGTCAGTCCAGTGGCTCATCGGTCCGTGGATCCCTGAGTGTGAGAATCCAGCTATGGGGGTGACCCGCCAAGGAACAAGGGAGGCATCCGCCAGGCGATATGCTGCAATCAAGGGCAACGGTCAGCGATATCCAAGCGAGCGTGCATCACATGTCCTAGCGTGAGCGGGCGGCATCCGGAAACGGGCTGCGCCAGCTGCTGGTCACCTCCCATGATTCAGACCGAACCTTCGCAAGGAACCATGAGCAAGCAAACCTCCCCGGCGACGCAGGCCGCCATCGTCTATCTCGACAGTTCCGACATCTCTGAATTGACCACGCCGGATCGTGCAGGACTCAAGACCGAGCTTCTCGCGCTCAAAACCAGTAGCCTTGCGAAGTTCCTGTTCAGCGATATCCTCGTGCTCGAGTGCCTCCCGAAGGACCCGGACAATGTCTTGCCGGACGACAGGAGCCTGCAGCGCATCCGGACCATCGCGGAGCTGAGCGGCCTGGAACATCACCCTTCTGCATGGTCAATCCTTGACCATGAGATCCGGCGATTGGTCGCACAACACCATCGATCCCGCGAGCGGACGAGGCTGCGCCGGGACTGGTATTACCGTGTGCCGCAGATCCCACCGCTCTGGGATCTTGTTCGCAAGGAGTTGATGCAGGATTGGCGAAATGCCGGGGCAAGCCGCAATGAGCGGCGTGTCAGGTTCAAGGGCGCTACCCGGCTTCTTCGTGGGAGCAAGAACTCCGACGAGGAGGTGCAATTGCTCGACGAGCTGGTCCGCAGGTTTCCGTTTCGTCCCGGCGACCAGGCGAAACTGCTGACGGCTCTCAAAACATCAACCAACCCTGCGGATCTCAACCGACTCTACCGCGAGGCGCTCGACGATATCGTCAATCTCTCCGAATGGGTGGTCAAAAGTGGTGATGCGGGGCGACAGTACGTTGATGAGCTGCGCGCGAAAGCGCGCAGCATGGAAATGGTTGTCGTTGAATACTTCAACCGGACCAAGGCGACACATGCCGCGCTCAAAGCCGGCGCCAGTGACAACGGTGGGGCAGGCACAGTGCAATCGGCGACTGAGAAGATGAGGGACGAATGGCTGGATGAAGTGCCCCGCCTGATGGCTGCCGGATTGTTCGGAAAAGAAGCGGAGGACTTCAAGGGACTGCCGCCTCTCAGTCCAGGGACAACCCCCTCCCTTTACGCACTCCACGACTTCATTATCCGAATCATCGAAGGTGCAGGCAGGGAAAAGCATCCACGAAACCCGACCGGGAAGGCGTCGCACGATTACTTTGACGCCATGCACGCGGTGTTCCTCCCGCATGTGGACATCTTCCGTGCAGACGGCCACGCCGCTGAGGTCCTTCGCTCATCGCCCATGGCAGCAACGAAGCAGATTGCGGCCTCCCTCTCCGACATCCCGGGCCTGGTCGCGGACCACCATCATCGCGCATGATGCATCCGGCGCTCAGCGACTGCCGGGCGCCGTAAGGCACCGTACTGAAAAAAGGAAAAAGCGCATGGTAGCGACATCCCGTGAACGAGACATGGAGCGGCTGATGGCTGACCCAAGGCTGGTTGAGCTCTGTGAGCTCCACCGCACAGGAGACAGCATCTTTGACGTCGTCAGGCTCAGCGAAAAGCAGAACTCGACCATCCTGGCCTGGATGCTTGACCCGAAGGAAGGGCACAGCCAAGGGGATGAAGTGCTGCGGGATCTGCTCACGCACGCGTCGTCTGTTTTTGCCTCTGGTGGCAGTGGCCTCGACAAGCGCGGCGTGACGGCGCATTTCCTTGCCCTTTGGCCCGCTTCGCGCATCCGCACATCGAGCTTTGCATCCGCCTTCACCCTGACCGAGTTCTGGGTCTCGGAGACTGCACGGATTGACCTCTGTGTTGTCGATACCCAGAACAACTTCGTTGTAATCATCGAAAACAAGGTGGGCGCCAGGCACTCGGAGGAACAGCTCGAACGCTACCGCGAGGATGTTGGTGCGGCACTGAAGGCCAACCCGCGCTTGCGCAAGCTCGACTCCGTCTATATTGCGATGGATTACTACCACGACGCGACGCAGGAGGCTCCGCGCCCGTCTGGTAGCTACTGGCTGCATGTGGGGTATGACTGGCTGGAAACCTCAGCGGTGCGCGCCCAGGCCCATGTGGGTCGTGGCAACGCATCCGCAAAGCTCGTTGCCGCTTACTGTCAACGCCTCGCGGACCTCCCGGCGGAAGGTGCTGAACGCGTCGAACAGCTCGCTGCAGCCATCCATCAGGCCCATCCCGGCGCCATCAACGAGCTCCTTGGCACGGGGCGCCAGGATGCCGCCAATGACTGGCTGAAGAGCCCTGCTGCAAACCGGACGAAACTGCTGTTCTCCCTGCAAAACAAGAGTGTCATCAAGACGCTTCGCGAGACGAAGGGCATGGCTTCTGTCTTGACCGAAGTCCGGGCGGCCATCCCGGGCATGCCCCGCGACAATCTGCATGCTCGCCGGGCGACACTCGACATTTGCCCCCGGGGCTGTGAAAACCTCAGCCGGGAGGAGTACTGGCCGGTGTATATCAGGGTGCGGTACTCGGGCAAGGACAAGACGAAGTTCAATGTGCTGGTCTGCTGGGACCAGTTGGAAGCCAAAACGCCCGAGGTCGCCCACGCGCTTCGCGGCGCGCTCGCAGTCGACGATGAGCGCTTTGACAGCTACACGCAGGCCCGTCGTCGTCGTGTGCCTGTCTGGCGGGGATTGACCCTCGATGAGCTGAAAAAAGTCCTTGTAGAGCTCGAAGCCCGGCTCTCATCGGCCCTGGCTTGACGACCATGCGACAGAGCCCTCTCCGGCCAGGTGGGGCATGCTTCTGGCGACCTCCCCCGTTGTCTGCTGTCGAAACACTGCCCCGCCGGCAAAGGGTAGCGTGAACCGGGCAGGGACGAGCGACGCGGAGGGAGGCATGCCAATGGCGGGTCGGCGGGGCGTGTGCGGTGACAAACGACTTGACGGTCCTAGGCAGGTCGCGAAGGGCGAGCCAGTCATGAGGCGGCGGAAGGGCAAGGCGCCCTCATCTGTATCGGGTGGCGGGGACCGTCGCCAGCCGGACTAGCCGGTCGACGGTTCGGGCCGAGTGTTTCGGATGTGGCCGAGGCTTTGCAGTTCAATCTGCCGGCTGCCGGCGTTCCGCACTGCCTGGAAAAACTCGAAATCATGCCGCCCAGTGGCGACGCACTTTGCCTGCACGAGCTGGAAGAGGGCCTGCTTGTCGGCGTCGGAGGTCTTGATGCCGAAGACGATCGCTTCAAGGTCCTCGAAGTTGTACCGCATCAGCCGCATCCCGGCAGGTGCAAGATTGAGGATATTGCTATGGAAGGTGAGGCGATGCTCCCGTTCCGGCGCCCATTCCGTGTTTTTCCTCGTGATGGCAGCCTCAAACTGCTGCCAGTAGCCCGCGCGCCAGCGATGTTCATCCCCATGGACTTCCTGTTCAATGGCGCTCAGCTTGCCGGTGCGGCTCACCCGCCACACCTTGTTGAGCATCGGGACGGGCAGGTTGCCCATAGCGGTAAAGAAGTTCAGGCGGACCCCTTCGTCGGTGTAGCGGACCGGCTGGAATTCAAGGTCGAGCGTGCTCCACAGCGTTTCTTCCCTGTTGAAACCCGCCGGAACGCGCAGCGGCAGGGTGTGCCTTTCACCGACTGACTTTGCCCGGAATTTCAGGCAGACATCCCGGTGACCGTTGGCATAGTGTCCCCACACGGCAGAATTACCCACATCGTCCATGAAGCATGCCGTGTACCAGTCCGGATGCAGGAGGCGCCGCAATCCAGTGAGGTAATGGTCAACGAAATCGAGGTACACAAAGCGGTGGTTGGGTCCGGCAGGACGGTCGGTCTTCGCCCATAGGTGGACGTTGCGCTGTTGGGCGCGCACCTCTGCTGCCTGGAACATCGCTTCGAGTCGTGACTCAACGTCGCTTTTCCCGGCCATGCCAGCCAATGTTTCATCCGTCGCCCGGACAACGGCGAGTACATCAGGCGGCGTCGCTACAGAGACGTTCCCGCCCAACGGGTGCCCGGGAAGGGCGTCGAGAATCGCGACTGTCCAGGCGGGATGGAGCTGTTTGAGGTAAAACCGCAGTTCGGATTCGCTGGCCGGACTGCCACGGTTCGCCAGGTGTGCGACGAGCATCTGGATTTCAGGCGTCGCGACCAGACGGTCGGCGAGCTCCTCGATGGCCCTGACCACGGATTCGACCTTTGAGTCGAGCGGATCTTCGATGGGCATGTCGACAACGCGGATGGGGCGGTCCTCGCCAGATGCCGACGCGACCACGGCCCAGGTCAGACAGGCAACAAAATGCCTGAAGAGGTTTTCCCAAACGATGTCGTCGCCCCGGAACATGACGTCCGCGCGGCCCTCCATGGGATCGTTGAGCTCGTCGGGACCAGCAAAGTAGATGGTCTGGGTCTCAAGCTCCCGGGACTTGCCGAGCAGGCGATCGATGGGACGGAATCGGTAGTAAGAGCTCATGAGCTGCGGGCTTGGTAAGTCGTTGGGTGTGGTGTGAGAATCCGGAGGCGTTCGGCCTACCGAAGCGTTGAAGCGAGGAATACCTCGTCGGGTCGCGGCTCGCCGAAGAGGGTCTTTTCCCGCTCGTGGGCCGTTTTTCCTGCGCGCTTTCGCACTGCGCCAAGGACGCTGGTGCCGAGGCGGTGGATGTGCGCAGCATGACCGGCAAGGTCACTCGACCACAGGTCGTATCGGGCGTCCGCGCATTCTTCGAGGTGCACCAGGAACGGCCAGGCTTCCGCGTCCGTGGGCGCCGCGAGCAACGCTTCGAACCAGTGACGGGCCCATGCGTTTGCCTGAAACGCGCGCGTTGCGTGCTTCCACGCGGCGCCCGGCAATCCGCCCATCGAACTCCCTGAGGCAAGACGGACATCCACGTCCGGGGACGCATCCATGAAGCCGAGAACGGCAAACGCCCTTGCCGCCCGCGCCGGAAGGCCGGTGGCAAGCGATGTATCGACCCATGCGAGCAAGACATCCGTCCTCCCTTCGCTCTGTGCCGCGACGACCTCCCTGGCCAGCGCTGCGTCGTTTTTCGCCCCATCAAGGCGCTTGCCGCACAGGTCAGCAAATGTCGAGGTGCCGGCCGCCTGCCAGGCGACCTGAGAGGCGAGGGGGTAGGCGGCCATGTCGAAGACGAGCGACACGTAAGGCTTGACCTCCGCGTAGGCGTCAAAGAGCATGCGTGCGCGACCGGGTGAGACCTGCGCAAGATATCCCGCGAACATGAGCGCAATGTTGGCAACAGCGCGCTGGCCGGAGAGGGGCATACGGAGGAGCTGGTCGGTCCAACCTTCGAGGAGCGAGGCTGACGCGGCGAAGGCGGCATGCATGCCCTCGGGTCGCAGGGCCCGGAGCGCAAGCGCCGCATCAACCCGTGTCAGCGCCTCACAAAATGCCATGAGCGCCTCGTGCTCACGCTTTGCCTTTTCGGCATAGTCGGCGGGCGTCCAGTTGATGCGGCCGAAACCATCATCGTCTGGAATTTCGCGTTCCTCAACGTCGATGAAGTCACGCAGGACGAGCGGACCACCAAGCTGGACTTCCAGGTCGACTGTGGGCGATGGTAGGACATTGCTTTCCATCGCGTGCAGGAAGACCTGCAGGAACCCACCGACGATTGCGGCGGCTTCCGCGTTCGCGAGAGCAAAGGCGCCATAGGCCTCGGGGGTGATTCTTGGCGATACGGCCGCCGGCGATGCAAGGCCCTGTTTCACGGCCCGGACCAGCACGAGAGACCCGAAATAGGCCTCCGTATCGTTAGCGGCCGTTGCCGAAGACCAATTGCCTTCCACGAACGCGACCAGTGCATCGTCCAATCCCCGCTGCTGGAGAAACGCGAAGGCACTGACGCGGTCATTCGGTTCGTCGCTTGCCACCATTTTGAGGACCAGCTCGTCGACGGCCGGCGTGACAGGGTCGTCCGACGCCGCAAGATGCCCGAGGATGTACCGTCCGACAACCGGGTTGCCGGACGCCAGTGCCTGACGCGCCGCCTGCTCGATGCCAGGCGCCGTGGCGTCCTTGAACTGTCTCGTGTGCTGTATCCATACCGCCTGCTCAGGCGCAGGTCGAAGCAGTGCGTTGAGCTGCGCGTCGCCGTCGAGTTGGGGCAGGGCGAGCAGCAGGCAATAGCCGCCCATCACCTCTCGCTCGCGTTCGGAAAGGCTTTGAGCCTTGTCAGTCAACAATGCGCTGCGGACGTCGAGCAGCGCATCTGCACGGCCAGGTGACATGGCCAAAGAGAACGCCTCGATGGCGAAGATGCCCTGTCGCAACGCCATCCCGTCCCGCGACGGGACCTGATCAATGAATGCCTGGACCTTGGCAATGGCCGTCGTTGGTTGTATGCGGGCAACCCAGGGCAGGGCACGTTCGAAGTCGTGGTCCTCTGACGTCGTCCCGAAGTGGTTGAACAGCGTCGTTACGTCAATGGACTCAAACTGCTCGATGCGCGTGGTGATGTCATCTGGATCGAGGGATGCGGGGTCGGCCGGTTCAGGCGACTGCATGGCATTCAGCGCACGAATCTGAGCATATTCGGGGTCATTTGCGCGCATCTTATCGAGAAGATGCATGGCGATGCGGCCGTCCTGCGAGTCGCCAGTGAAGCGGTACATCTGCACCACGGCGGCCGTGCCTGTGTCGCTGTGGCCAAGTGTCAGCATGTCATTGCACCACCCGCGCACGGCATCACGCGTCGTTGGCCAGTCGACCGCATTGTGGTTTCCCAGCCAGGAAAAGGCGCTGTTTGGAGAGCGGGAGGACTGGGCAAGCCGGCGGCTGAGTGCCCATCTCGCCAGGGCCGGGACAAATGATTCAAGCGCGCGGCCGGCGAGCAACTCAAGCGAGAGGCCGGCAAGGGCATCGACATCTCCCTCGCATTTCTGCATGCCGACAAGCAGCTCCTTCTCGTGCTCGGTCAGCTTCTCGAGACGGCCCCGGTATCGCTGCACCCGGCGTTCGTGGGACTGTTCGTCCTGGGATGAGCTCCCACTCTCAACATGGACAGGCGCGAGCGCGTGGAACGACAGCCACCGGGTGATTGCGGCGGCGACCATCGTCCAGGCCGGGGAGCTCGACGGGATGGCAGAGAGGGCGCTCTGGACCCACTCACCGTTCTCCGGCAGCTGCCCGGGCGCTAGCCAGATGGTCTCGGCAGCGAGGACCACCGCGTCGGGGCACTCCCTCGCAAACGCCTGGAAACCCGGCGCATGGACGGGGTCGACGTTCTGGAGACCGACAAAGGCGGTGATGATGCCGGCGACGATGTTAAGGCGTGAATTGCCGCGCGAGAGGTTGGCAGCCCACGCGGCCGCGATCAGGACATCTGCCGTATCGTCCATGGTGGATATCGGTTCGACCAGTGCAGCAATCGCTGCTGTGGGCGAGATGCCGCCATGAATTGCCTCACGCACGTGGTCGACGACCGCAAGCCCGAGCGCAAGGGTAAGACCTTCCGGCGAGAGGGTGTAGCGCGTCGGGTCGTCAGCGAGAGGCGCGAAAAAACGGCCCTCGGCGGTTGCCGTCACATCGTCGAGGATCCCCGCCCGTCGCCTCTCGATGGGCGTTGTCGCGGCCAGCAAGGTTTTAGCAAGGCCCGTCAGCCGCCGCATGAAAGCCGGTGCGTTCTCGTCCTCGGCATAGTCGCGGCGGGCCCGCCGGAGATATTCAAACAGCAGCTGCGCCTTGGTCAACTCGTCCATCGACTGCAAGGCGTTTGCGTCCAACAACTCAAGCGCGATGGAGAGCATCCTCGGGTTTCGAAGCGAGGCTGCGACGGAGGGCTTGAGTGAGTCTGCGGCGAGCCCGGCGGCGGTCAGGATCTCGTTGCGCTCGGCTTCCGTCCAAACCGGCACAGCGCACGTGCTGACCTCGGTGAAGCGGGGACGGACCACATCCTCGAAGACGCCTTGCCTTGATGAAACAACAAGGCGCGCGTTTCGCTCCCGCAGCTCACGAAAAAGCCTGCGGGTGATGCGGCCCCAGTCCGCTTCGTGCTGGTTGATGCCGTCAACCACAACGACCAGTGGGAGCGAGCGGTAAGGCTTGGTGTCGACCCAGCGCCTGACCATGCGCCCCCAGTTGTCCGGGGTCATGCCGTTTCCGTGTCGAAGGGTCTGGCGAGCAAGGGTGGTTGCAAGCAGTTGGACGAGGTCAAACCCATCCCCGACGGCGGCCAAATCCCTGGACTGGATGACCAGCAGCATGGGGCGCTCATCGGGCGGCAGTTCAAGCCATGCGTCAAGCGGCAGCCACGACTTGCCAGCCCCCTCCTCACCTATCAGGAACAGGGCATCCGTGGGCGCAGGTCCTTGCATGTGCGCCTGGACGGTGTCGACCAAGGCAGTTCGGACGATACGGCGGGGGATGGATTCGTCGAGCGGGGCGAGTGGCTGTCGCAAATGGTCGATCGCAGCCTCCCTGTCCGACAGCGTCTGGACGAACCATTCGGCATTTGCCCTGCGCGCGGCGGCAAAGCCCAGGTTGACGACGTCCAGCCCAGAGAGAAGCTCCTGGCGCTCAGCCAGGTATCCCGGTTGGGCGCGGAGGCCGGCCAGTGCGGTACGCATCCCGTCTATGTCAGCCTGGCTCACGCCGGCCTTTGCCAGAAACGCGTCGAGCGTTGCGGGCAGGATGAAGGAGAGAAGCAGCGCGAGAAGCGGGTTGGCGCCTGTGTCATCCCAGTCGAACACCTGGGTCTGCAGTCCGAAGAGGTCGGCGTGCTGTCGGACAGAACGGACAATCCGCTCATCAACCGGGCAGGTGGCGCAAAGCACCCACAACTCGACGTCGTTCCGTGTCTGGAGGTCGAGGAGCTTGACCTTGACGGTGGAGCTCTCCACCTTCGAGTCGTAGCGCTTGCACTCGAACCCGATGCCGTCAGCGGGCCCGGCGCCGGCGCCGTCGGTGCCCTGCTGCGAGCCGCTCTTGGTGAGCCGAAAATGCAGGTTCGTCGCCGCGTTCAAGGCGAGCGCCGCAAGTCCCTCGAATCCGTCGCTTCCCGTCGGCTCCATTGCGACCAGAACATCTCGCATCGCGTCCAGGGTCATTGCCGTGTCCTCCTTGAGTGAGATTGCAAGGCTACCCGATATGGTCGGCGGCCTAAAGGCGGGCCTCTCACACCTGCTCCCCTGCGGTCGATGCCGACATTCGGACCCTCAAAGACCCTTGGCTCTACCGACTTGAGTCCTGAATGATGCAAGAAATGAAGCGATATCCTTTTCCCCTTATAGACAGCGTTTTTTGCATGCGCCAGAATTCCGCCACGGTTTCCTGCGGGGCGCGAACGTCCAATGAGCAACGACAGCGACGTACACAAGGAAGCGGCATTTCCTGGCGGAGAACTCCTCGCTGGCACGGCGCCACGTGACGTCGTTGCCGCAGTCTCGGCCTATACGGACGACAAGGTTCCATTCCTGGTGGTCATCCTGCGGTCGGGTGACCCGTGGCTTGTACCGGACACGGCAGCCGGACGGGAAAGTCTGGCCAATTCGGGCATCGACATCTCACCCCTGCACAGTGCTCGGCAGGGGTCGCTCTCGCGTCCATGGTCTGCCGACATCTCGCATTGGGCGCAGATGGCCGTTGCCTTGCGGGATGCTGATGCCATCGGATGGCTTCTTGTGGTCATGAAGACAGGAACCGTCTGCGTGATGCTGGACAATCCGGGCAGGCGGCTCGAGCTTCTGGCACTGGGCGTGCCCATGGTGACGGCCTCGGCCTCCCGCGAAGGAATCACCCGGGTGCTGTTACCCAACGGTTGACGCTTTCGCGAAACGGCCAGCGAGCTTCAGCGGGCCCCGTATATTGGTCAGCTGCTGCGACGACGGCGGGAGCTCAGCTCCCTGCAGCGATGGGCGTGCAGGGTTGGGCGTGTTGGGCGGGACCTGCCGCCGGAATCTCACTCCACGTCTCGGCGTTGAGCGCCCAGATTGCCATCCCGGCAAGGAAAAGCCCCATCAGGGCTGGCCGCCTGCGCTTTTCGAAGAATCGGGCGTAGTCGGGGTTGGCAAGGAGGCGTGCGAGGATGACCATGCACGCCTGGCCGGTGGCCGACACGGCCAGCGCCGGAAATACCATGCATCCGAGACGCCAACTCTGGATGAACGCAGGAAGCAGGATGCCAATGAAAATGCCTGACGCGGCGGCAAGGAGGTCGAAGGCGAGCCCTGCCATCAGGGACGCGATGCCAACCATGGGCGGAATTGGTTTCCATGCCCTGCTCAAAAAAGCGATGCCAAGCACGATAAATGTGCCAAAGCAAAAGAGCTTTATCATCGTCGTTGAAAGCTGACCGGTGACTGCCGACAGCAGAACATGCGTCCAGTGGGGGCTGCTCAACGACGCCGCGAGGCCTCCTGCAAGACTGAGGGCTGCAGTTGTCCCGGCGATGGGCGCAGCCCGTCGTATGGCGTCAATGTCAGTCAAGCGGGCAAATCGGGGTGTCGACAGGTCCATCGATGAGTTCCTTGATTGGATGTCAGCGTCTTCTGTGCTTCTGCGTTTGTCGCTGTGGTCCAGAATACTGATGGGCTGGTAACAGGGCCAGCCAGCATGAGGACAAAACGGCGCAACGCGCGAATCGTCGTAGTCCTCGGTTCCTTTGCAGAAGCGAGCCGCAGCGGGGTGAGCCGCAGCAGCTCAGCAACCGGAGCACCCGGACAATGCTTTGATCCGCACGGCGGGATACCATGCGACTCATGCCTGGCGCTGCTGGGTGAGGCGGGGCGGACCGCTGAGACGGCTCGCCTATTGAGGTGACCTTGGGAGAGGGGCGCACATTGGACATCGCAGTGACCCTTGGCAAGAGGGTTGAACGCATCATGTTCCTCGGTGTTCTGGTCACCATCGCGTGTTTGACGCTGATGGTGGTCTGCCTCGGGCTCTCGGCTGGCAACGATCGGGGTGTTGCGCGCGCATACGCGATCTATGCCGGGAAGATTGAAGCCGAGCTGCCGAACTTCGAGCAGGCGTGGAACGAGGCCAGCACGGAGAAAGTCCCCTTCATGTCGACATACGACTGGGCCACGTACGAGTTGTCCTACGACAAACTTGTCACCCGGTATTATTTGACCGCTGAGCGCTTCGTTGATGTCGGCGACGAACTCTCGGCGTTCAACAAGGGCATTGACAAAAGGTCTCCGAAGGCGCTGGTTTCAGACCTGCGCGCGCGGTCGAAGGCGCTACTGGAGAAGCCAGCCTCGGTCTATGGTATCTCCATCCCCAGCCAGATTGGCGTGGACGTTGGTGCAACCCATGTCACGTCGTCGCTCGAGTCGATGGCCCTCATCGCGCGCATCGTCCTTGCTCCGGTCCTGATCCTTTGGTTGGGAAACTACCTTGGCACACGCCAGCGCGAGGTGCTCGTCATCGGTGCATCGCAGTCGGTGCTCCAGATTCATCCCCATCTTCTCAACTGCTTTGCGGTCGTCAAAGACAGGGTTGTGCGGAAGGCCGAACGCCTCGACCGGACAATGGGGCTCTTTTTGACGGCAGTCGCGCGCGTCATCATTGCGGCCATTTTGTTTCTGCCGGGTTGCCTCGCCTATGCTGTCGCCGTCTTCTCGTTTGGTGGAAACGAGCCTTTTTTCTTCGCGCCGCTGGTTATCCTTGCCATCCAATGCCTCGGCGTGTTCATCCTTGAGTTGTCGCCGCCCATTGTCACCAAGGTCTACCACCGCCGCGTTTACGGGACCAGCTCCTGAGACTCGGCCTGCATTTCGTCGCGACGCCCGTCCTTGCCGGTCGTATCATCCTTTGCAGCCCATCTCGCCGTAAGCGCGCATCAGTGCAGCATTGGCCTCATTGCCAGGGTGGTCGCGTTTCATCTTGATGGTGTTACAGCTGAGTGTGGTACCGACGGCATTGACCGTGTCGCGCATGCTTGTGGGGGCAGTAAGGACGATGCCCTTTGCACGCGAGCCCGCGTCGAACCCGGGGACGGCAGGGGCACGGTGGGCCGACTCGCCAAGGGCCTGCCGGAGTGCTGGGTCGCCGCCGGCGTAGGACGTCGGACTCCCGGCTGGCTGCACCACCTCGAGGGTGGGGGCTGGGGCCGGTGCCGGCACGGGTGGTTTAAACGCGGCGAGCGGCGTGTCCGATGGTGCGAGGCGGGAGGCGGATGACGGTCGGACCTTGCGGGGAAGAGCGGTCACCGGTGGCGCCGGGACTGCAATCACGGCGGCAACGGGGTGTTGCGGCGGCGGTACGGACCGGGGACGGAGCATGACCTCAAGGGCGGCGTCGGGTGCCGGTACAGACACCGCCAACTCTGGTTCCGGTTGTTCTGACAGGGCAAGAAGGCCAGCCGCGAGGTCGATGTGCAGCGAGAAGACAAGGCCGAGAACCGCGCCATTCCGGAGGATGGACCAGGGGTTTGTCGAGGGTGGGCGTTGGGGAGGCATCGCGGTTTCGGGCGTGTTTTATGGGCCGTGGCGCGGCGGGGTTTGCGCGTGGCGGGCTACGAAAATATGATGCTGTAGATACTGAAGTGACAACTATTTTGCGTCAATCTGCCAATGGTCACGGCCACCACGGTCGGAGGCCTAGGCGTCCTGTCTTACGTCTGAGAACCTCGTCATTCGCCCGGCAGCGGGCCGAGTGTGGTGGCGTACTTGAGCAGGAACTGGGGAGTGTCGCGGCCGAACGCACGCCTAAAGTCTGTGTCATGCGCGCCGTTATTCGTCTTGCCAACCAGGAGAAGGAAACAGGGACATGCAGCATCTGTCTGCTTATTTGATGGAATTGCCGGATTTGCCGGATGCCGAAGCCCGCGCGCTTTACGACCGGATCAACGCCGAAATCGACGACTGGCTGTCGAGGAAGGGTGTGGCGGACCCGTCGGCCAGCGAGACGACCTTCGTGTCGAAGACAGGTGGCCAGACGGGTAGGGTGTGGCAAGCCCCCTTTTCCAACGAGGTTGGTGACCTCCGAGAGGTCATTCTCGAAGAGCCAACGACGGACGACCACATCTTCCGTACGGCCCTCCGGGTGATCAGGACGTCCCTTCGCGTGGTCGTCTACCTCACTCTTGCGGCCCGTAACGTCCACAGCATCATTCGTCCGGGTTTTGTCGTCCCGCGCTGTCCGCAAATAATCCACGCCATCCGCGCGCTGCGCTCCGATTGGCATCTCGGTGACACCAAGCTGGGGCCGGTCGAGGTCACTCGTTTGACCGAGGACGCCGACGGCATCGCACTGGCTTCGAACATCCTGTCGACACGACGAACCATGCCCATCGTCGCCGTGTCTGTCTTTGACGGGGACGAACCGTGGGATGGCCTTTCAGGCCGCATCGCCCGTGACCTGTCGGCCCTCGCAACGGTCGTTACCCTGACCGAGGACGCGAGCTGGAGCCTGACCGACGAAATCGGAAAGCGGATGTCTTGCTATGGCGGCGCCGTACGACTTTACTGGCCGCCGCTGAGAAGTGGCTCTGATGCGAGGGTGTCCGGGCGTGTGTGGACGCCGGAACGGCTCGACAACATGGACTGGGACGGGGATGGTCAGGAGCGGCTGCGAAACCAGCTGCGGTATACCGTCATGAGTGCTGCGGCCCTTGGCGTTGAGCCCCCCTTCGAGATTCGCGAAATCCGCACGTATCGCGCCCGCATGCGCGTTCGAAAACTCGAGGCGCAGGGACAGACGGCCGAAGAGGCGCTTGAACTTGTCCATGAGTTTGACAAGGAAAACGACGCCCTGCGGGAAGAGAACAAGGCGCTCCAGCAAGTCATTGCCCAGATGAAAGGGGGCTACCAGCCGCCCGAGGATGCGCGCGTCGGCGAGCGCCAGGACGAGGATGAAGAGTCACCCGACGATATTGGCCGGGAAGGGCCGCCTGAATCGGGGGAGATTCGCTTCTACAAGAAGCGCTACTCAAAGCCGGGCTACGACGTCTTGATTCGGCGCGGCGATTGCGGCCATGACAACTGGGAGAACTCGCATACCGCCGACAAGGCGCGGAAGGGCCTCAAGCGCCTTGAAGGCCGTGATGACTGGCAGATGCTCAACCACTGTGCGAGTTGCACCGGTGGTGGCGTGTGGCGGGTGAGGTGGTGACGTCTGTGCACAACAGCCTCTCACATCGAAACGGGGGGCCGTGGGCTCGCGTGGACGGGTTGGATCTCGTCAAGGAATGAGCATGAACACGAGTTTCAATGACGCAAAGAGTGGCCCTGCGTCACGGACGGAGGTGCAGCGCGATCGACCCTTCATCAACGCGGTGAGGGCGATCGGTGCCATCGACCCCGACGGGAATGCCTTCATTGTCGTCATCTTCGCAAATGGCAGCTTCCTGCTGTGCCCGGACTCTGAGAAGGTGCGCAATGCGCTTGCAGAGGAAGGTGTGGCCGTCGAACCGTTGTCGCAGCTCAAACGCCGGGCGTTCGCGGACAGTTGGGATCCGGCTCTTGGACCGCTTGCACGGAGCGCGATCATCGCGCGCGACGACGACGGCCACGCGCTTATCCTCGTCCTCATGACCGACGGCAAGGTTCTCCTGTTGCCCGACACGCCCGAAAACCGCAGCGCCTTGCAGGCCTCCGGGGTGTCGTTGATTGTGCCGAGCGTGACGCCTGAGGGGGGGGCGTCGCCGAACCCGCAGAGGGTCTTCCGAATCCGCGCCGGCCCAAGCCGCGCGTCTGAACCCCGGGCGCCAAAGCTAGTTGATCATGTCCTGATATAGCTTCTGGATTTCCAGGAGCTCCTGGATGCTGCCGAACTGCTCCCTGGCCAGCAGATCGGCGATGGTCCGGTTGAGTTCGGCAAGAAGGCGGTGGCGGATGGTTCGGGTGATGTCAATGTTGGTCATGGAAAGCGCTCATGGATGGAATTGACTCCAGCCTGGCTTGATCCTTCGTATTGTCAAGTCAATGAGCCCGACGATTCGGACGGCAGTTTGTCGCAGTAAAGAGAGCCCCTGGTCCTTGGGCGGGGACCGAACTAGAGGAAAATGGATGACACACCGAGAGGAAGAGGCGTTTGTGCTCCAGACTGACCTGGAGGCATTACGCGGACGGCTTGATGAAGTCGCGGATGAGCTCGAACGCGCGCTTGCTGCGACCTTTACATCCGAAGAGCTCGCGGAGCTCAAATCATCGGTGCCGGCAACGCCCGAAGGCGTACGTGATTTCATCAAGGCCCAGCGCCGGAAAGTTGATGAGTCGCTCGAGAGGTTTGCAACGTGGCGAGGCCGGCTGCCGCCCATTGCAAGGGAACAGCTGACATCCATGGCGAGGGAGGGGTGGTTTCTCGACGCCCGAATGCCGCACGCACTCCGCTGGAGATTCCAGGAGCGCATGGGTGCGGGTGACGTGGATGGCGCGACAGCCCTGATGCGGGATTATTTCGCTGAGAGAGCCAGCGGGATGCTGGAAGAGCTGTCGCGTGCCTATCCCCGCCGGGCCGCGCTCTTGCACTCGGCATTTGCCGCAGTCGAAAGAGGTGACCACGGTCTCGCCATTCCCGTCCTCTTCGCACAGGTTGATGGTGTGTGCTTTGATGCATCGACCGGCGCAGCCTTTTTCGTCAAGGCCGGGCGAAACGCACTGGGCAATCATCTGCGCCGAAAAGGCGCCGCTCCCTTTTCAGCGTTGGCCGCCATCTACATCGAGGCGTTCACGGCAGACCTGCCGGTGCACCAAAACGAAAATCAGCGGCCCGCTGGATTCCACGGCCTGAACCGGCACCAGGTTGTCCATGGGGAAGTGGTTGACTATGGCTCATTGGAGAACAGTCTTCGAGCCATGTCTCTCCTCTATTACGTTGCCTGGTGCACCGGAGGCCTTGGTTTGGCGTGGTCGCCAGCGGGCGGTGAACAATCGTGATAGCCGTGTCGGTTCGTGGTCCGCACCGAACGCATTGACCAGGACGGGTCGAAGCGTTCCCTTCTCCTTTTAACTTGACAAGACGAATGCAAAAGAATCAAACAGCGCTCGCGGAGCGTGGATCGAGGAAGATGGCCGTGCTCTCGGTCGCCGTAGAGGCTATCTGGGAGACCGCGAAGGTCTGGGGCATGCTAGGGTCCATCGCCATCGCCATTGCGGCCGGCTACTGGTACGAGTTCCGGACGCAGTACGCCATCCCCGTCCCGGTCGGGTCGAGCCTGGCGTGGGGAAGCTTGCCCGTGCTTTTCTGCCTGATTCTCTTTGCGACGTTGGTGCTCACTGTCTACGTGCTCGCCCCATCGATGGCGATGTGGATGAAGGTGGACGTCGAAGGCAGAAGGCTCATCGACGGAACCAGGTCACTGAAGGCAAAGGAATTCATAAACCCCTTTCGGACGGAAAATCTCTCTCGGGCGTGGCTTGCGTCCCAAATTCTTGTTCTGGGCCTCATGGCGCTTTGCAATTGGCTGATGAGCGGCACGGATTGGGCATCGGGCATCATTCTCCTGGGTACAGGCGTCATCGCCTGCGCTTCAAGTGTCAGCGCGCTGCGATTGGTACAGCGACGCGCGGGCATTGTTGGAAAAGCCAGGGTTTACTCGAATACGCTCATATCGTACTCAACCGTGCTTCAGTGCTTTGTCGCTGTCGGCCTTGGTCGAGCCATTTTCGGCATTGCAAAGGATATGGATGGTGTTTCCGCCGTTGAGTGCTGGATGATATGGGTGGTGCTGTGCGTGGCTGGTATTGGGGCGCAATACGCGTTCAGTCATGCCTTGCGCCGTCGGTTGGTCATGGAGGCCATCCGCCTCCTGCCATTTCTCGTCCTGGGACTGGCAGCGCTTCCCCTGTTCGTCCCGCCACTTGCGGCGAAACTAGCCACACCTGCGTACCGGAGTACGGCGGGACGCGGAGAGAAATGTGTCCGCCTTGTCGCGTCAGAGAAAGCGAACAAGGCCGACTGGGACATGATTGCAACGGTTTCGCCGGTGAACGTCAGCGACAACCTGGATCTTGTCGTCCAGATGGATGGCTACCACGTCAAGCGCCACCTCAATGAGGACACGGTGACCATCCCCCCTGAGCAGGTGCGCCGGATCACGACATGCACCCGGATGAGTGGAAAGGACGACAGCGGTTCGGGATGACGCACTGTGTGTTGGCGTGGGGAGCGAGGGCCGCTTGCGTCGGCACGAGCGGGACCGGGCGGTTCAGGGAATGACATGCAGATGATGAGGAGCTGCAAATGATTGTCGTACCACCGAGACACGCGTTTCCCGGAATTGTCATGGAGGTTCAGTCGCATCCTGCGCCCTATAAAGGAGACGTTCGCGAGACCTTCCTGCAATTTGTAGCCTCTCACGCAGGCCTGTTTTCCACGGTCTTCGCATTTACAGTCATGGTCGCCTGCGTTTCCTTCGCACGGCGATGGCGAAGTGATTTCTCTCAATGGCTCAATGGTCTGGTGCTCGTTGGAGTCGGAATTGTAGGCAGCATCTTTGTCTACATCGGCGGAGACGTCCGTATCCAGGAGCAGCTCGAAGGGGCGAAAAACGTCTATCTAATCGTCGCTGGCGTGGGCGCCAACTTGATTGCGGGGATTCCCGCCAGACCCGGCGAGGGACCACCGGGCCAGCCGACGGGGCTCACCTTCTTCTCGGTGCTTGGGGTTGGCTTCCTTATCACCGCTGTGGTCGTTCTGGCGGCGCTCATCGCGGGCGCCGGGTGAAAGGCCACTGATGATGCGCTTTGCGCCGGCGCCAGCGCGCGGACATTGAACTCACAAGCCAGTTCAGGCCAAAAAACAGGATGGAGGCTGTGACAAGACCGATGTAAAAGACGATGGCGCAACCAAGCAGGACAAGCGTGGTCTCACTCATGACGGGTGTCCCCTGCGAACGACATGCCGTGCAGCCGCCCTGCACTTCGACATTCACCGGCGAAACGTTGGCCATGCCTGATGCGCTCCACGTACCGCGCTCGGCACACGCACAGCCACCGGTCCATCCCGTCGCTTGCTCGTTTGACGGGTGTAAGGCGGGTGGCCCACAAGACGCGAGGCAGTACGGTCGCGCCGTTGCGGACGGCTACATGGCATTCTTGGGAAAGGGTGGGACGGCACGGCGTCATGGGGAGCTCCGGGGGAAATCTCCAGCCTGGCGCCAGATGGCCGGGCGTCAAGGTGTCCGGGCTGGGCAATCGGTCGCACCAGCACCTATGCAGGGGCACCGGACGGCATTTTGTTGCGCCATTCCACCTTTGCCGTCGCCGTTTTCTGATGAGGCGCCTGCGTTGCCCACCATCGAACGCGGCTGGAGGGATTCGGAGCGGAGAGTCTCAGGACCTGAGACAGAGATGGGGACACTGTGGGTACGAAGGGGAGGGGCCATGTCCTATCAAACGCGGATGTTCGTAGCGCTCTGCATCCCCGCGCTGATTGCAGGCGGGGTGTCAATGATGGCTGCCGTGGCGGTGGGTGGCATATCTGACCTGCCGGTCGCTGCGGGTGATGATGCGTGGTTGCATGGCTCCGGTGACCTTGTTGCGCTGGGCGGGCTCGTTGCCGCGTCAGTCTCGTACGCAGCAGCCCTCTGGCGTTACCGTCGTTGGGAAAAGGGGCTAAGTCCAGTGTGCTTCGTGTGCACGTGTCTTCTGGGCCGTGAACGCGAAGGAAGACTTGGGCCATACCGGAAATGCCTTGGCTGCGGCAAGAATCACGCGCTGTCGCGCGTCTGAAGAGGGGGGCGTGAAGCACCATGGAAGAAAGCACGGAGGTCATCCGCATCCTGTCAGAGGCGGTCATCTATCGGCCCCTGAAGAACCCGAGTCCGACCGAGCGGGTCATCCAGCGGTGGGAGCGGCGTTGGCGGAGGACGTTTGGTCTGGCATGGCCAATCGGATTTTTGCTCGCCGTCGCGCTTGGTCCCCTGCATGGCGCGCCCATGTTCTGGGCGGGCTGGCCGCCGCTCGCGGTATGGGCCTTGATTCTGTTCCCCACGCTGGCTTACGTCCTCGTTGACCCCCTCGTGTCCTACGTGCGCCGCGCACACCGCGCCTCGGACGAGGCGCACCATCAGCTTGCACGGTGGGCGGTGCGCGAGCCGCAAATCGCAGCACTCGCGGCCCATGGCGCAGGCGTTCTTGAGGACATGGAGGACCAGTACCGGGCACGTCTGGCCACGGGCCTCGCGCGTCTGTCGGTTCTGGTGGGTGACAAGGCCGCCATCGTCACCACGGCGCTCGGCGTGATGGGCATCTACAAGGTCGTGACCGACTCGCACTGGCTCAATCCCGGCTCGCCTGCAGTCGGCGCCCTGCTGGCCATCGGAGTCGCCATGGCATTCTTGCCGGCGCTGATGCGCACCTTGTCGGAGCGGCTCGACTATCAGTGTGGATTGCTCGCGGCAGCCCGTCGACGACAGGCGCGTCAGGCGCCTGTTTTGGACGCAATTGCGACGAAAGCTCCGCATGAACCTTCATTGCAAGCGGAGACGGCGGGTGAGGGTGACGCAATGCTCGCACCGCCGGAGGCGATGCTCGTCAAAACGCCGGCCTGAAATGCTTCGGGTGTGCGCCAGACGGTTCGCGTTCGACGTCACCGGTTCCGCACGCTCACCCTACAGCCACCTCCCATCAAAAGGCGCGACATGTCCATCGCCAACACCTTCTCCGTACCGGCCGAGTTCGACGTCGACGTTTACGGCGACTCTGGCGCGTTGCTTGGGAATGCGAGACTCAGGGTTGGCGGGCCAAGTGGTACTTCGTTGACGTTCCGGCGGACGGCCGCGTTCCATGAGCTCGATGATGGTACGCCCTTTGACAGGCTGCTGGCCAAGACGGTTGAAGGACAGGTATTTACGCTGTTCCACTGCCAGTACCACTCGTACCGGGTGTATATCGCTCAGGTCATCGGAGGCGAGACGACGGATGCGTTCACCGAGGTCAGCGTCCGGTTTACCCGGTTGACCGAGTGGTTCCTGTCGGGGCAGCGGATTCGGGGTGAACCCGGAGAAGCGCTTGCCTGGGAAGGTCGTCCCGACGACGTCAATGTTGAGGTCAACACCCCCTACGGCATGCTGGAGGTCCGGATCACGGTCGAGACGTCGCTGCGGCCCTCAGGGGACGATACCGTCGTCACCGACCAGGTCTGGGTATCTGTGGGAGCAGCGACGCCGTTTCGCATTGCCGACGCGCGGGAGCGCTGCCGGGAGCTGTCGATCTTCCTGACCATTCTCCTCGGCCAGCCTGTCGACATCCTGGAGATGACCGTGGGCAGCGGAATCGCCAGGCACCACGCCTGGGTTCAGTATTTTAAGCCGGAAACGGAAGATGGAGACGGGAGGGGGTGGTCGCGTTTCCTGATGAGGAGGGCCTTTGTCGACGGGCGGTGGAAGGTGCTGCTGGAAAACTACTACCAGTCGGCCTTTCGCATGATTTCCTGGACGCGGGTCGCGGGGATGCTTCGGTACGACGGGTTCTGGGAGTTCCGGTTCTTCGGCTATGTGAGCGTCCTCGATGGTGTGGTCAAGCTGAAGGCCGGCGACGTCGCCACGGAGGTCATCGGTCCATCGAAAGCCGCTATCCACGCCCTGCGGGGAGTACTCGCCACGATGACTGAACCATTGAGCCCTGTACAGGCGGAGGAGGTCATTTCACGCGTGCGGCAGGCATTCACCCGGGAGAGCGTGTCATTCGGCGGGTGTTACCGGCGGGCCGTGGATGCCACAGACCAGGGGGTTGTCGACGCCATCAACATCACGCATGGGGAATTCAAGGTCATCAAGGAGACTCGCGACGCCATCGCACATGGCGACAACATGGCGCTCTCGGAAAAAGCCTTTGACGATATCCCGAGGCTCACCAACAAGGTGGCGCTCTTGCTGAGTTACTGGGCCATGCAGGACTTTGGGATTACTGCAGGAGAGTTTCTCGACTGTCTTCACCAGACCCACAATCCGTTGGCAATGGGCGCCTGCGTCGACCGGGTGGCTCTCGACCGTGCGCGCGATCACGCCGAGTTCCATGTCTTTACCGATTCAGCCTTCGATGCGCTACCAGCATCAAGGGGACTGCTTCTGCACGTGTGTTTCACGCAACGGCCCGGCGAAGGCATCGAATACTCGGATGCATACAGCGCAATCGTCAAAACCTTGATGAAGCAGGGCAAGCTTGCGCCAGCGGACCTGGCGGAGGCGATTGGCTTTTCGCCAGACCGCGTCAAAATGTCGGGGCCTGCATACATCGAGTGCGGAAAACGGGTCGTTGAACTCGTCTGGGTATACATCGTCGCGATTGACGACATGTCACCTCCGCCATTGGAACAAGACGCTGATGCACCCTGACAGGAAACGTCACGACTGCTGTGGCGAGCGAGGCGCCAGGTGTGGCGACAGTCGCTAACGCGCAGGTTGATGATCGGTCGATGTTGGATTGCGCGTGGTCCACCCGGATGGCCGACCAGCCGCCAGTCCTCCCCTGGCGGCTCCCCCGAACGAGCTTGGCCCCAAGGTTGCGGGCATCGGCTCGGGGCCTGGTGACACCAGGTTTGGTCGGGCGAGATCGGAATGACCTGCATGTTTGGTTCGAAAATCGGACAACGATGCTGCGAAAAGGGGCCATTCTTCGCGTCGTGAGAAACGGATAGTGAAGGCAGTCCACGCCGGTCGCCCTCGATATGACTTCAGAAAGTGAAGCGACTGCCGTTACCAGGATGTAGCGCCAGGTCGACAGGCCGTCTTGTCGTTTGCAGCATCACAACGTTTTGGCAATCGGTGCGGCCGCCCTTGCCACCAAAGGACAACATTGGACACTGCACGTGACAAAGTGACCCGCGAGCTGGTCGAGGCCGAAGAACTCTGGACGATGGAATCGGTCAATCCGGAAGGGTACGTCTGCCCAGGGTGCGAACTTCAGCTTTTTCCGGCCTCCTACGATCGTAAGGTCAATCTCAAGCGTCCCTACTTCCGGGTCGGGCCGGAGAAGAAACACGCCAGGGATTGCAGGGTGGGCGGTGAGGAGAAGATCACGGCCCGGGCGAGGACCCAGCGTATCGGCACGCCTCAGGGATTCCCCGTGCCGTTTCCAAGCAGCCTCGTCGTCACGGACGACCGGCCGGTCACCGGAGAGGTCGGTGTTGGACTCGGGCCAGTTCGCGGGGGCGCGGCTGGCGGGCGCACGGACAGGGCAGGGTCGTCTGGGCTCTACCATGGTCACACCGTCAAGACGATTCGCCCCATCTGCCGGGCGTTCCTCAACATGCCTTTTGATCGCGACGCGATGCCGCTTCGGGTGCCCGGCGTGCAAGGGAGCACGTATGCGGAGGTGTTTCGCCATGCCAAGAGCACGCTGGGCAAGACCGGCGAGGTGTCTGCGCTGTTTTATGCACCGCTCCGGTGGATGGCCGAACCGGTTGAAAGTGATGAGGCGTGCGAGGTCATGCTGAATGCCGGCGAGTGGGACGACGCGGCGCGCGAGTTCAAATCACCGTTCCGGGTGCGGCTCCACTGGGCTGGCTGGAGTCGGCGTGAGCAGCAGGCGTTTTTGGCCGAATGCGGGGCTGCGTATGACGAAGCCAAGGAGCAGGCAGGCAAGAAAGGCGATATCAAGGGATGGCTCTTCTTTGTCGGGCGGCTGGATGCGACTGACCGGAGCCTCTTCCACGTCGACCGCTACCGGTTTGTGTGTGCGCTCGCCGATGCGATGGTGACGCCATATCGCGCAGGTGCCGGTGCCCGCCGCTAACCCCGGGGTTGGCGGTCGTGCTGGTAAGAGGCGGGTTCACAGGATGTCAGGCGCAGCAGCGACCGATGATATCGGCAAGATGAGCTGCGCGGTTCCAGGAGGCGTGCTGTCCGGCCGAGGGACGAGAAGCTATATTGACACGCGGGTATATCGGCACCGTACGACAAGGAGTGGTTACTGTGAGCAACGTCAACATCAAGCGTGCCGTCGAGAACATCAAGACCGGCACGACTGTCTACACGCCGGTGGTCGAGCTTGTCGTCAATGCCATTCAGGCTGTGGAGGCAGGGAAGCCCAGCGAGGGCTATGTGCGAATCATCGTCAAGCGTGCGCCCCAGGTGGAGGTCGAATTTGATGGAGCGATTCCTGCGGTCGACTCCATCATGGTCGAGGACAATGGCATCGGTTTTGATGAAGTCAACAGGAACGCGTTCGATACCCTCTACACCGACAACAAGATAAGCATCGGCGGCAAGGGCTTCGGTCGGTTCACCTGCCTCAAGTATTTCGACAGTGTCACCATTGACAGCACCTATCGCAGCAATGGCACATTTGCTCGACGTCGATTCGAGATGGGAAAGGAAACCGAGATAATCGTCAATGAATCAGTATCCGTTGCCGTTCGCAATGAGACCGGGACAGTGGTTTCACTCTCGTCCGTGCGTCAGGCAGGTCGCTTAAACAAGAAGCTTCCGACCATCGCAAAAGGAATCGTCGAAAAGCTCCTTCCTTATTTCATCGATGAGAACTACGTCTGCCCAACGGTAACCCTGGCGGAGGCGGACGGCAGTGACAAAATCGTCCTCAATAATTACCTCAATGAGAAGAACTCGGTAATCACTGAGGTTTCGCTTGGTACGCGCTCGTTCGCAATCGATGTCAACGGTCACAAGCACGACTTTGATGTTCGCATCTTCAAATTTTTCTCGCCAAGAAATACCAAGAGCAAGATAAGCCTGGTGGCGCACAATCGCGAGGTCACCGAAACGCCGACGCAGAACTATGTTCCTGAATTCTCCGAAGAGTTCTACGAGAAGCGGTCGGATGGGAGCGCAGATGAGGGACGGAATTATGTCATTCGGACATATGTATTCAGCAAATGCCTCAACGACCATGTGTCGCTCGAGCGTGGTGGATTCGAGTTCCATAAGGAAAATGACGCCCTCTTCGGTATCTCGCAAAATCAGATAGAAAGGGAGGCTGCAGAGCTGACACGTCTTGCCATCGAATCTGAGGTCGCCTCCCGCCAGAAGAGAAAGGAAGCGCAGGTGGCGACCTACGTTGACCGGGATGCGCCGTGGCACAAGGCCCTTCTCCCGAGAGTCGACCTGACGGAGTTTCCCTACAACCCGTCCAATGAACAAATTGAGGCTCGGCTGCAGGAGGAGAAATTCCGGGAGGAGGCGAAAATTCGGCGCGACGTCAAGCGCATCCTGACCGACGGAAGCTCTGGTGATTTCGGAACGACGGTGTCCGAGGTGGTCGGGCGAATTTCCGAGACCAGCAAGAACGACCTCGTCCACTACGTTGCCTTGCGCAAAAATGTCCTGGACCTCTTCCAGAAGAGCCTCGAGCTGATGGCCAGCGGCGACTACGGGGACGAGGGCGTTGTTCATCGCATAATCCATCCGACGAGAGCGGACAGCGAAAGCGTCGGATATTGGGACCACAATCTGTGGCTCCTCGACGAGCGCTTGACGTTCACGCGGTATCTTGCGTCCGACCTTCCTTTGAACAAAGGGAAGTCTGACCGCCCTGACATCATCGCGTTCAATGAGCGAGTGGCGTTCCGGGCAGACAACGAGGCAAGTAACCCCGTCATCGTTTTTGAGTTCAAGAGGCCGCAGAGGGATGACTTCGTCAACCCGTCCTCCAAGGAAGACCCCGTAGAGCAAATCATCCGCTATGTGAACAAGATTCACGATGGAAAATATCAAACGCCCACTGGCCGGAATATCCACGTGGCCGAGCACACACCGTTTTACGGTTACGTCATCTGTGACCTTACGGAGAAGGTCAAGCGCTGGCTGAAAAGGGAGAAGAACTTCAAGCCGATGCCGGACGGCCTCGGTTGGTTCAACTGGTACGAGAACATCAATCTCTATGTTGAGGTGTTGAGCTGGGAGAAGGTTCTCAAGGATGCGGACATGAGAAACAAGGTTTTCTTCCACAAGCTTGGGATATGACGATGGAGCGAGCGAGGGAATGATGCGCGTTTTGGCATCACGAAAACGACATCGATGCAGCCAGGGCGAAGAAGGCGCCTTGGCGGAGCCGGGTGCGCCGAATCGATTCCCTCGCGCCACGTCCCTGACGGGTACGCTTGCAGCAGTTGCCCTGTCGCGCCCTGGCCAGTGGGCGTTATCAGCCCGGATGACGGTTGACGAGACCGATGAGGCCGGCTTGTCGCATCGCATCGAGCCGCTCAAATTGGTGGTCGGTCAGCGTCCATGCCGGTGCATAGTCACCAACGACAGCCTTGACCTCACGGCAGCCATCGGACATCAACGGGTCAACGACTCGCTCCAGGTTGGGTTCACCTCCGACTGCCCCATAGACCCGGCCATCCTCCTCGATGACGAGGTAGGCAATGGTCGGCCCGCTTTGGACATCGATGAGCTCAACGGCAGGTGGGTCTGTGACAAGCCTCTGGTCACGGCACTCACGGACGAGGCTTGCGACCTCGGCCTTCCAGGCCCGTTTGAAGGCAACTTCATCGGGTGTGACGAACGGATGGAGCCGGAGCCAGGCCTTGATGTCCCGGGCAAAGCGGGGGGAGACGTCGGCGGAGACAAGCGCTCTGACCTGTTGTTGCGCGTCGGCCGGTGAGAGGTGCTTGCCGTGGGCAGCTGGCCACTGGCTGACGATCACCCTTGCGAATTTGGTTCCCCTGACCGTGCGGACGCTCACGGTGACGAGCACCTGGCCAAAGGGGACGTCATGGCCTGGACGGTCGCCGGCTTGCTCGATGCGAACGCAGCGGCGTGTGCGATCGAGTGCAAAGCCAATGGAGACGCCCGGGAGCTCGTCGTTCATCAGCCGTCGTCGGCGGAGTGTGTGGATGAGCAGTGCGGTGACCAGACTGACCCCCAGGATGGGGATGGCGACCTTCGCGCAGCTTCCGATGCTGGCGTTCGGAAGGCAGGTCCCCAGCTCCTGCGCAGCACTCCTGCCGATGGATGCGACGCGAGTACCCACAACCGACACACCCGCTGCCTTCACCCTTGGAGGGAGCCTGGATGCCAGGTGGCCGCAGGATTCCCTCAGAGCGGGACAGGCGGCGGTAATCACGGCCAGCGAAACGGCCGTCCACACGAGTTCGTGGGGCATGGGGTCTCAGTTGTGAACAGGAGGGGGCTCGCCCGGGAGGGCCGGGGCGCTATGGGTTGCGGACCAGGTGCCTCGTTCGGCGCGGGTTGGCGGCGGCATGCGGCGTTCCTGATGAATAACGCCGGGAGGGGCGAACCCGCGCGCCCGGCGGCCTGTTGAGGGCCAGGCGCGAACAGAGTATCTAGTAATCAGGTAAAAATCCTGAATTAAACGTAACTGTTCATCAGATATAGGTTCCATGCCGACCATCCGGGTACGGCTGATGAAACGAACCTCTGTGCACAGCGAACGGCACGCCATCCTCACTGCGTATTTGAGGGAGCTGCGCGTGGTCCGGGGTTTGACGCAGGGCGAGGTGGCCGAGGCCCTCGACAGGCCCCAGACCTATGTGTCGGACATCGAGAAGAACCGGCGTGGCGTCGACCTCCTGCAGGTCCTGGATTTTTGCGATGCCTTCGATATCAGGTTCGAGGCCTTTTCCCGGGAGCTGATGAAGCGGATCCGGGCAAAGAAGGCGTAGGGCCCGCAGGCTGCTCATCAGGGGATCTGGCTCCTGCTTGGGCCGGGCAACCCTGCGACACGAAAATCTGGGGTGCTTTGGCGATCAGCCTGTCAACGTCGCATCCGTGATGTCGGTCCATGGGATGGTCGTGTCTGAGGGTAGAGCGCCGCCCAGCGCCAGCACGCTGGCTTTGACCTTCACCGGCGTATGCGCGGTCGCCTCAAACTCCGGCGCGCCAAAAAAGCCGCACGGGTGGCAGACAAACCAGAGCGACGTCGCGGCGGCAGCATCAACAGCCGGAAGCGAAAATCCCGCATCCCTGACAAGGGGCGACTGGGGATTACCGTCACCAAGCACCTCGATGGGCAAGACGACCCGAGAAGCCGCCGTATGCGCTATGCCCGGCCCACGGATCGCGCTTGCGGAAACCCCGGCAAATACGGCTGGGGGCGGCGCGGCCAGGGCGCCATCGAGCGGTAGGGCAAGGAGCAGAGTAAGGACCAGAACGGTCCGGGGAAACAGAGGCATGAGTGGGTCCAGGCGACGGGCCCACGCGAACGTGCGCGGGCGGCGGCCCAACCTAGGCGGGAGGGGACCATCCCGCTTGCACAATTGTCACCGCACGCTGCGCTTCATGCGTCCGGCAACATGCAATGGCGGGAACTGTGACCTGCGGCGCATTGCCGGTGCACCACGGGTCGGGGCGATCGCACGCTTGGTTCATGATGAAGGCATCGCCTGCTCGACTTTGCGCGTCTTGCTAGGGCTGAGCGAACGAACCAAGCACCGTGAAGCCTGTGCTCTGTGCTTCACCCACAACGCGAATGAACCAACGTCCAGGTGCAGGAATGCTCGCTGCGACGACCTCGGCATTGCCCGGGTGGCGGGGCACGAGCGTGGCATCTGACCCGTCCAAGGCCGGCAATTGGCCAACTCGCGCATACACCGTGACATCCCCCGACCCACCGGTGGTGCGCACCGTGAGGGAACGTGCGCCATTCGGGACATCAATGGCATACGCGGACGAGCCACCCTGCGGCAGTGCCTCATTGGTTACCGGTAGGTTTCGCGCAAGCACGGTGAGCGGGGGTGGGAGCGGCACGCCGGCAGCTGCATGGACCGCTGCAGTCGCATCAATGATGCCCGCACCCACGGCTGGGTTTTGTGTCGTCGGAAAACGTCGCGACGTGCTGACGAGGAGCGATTTCAGTTGCGCCGGGGTCTGCGTTGGCAGGTGGGCCGCGCGGGCAGCTGCGACCATGAGCGCAAGAGTCCCTGCCACATGCGGTGTGGCTTGGGAGGTTCCGGCCATGCCGCCGTAGGCGTAGCCCTCGGCAGATTCGATCGGCTCGTGGGTGCCTGTGTTGACGGTCGACCACACGAACCCCGCGTCGACCAGGTCCCCGGTTGCGGCGTCCCCCGCATACACGCCAGCACCGGGCGCCGCGATAGTCACCGCGCTTCCCCAGTTGGAATAAAACGCGCGCCCGCCGCCGACGCCGACGGCGCCGACCGTAATGACACCAGGACAGCTCGCCGGCGAGTACCCCGCCGCGTTCGCTGCACTGTTGCCGGCAGCCACCACCACGGTCGCGCCGCGCGCGAGCGCATCCTGGATGGCGATGGCTTCCGGTGTGTCGGGCAAGCACATGCCCTCGCCACCGAGGCTCATGCTGATGATCTCGGCAGGGTGCAGGTTGTCGGGTACCCCGTCGACGTCGCCGCCTGACGCCCATTCGATGGCATCTGCGATGTCGGATTCGTACCCGCCGCAGTGGCCGAGTGCACGGACGGGCAACACCCGCGCTCCAGGCGCCACACCCGCCATCCCCGTGGCGTTGTTGGTCAGCTCAGCGATGGTGCCGGCCACATGGGTGCCGTGCCACGAACTGTCCTCGGCCGCATCGGGCGTGGTGCAGCCATCGGGTGTGTTGTAGGGCGGCCCACTGGTCCAGTCGCCGGTATCCCACCCGCCGGGGGCTCGCTCATCGGTCGTGCGCCCCGAGATGAAGCCGCTGGAAATGAAGTCGTACCCGGCATCTCCCAGCGTCAAATCAAGGTCCGGATGGTGGGTGAGTCCCGTGTCGATAACGGCAACGCTGACTCCGTTTCCCGTGCCCACCTGCCAGGCGTCGACGGCATCGATGCCGCCGAGGTTGGCCACCGGCTTGGTGTCACGCCCGATTGTCTCCATGGCGCCATTGCCGGCCCGCAGGTGCCACTGGTAGCGGGCAAAGTACGGATCATCCGGCGGCGTGGCGGCCGTGGCCCTCTGCCACACATGGTCAGGCTGCACGCTGGCAACCATGGGGTCGGCCGCGATGGACGAGATGAGCGCGGCGAGGTCTTGGCTGGATACCGTGTGGTTGATGGCCACGAGGTGCGCGCCCGTCGCAAGGGTACGCACCGGGTCGATGGACCAGGGCGTCCCGGTCCGTTGCCGTGCGCCTGCTGCGTGCGAGACGACCGTGGCGGCGGTGGTTGCACTACTGGCCACGCCCGGCTTCATGCGGACGATGAGTCGCGTTTGGAACGCGGGTGAGGCAAGGGCGCTCTGGCAGGCAAGGAGCGCTGCCATGAGCGGCAGGAGACGGAAGGGGGGCATGGGAATCCTCACAGGTCAACACCGAAGCCGACACCGGCCGAGTTTTGAGAACCGCTGAACGCGCCGCCGATGCTCACGTGAGCGCGCTCGCCGAGGCTCCGGGCGTAGCCTACCGACAACGCCTGCTGGCCACCCTGTGTGCCCATGCCCACGGCCACGCGTCCGCCAGGGGTGGTCGCACCGGCTGCATTGATGGCCATCTGCGTCGAGGCCTGGCCCATTGCACCGGAGCGTTTCATGTCCCTGTCGAGTGACTGGAAGCGATGGTTGGTGTCGTCGCGGAAGCTGTCGAACTCACTCCGGGTCACGCCGACGGTGCTGATGCGCGTGTCGGTGTAGGCATTGGCGCGGGAAAGAGTCGCCGCATCGCCCTGGTCGGCGTACGACCGCGCCGTGGTCAGCGCTTCATCCATCTGGCTGACATTGGCCGCATCCGTTCCATGCACGCCAGCGGCGACGTTGGTCACTCGTCGCTCGGCGCCCGCTGAGCCGACGGAGACCGTGCTCGCCTCTGTGGTCACGGACCCCGCGCCAATGGCCACGCTGTTGGTGGCCGGTGCCGAGGCGTTGTTGCCGACCGCAACCGACGTGCCGTCGCTTGCGCTGCTGCCGGCACCCACGGCAAGCCCCGGACCGTTGCCCGATGGCACGGATGGCGAGGTGGGCGGCGTGTTCGACAGGTCCGTCAGGTTGCGGTCGACCGCGCCAAACGCATCCTGGAGGGTGTCGTAGACGGTCCCCTGGATGAGATAGCTCGCGCCCGGCCCACCAATGGCAGACAGCGCCCGGTTGAGCTGGCCGAGATTGACCGCGTCAAAGTCATCCGCGCCATCGGCGACGTTGGTCAACTGGCGGCGAACCACGCTCGAACCGTCCGACCCGTCGCTGCCGAAAGACACCGTCCCTTCGCGGTAGTTGCGAGAGCCCGAGCCGAGTGCGACACCGTCTGTGACATCCACTTGGGTATACGCCCCGATCGCAATGGTGCCTTTCGCACCGAGGTTGGCTGAGGCAAACGTGCCAATGGCAATGGAGTCGTCCCCTGAGGCCTGAGCCTGAGCTCCAAGGGCTGTCGACGAGACGCCCGAAGCAATTGCACCTCCGCCGAACGCCGAGGCACGTGCAGCCAGGGCGCTTGTTACCTGATAAGACCCAAAGGCGATATCGAGCGCGCCGCCGACCGCTGTGGTCTCCGGCGCAACGGCATGGGAAAACATGCCGATCGATACGCTCCGGTCACCCGTGGCGGTCGACAGGCGACCGAGGGCAATGCTGTCGACCGCAGGCGCATAGGCCGTGTAGCCCGAGGCGATGGAGAAGGCACCGTCGGCAAACGAGCCGGCACCGAATGCGATGGAAAAGTCGCCTGCCGCCTCGCTGCCGGACCCGATGGCAGTGGCCGCCAGCCCTGCGGCGTTGGGGGCGAGAAGAGGAGAGCCCGGTGCAAACTCAAGGAGCGCGCCTGTCGCATCCCGCCCTGCGCCGCCGATGGCCACGCTGCTCGCGCCCGTTGCCTGCGCCCCGGTACCAATGGCGGTGGCATTGACGCTTCCCGCATTGGATCCGAACCCTGTGGCGATGGAGAAATCACCGCTTGCGTCGGCGCCTGCGCCGAGGGCGGTGGCGCCCTGACCCGAGGCGGAGGTCAGCCGGGCTACGGCAACGCCGTAATCATCCGTGCCTTCCGCATAACCGCCGACAGCAAGGGCTGACGTACCGGTTGCCGAGCTGCCATAGCCCATGGCCGATGCGTAATCGGCGGTGGCCAGTGCGCTGTCGCCGACAGCCGCAGAATGCAGTCCGTCGGCCAGTGAAAAGCTCCCGAGCGACAGTGCGCCCGTCCCGTAGGCCTGGGAGAAATACCCCAGTGCCGTGCTCGCGTCTCCCGTCGCGACCGAAGACGCACCACCGGCCACGGCGCCTGCACCGCTGGCCAGTGCATCGTCGGTCCCGTCGCCTGCACCGTCTCCCTGAAAATAGTTCCCGGTGACTGCATTGGCCGACAGGGTGCGCTGCGCTTGCGGCGAGGGCGCGGTACCATCGCGGTTTGCGGCGTTCGACGTGCCGGGCAGGGCAACGGCGACGCAAAGCGCAAGGAACAGTGGTGCGTGTCCGGCACGGGGGTGCCGGAAGGAAGGTGGGCAGGACATTCGGTTTCCCCGTTGGTTCTGGTTTCGCCTGCAGGGCAGGTCTGCCGCAGGGGCGGCGGTTTTTTTATAGGCGTCATCTCCCTGAAATACACGCACGCACGCGCACGGAATCCTCACGGACGCTCACTTTTTCCGGAGCCCTGCCATGCCCGTTGTCCGTTCCGTCCTGACCTGGTTGCAGGCGGCCCCTGTCGAAGACCCCGTTGAGTTCCGTCACGCGCCGGCAATCCAGTTCCTGCTCCTGTTCATGATGGTGACCCTGCCGCTCAACTGGGCGTATCACCTCTTGCTGGTCAAGACCCCCGTCCGCCCCGACATGGCCATCGACCTTGCCGTCGACGTGATGGTGTGGACAACGGCATTGTTGTGCGTCCGGCTCATCCGCCAGGGGCGCCTGCGGCGCGCGGTGCAATGGTTCGTCACGGCCATGCTCGTCGCACTCGCTGTCATGTACCTGTCCATCGGCCTGACGCGGCAGATGCTCGACCAGACCTATCCGGTGCTCACCATCGTCCTCGGTGGCCTCATTCTTGGTCGCAGGTCGCTCTGGCTCATCTACGGTCTCATCGTGCTGATGATGTGGGGTGGGGGCATTGTCGATGTGGTCCATCTCACAGCCCGTGCGTACCCCCGACCCTGGCTCGGCGCAGCGAATGCGCCATCGATGTCGATGAGCTACTTTGTCATCACGCTTGTCCTTGACCGCTGCGTGTGGGCGATGCGTGCTGCCCTTCAAGAGGCGCGGCAATCCGCCGGATTGCTTCTTGCAGCCAACGAGGCGCTCCGCACGGAAATGGAGGCCCGCGAACGTGCCCAGGACATGGCGCTCCACGCACACGGCATGGAAACCGTCGGCCGCCTATCCGCTGGTATTGCCCACGACGTCAACCACCTCGTTGCCATCGTTGAAGGCGCAGCCGAGCGCAGCCGTTCTCTTGACGACCCGGCGCAGTTGCGCGCACTCATCCGGGACATCGGCGGTGCTGCAACGCGGGCGCGCGAACTGGTGCGGCGTCTGACCGCATTCGCGCGGCGTGGCGGGACCTCGCCGGAACGCTTCGATGCCGCACGCGCCGTCGCTGACATCCAGCCGGTCCTCAGGCAGATATTCCCACCGGGGGTTGATGTTGATGTCGAGTCGGCCGCGCCATCGATGGTCTGGATGGACCGCAGCCACTTCGACCTTGCCATCGTCAACGTGGCGACCAATGCGCGCGACGCCATGGGCGCATCGGGACGTTTTGCGGTGAAGTTCAGCTGGAGCGACCGGGGCAACACGAGAGGGGTGAACGTGGAGATGGCCGACAGCGGTCCGGGCATGTCGGAGGCCGTGCGCGTCCGTGCCTGCGAGCCGTTCTTCACCACCAAGCCGACGGGGGAGGGAACAGGACTCGGCCTCGCGATGGTCAAGGATATGCTGGTGCGAAACAGCGGGGAGCTAACCCTCACATCCGTGCCCGGGGTCGGGACAACGGTCGGGTTGTGGCTGCCGGAACGTGGCGAGGACGCTGCTCCGGCGCCGCTTCGCGTCCTGGTGGTCGAACGTGACGAAGGGCGACGCGATGCGTCGGTTGTATCGCTTGAGGAGATGGGCTGCATTGTGGTGGCTGTGGCCGGACCGGCGGAGGCCGGAGCGCTGCTCGACCACCTCGCAGACGACCTCGATGTCATTCTCGCCGGGGAGCCCCTCAAAGGCTGGGGAGACCTTGCCGTCGTTGCATTACAGCGCACAGCGGCAGCGGATGTCGCCGCCCGTGACGCCGTCAAGGGGTTTCGGGCAAGGGGGCCTCTGGCTGCAGCATGAGGTACCCACGCGAACGGATCGCGCGCACCGGCAACATGCTGGCGGTTACACGGCTGACTTTGGTACGCAGCCGATGGACGGTCATCTCCAGACGGTGGGGATCGAAGTCGTGTGCATCGTCAGAAAGAGCGCGGATGAGGACGTCCCTGGCAACCGTTCCACCGCGTTGCTCGTAGAGCAGCCCGAGCACAATCCGCTCATGGGCCGTCAAGGCAACTGCCTGCCCGCCTGGCGAGCGAAGCACCCAGCCACCGTCACGGAGCGTCCAGTCCGGCACCTGTTGCGCCACGGGCAGCTCGGTCGGCCGCCCCGTCGCCAGCCGCCTTGCCACGCTGCGGATGGTTGCCGCCAGGACGGAGACCGAAACCGGCTTCGTCAGGTAGGCGTCCGCGCCGTCTTCAAGCCCCCGCACACGGTCAGTGGTCTCATCCC